>CADCPM010000066.1 GCA_902803315.1 uncultured Coriobacteriaceae bacterium
AGAGCCAGGGCTCGGCCTCCTTCAGCTTGTCCACGCTTCGAGCGTTAAGAAGACGTGCCCTCTGGCACGTCTTTAGCGAGAAGGCGCGGGCGTTATAGCCCGCGCTCGCATTGGTCAAGCTCCAAATTGCCATGGTCTGCGAGAAGGGCGCGTGCCGCCTTCACGTTGCGCACGCCCGCGAGCTGCAGCTTGAAGTCGATCCGGTCGCTCTCGCCCTGGGCCTTGAGCTCCGCAATCTCGCTGCGAAGCTGCTCTGCGGTCTCGGCGTTCTTGACCGCCTCGGCAACCTGGGCCTCCAGCGCCGCGATCTTTTCGTCACGCTCCGCGATCTGATTCTCGTAGTCGGTCTCGTTGACGCCTACCTGCGACTGGCCCTGCTGCGTTTCCTGCTGCTCTTGGCCCTGCTGTTGCGACGCGTTCTGCGCACCCTGCGTGGCTTCCTGGCTGCCATTGGTCTCACCGTCCATGTTCATGCCTGCCTTTCGTCTCGTAAGGCGGGCAGAGGCGAACAATGCCCGCACCTTTACCGGTACGGGCATCGTCGCAGCGTGTCACAAGTTGGTGACGGCTATTGCGCTGCAGCCACTTGCTGGATAAGCTCCTCGAAGCTGATTGCTGAGGCAATGAGTTGGCCTGGATACTTTTCATGGACATGGTTCAGCACCGCCCAACAGGCCCGCCGAATTGCCTCGTCTTCCGGCGGTTGATCCCTGTCAAATAACGATGCTCCGTGCGATTGGTCCTGGCACACGGTGTATATGTATTCGCAATTCTTCAGCTCGTGGCACGCTTCGGTGTTGAGATAATCAAGAAGGTCTTTTGCGGCAGGGTTGTCGAAGCGCCAAAGTGCCTCGATGATTTGTCTGATTGAGTTGCCGGTGGTGTGCGTGGGGCCGCTAACGCCAGCTGCAACTTTGTATAGGTCTTTCAGGTGCTCGCTATAAGGCGTGACGTAGTGGCTCTTGCACGGCTCGATAGCGCCGTCGTGGAGTATGAAATGATCCTTGGCAATCTTGTTCCTGGCAAGCATGTTGAAGAACGCGCTGTTGTGAGTCATTAGGAAGAAGCGCACCCGCGAGAGGCCAAAGGCCACGTTGAGATCCCTGATTATCTGAACGATGTTGTAGACATAATGGTAGTCAAGGCTTGAGATTGGATCGTCGATTACGAAGAAGAGCTTTTCGGCATCGGTATCACTGTCAAGAAGGTTCCATGTGGAGGCGATAAAGTGGCAGAACGCGAGGGCGGATTTCTCGCCGTCGCTCATGATCTCTTCTGCCTCATCTCCCAGCAGGGAATTACCCAGTGAGATCGTGAAATGCTCGGGATTGAAAGTGTACCGGTCCCCAAAGACCTGGAGAATCAATCGTTCTAGCATTTCTGCGATTGCCTCGCGCTTCGACCTGCGGCTACGCGCCTCTGTCTCCTTTATCTCTTTGTCTAGCAGCTGGTAATCCCTGCCGATTGCCTCTCGCTCAGCAATCAACGTGTCACAGTCATTCCTAACTTTGTTCGCCATCTCAGTGCAGAGGTCCTGTTTTACAGCAGTCAGAGCCGTAGAGGCTTTCCCGGCGAGCGCATCGAATTTCGCAAGCAACTCATCGGCATCAACGATGTAACTGGAAATGTTGTCGATTAGTGATTGCAGCGTATCAAGCTCGGCATTGTCGAAAACGACGGAAATGTCGGCGGCTTTCTTGGTCAGGATGCCGGTCAGCGCATCAATTGCGTCATCAAGCTCAGTGAGCGGCGGAAGTTCTGGTAATGCCGCATCGCCCAGCGTCGGGAAAGCCAGTCGTAATTGATTAAACTGGCTCATCTTGCCCTGGTAGTGAACGAGGAGTTGCTCATACATCCAGCGAAGTGTCTTTATCTGTTGCGCGTGCCCTTCGATTACTCCAATGGTCTTTGCTTCTTGTCCCTGCACGTATTCCTCATAGGAACGAATGAGATCTCGTGCCTTATCGTCAAAGCTTGTGCCGCAGAACGGGCAGGTATCATCCTTAATCAACCCGAGGCCAGTCTTGACGAAATCCCTCTTTGGTTGAACCGTCTCAATAAACTCGTCCGCGAACTTGTCTCTCGAGTAAGCATGGGCAAGCAGGGCTTTAATGCCTTCGAAATCAATCTGAGAGGTGTCGAAGGTAAGCCCGGCAAGCGTTGGAATAACATCGGGTAGTCCACGGAGGGCTTCGAACTCGATAAGCTTGTCATCGAGTCGGCAGGTGCAAGCATCCATGGCGAGGATCTTCTGAGTAGTTAGCTCCCTGTAACCCTTGAGCCGGGTGAGACCAAGCTCCGCAAGTCTGGCACGTGCCTCGCTTACTGCATCGTCTATCGCTTCGCGCTTTTCCTTGCCTTGCTTTTCAAGGTCGTCTAGTTGCGCCTTTTTATCTGAGACGTCGATGTTTTCTCTGCCGATTATGTATCCGGTGAAGCCATCTCCGTTCGGAGAATAGTGGAGGCTCCCAAGGTTGTCCCTTACATAATCGCTGTTGAAGACGTGAAAGATGTAATCGGTACCGTTGGTGATTGTAGGGTTCCCGCCACGTTTCATCGATATGCTTAACTCACCAACTTGCGCTCCATTTTCGGCAATGGCGAAGGTGAAGGTTCCTGAATTGCCGTCACGGTTGATGACGCTATCCGAAACATCCCCGGCATCGCTGTCTGCAGCGCGGAATAAGCGGCTCATGCAGGTCTTCCCCTGCCCATTGCCAGAGTAGAGCGCTACGCGAGAAGATCCGAGTGTCATCTTCCCGCCAGCTTGAGCGGCAAAGGGTCCGAATCCCTTAACTTTGATCTCCCAGCTAAAGCTCATGAGACTCCTCAGCGAAATGCCCATCAACAATTCCATCCAGCTGCGCCCGTATCTCCTCAAACGGCAAATCCAACCCCAGCGTCCTCACGCTGATCTGGTTGCCGCTCATCTGGTACACGCCATCGGGCAGCACTTCCTCGTCGGTCCTGGCATAGAGCAACATGCCCGACACCTCGTGTGGCACGCCCGCTCGTGCGAGCTCGACCTCCTTGTTCTTCACGTAGGTGAAGATCTGGTACAGGTTACCCGAGTGCACGCTGCGCTTGTCGAATTGCTGCTGTGTCGCGTGGCTGTAGTACTTCGCGTCGACGATGAGCACCGTACCGCCACGCGTCAGCGTTACGTCGGTGTGCATCGCGGGCAGCATGTCATCGAAGCCGTCGTCGAGTGCCCAGGCTATGTAGGGTGCGCTGGCGTCCAGCTCGGGTGCTCGCGCCGGTAGTACTCAAGGATGAACTTTTCGTACAGCCTGCTCATGCGCTGCTCGTCCAGGAAGTCCATCAGGCGGGAGGTGCCGTCGGCATGCGTCTGCAGCAGCCCTTTGGCGACCAGCCAGCACACGTTCATCAGCATGCGGTAGGTCTGGTTGTTGCGGTCGAAGCGCATGTGCCAGTCAACGGTCGCCAGGTCCACGTCGCCCACGTCGCCGAAGTACACCAGCAGCCGCTTGAGCTCCTTCTTGCGCGCCTTGCCGATGTCGCACCGCACGAGCAGGATCATCGTCGCCTTGAGGATCCGGTTCATCGTCGTGTCGACGGAGAACTCGTCGTAGCTGCAAACCATCTGTCGGCGCAGCACGGAGCGCGTCTTGACCGACTCGCTCACCTCGATCTTACCGCGCAGGGTCGAAAGCGTGTCAGTCCGGTCCACGTATTCCCGCCCGAGCCCGCGCTTGAGCTGCGAGCTCACGCCGCGTGCGAGGATTGCAGCGCAGAGCTCCGCCGTATTGGCGAACTCCTCGGTCGCCACGTCACGGTATCCCTGCTCGCGCAGCACCTGGAAGGCGTAGGCGAGCATGTGGTAGATGTTCTGGATGCGAATCACTTGATTGACCTGCGCAGAGCGTCGGTCCACTCCCGTACTTTGGATGGCTCGTCGAACCAGTACTCGCGCAGCATCGGCACTAGCTCGTACTCGACGATGGCCGAGAGCTTGGCGTCGGTGACGTCCTCCGCCCTCATGCCGCAGAAGTAGCTGTGCCCGATGCAGAAGCCGTCTCCCAGCGTGTCGTCCTTGGCGATGTCCTCGTTCAGACGCACGACGCACGCAAGCAGGTCGTTGAGCTTTGAGCTCGACAGCCCGTCTCGATAGGAGAGGAATCCGTCGGCGTCGAAGCCGGGACGCAGGTCGAAGAACGCGAAGCGGCGGCGTAGCGCGTAGTCGAGCAGCGCGAGCGATCGGTCGGCGGTGTTCATCATGCCAATGAGGTACACGTTGCTCGGCACGTAGAAGAGCTCGCGGGAGTAGAGCAGCTGCAGCTTGTTCTTGGAGCCGCGCTTGTCGTTCTCGATGAGCATGAACAGCTCGCCGAAG
>CADCPM010000067.1 GCA_902803315.1 uncultured Coriobacteriaceae bacterium
CACCGCCTTGCGGTATCGCGAACCCTGCTTCCCGCACCACTCGAGCGCCGCGGCGTTGAGGTGCGTGACGTTGTCGAACGAGCGCCCAGCGGCAAAATTCTCCTTCACGAAGCGTATCAGCCTCTCGTCCACTTATCCGAATATTCGGATAAAAGGTCGGAGCGTGCGCAATTCTAGCCCGAAGCAAAGCTATGACTTTGACTCATCCTTCGTTTCGCCATGACGCCTGCCTTTACCAATGCGATCGTGCAGCGCAAGCACATAGCGCTCAGGCTCGTCCTTGAACGCCACGCATCCGCGGCCCGTCGTCAGGCGCTTGTGGGGACACCCACCCACGCACATGGGCAGCCAAACGCATTCGCGACATTCCTCGTCGGGCAAGGGACATGCCAGGTTGAGGTACATGGTGAGGTTGTCCGGATTGCTTGCCGTTGCCAGCGGATCGTTGGGGTCCCAGTCATGCGCCGTGCCAAACGAGAACTGCGGCTTGTCAACAGACTCCCAGCACTTCTGCAGGTTGCCGCAATCGTCAACACCAACGCTCCACAGCATGTTCGCGCCACAGTAGTAACCATGGCCAGCCTCAAATCGGTTGGCCTCCTGCCTGACTCCCACGCTACTGGCATCCGAGCCGCACAGCAGTCCCACTTGGCCTCCACGCTCGTCCGCAACCTCGCTGCCATACACGACGGCGGTGTAGTACTCGAGTTCGTTGCCCGAAAGTCTTGCCAATTCCTCAACGAACGCTTCCAAGTCGTCAATCTGGGATAAGTTGCTTTCGTGTACGTTGTGGCGAACGCTCACCTTGAAGGGAATCTTCACGTCGCGCAGGTTGGCTGTTATGCGCTCGAAGGTCGGTCCACCGCCTCGCAGGTAACGCGTGGCATCATGTGTCGCACCCAAACCGTCTATGGTGATCTGCGCCGAATCGACCTTGCAGCGGGCGAGCATATCCGCTATCTCCTGTGTCAGGAGGTATCCGTTGGTAATGATGCCGGCCGAGTATTCACCGCCCCGCCGCTCCACGAGCGCCATCAGCCGTTGCGAAAGCGACTCAATGACATCGGGGGCCAGGAGCGGTTCGCCCCCAAACCAGCTTACGGAGAGATTCTTGGATGAGGAGGCGTCCATCATACGCTCGGCGAGCGCCACGACATCGTCCTGCACCTCTTGCGACATCTTCCCCCGCCTATGGTTCTCGAAACAGTACGGACAGTCAAAGTTGCAACCCATGGTCGGGCAAATGGTGAGCGCCACGGACCCACCGTACGCACAGGCGGCTCGGCCCATTGACTCGAGCGCGGCCCGCTCGTCAAATTTGCAGATAACGCCCCGCCGCGCGAAGCGCTCAATTATGGGATGGCCCTCATCGAGCTCCTCTATCACCGACAGCAGGAACATCTCGATCGGTGTGTACTCCGCACAATTGCCCTTGAACAGGTTGGCGATGGCAACGTTCTTGGTACCCGGAACCCTTGCCATCAGGTTATAGCGCGAGGCATGCCAGCCTGCATCGCCCGCGGTTCGCCGCTCTTCCACGTCTTCCTCCTTATGGGAGCAGGGGCCATGCCCCTGCTCGAACAACTCATTTACGTCTCGTGCTACCCGCGCTCGTGACGCCGAGTCCGTAACGGCTGCGTCCGCAAGGCCCAGCCTCAAATAGCGCGCCCTAGTAGCACTTGCAGCCCTTGTAGCCACGGCACACCTTGCATGCCACGCCCACGCAGACATCGCCCCACATCATGCCGCCGTTGATGCTCTCCAGCTCCTCGTCGGAAAGCTCGTAGCCCTCATCCTTGGCGAGCGCCAAGATTTCCTCTGGCGTCTTGCACGCCATCGCCTTCTCCTGCAGCTCTTTGCTCAAATCGTTGAACTCCATGGTATTTCCTTTCCCTTAACGGTTGTCATGTTGCTTATAATACGCGCGAATATATTAGATATCCCACATATTTTGGAAGATTCTTCCCAATGTTCTTTCGGCATGGCTGCCAAAAAGGTCCTGCCACTCGTGGTATGGCTTATCTCCGTAGGCTCGCGCGAGCAGCGTACGTGC
>CADCPM010000068.1 GCA_902803315.1 uncultured Coriobacteriaceae bacterium
ACAATCCTCCCATCGATCGATACGTCGTTGGGAGGATTATCGTTTTGCTACTCCGGCAAAGCTAGATGCCTATGTTTTGACGCTTACTTATCTTCTTACAGCGTGGAGTTGAAGTCGCCGTAGATGCTGAACATCGGCAGGTATACGGCAAGCAAGATTCCACACACTATTACGGCAAGCACGCAGATGGTAATGGGCTCCATGAGTCCAATGGCGCGCGACGTAGCCTCCTGCACCTCAAAGTCGTAGTAGTCACTCACGACCTCGAGCGTGTGCTCAAGCTCACCCGTTTCCTCACCCACGCCGGTCATCTCGGTAACGAGGCGCGGATACGTTTCCGTTGAGGCCAGGGACTCGGCAAGCGGCTTGCCCGCCTCCAAGTCGGGAACAATGGTGGCCAAGGCATGGCCCATGTAGTAGTTGCCAATGGTGCGTGACGTAACGTCTACCGCCTGCGAGGCGGAAAGACCCGCCGTCATCATCACGGCCATGGTGGAGGCATACTGTGCAGACGAGCTCATGAGCGTGATCTTGCCAAGAACGGGCAACTTGGTGCCGAGCTTGCTCCATTTCAGGCGGAAATCCTCGCTCTTCCTCTTGGCGAGCTGCACCGCTCCGTAGGCGCCTCCCCCAACCAGAATGAACACCCACCAGAACTTGGTCATGAACTCCGATACGTTGATCATGATTTGCGTGGGAAGCGGCAACTCGGTACCCATACCCTCGAACGTGGACTTAAACGTCGGAACAGCGAACACCATAATAACGACGATTACGACCACAGCCACGACCATAATGAACGCGGGGTACATCATGGCGCTCTTTACTTTGCCCTTGGTCTCGGACTGCTTACGGTAGAAGTCCGCGAGCCTGCGGAACACGATGGTGAGGTTACCCGATTGCTCGCCGGCACGCACGGACTCAATAAAGGTCGTGGGCAGGTTCCCTCCGTGTTTCTCAAAGCTGCTGGCCAGCTCGTAACCTGCGGCAACGTCGTCGGCCACATTGGACAAAATCTCCTTTAGGGTCTTGTCTTCCGTTTGCCCGGCTACCAACTCGAGCGTACGCACGATGGGAAGGCCCGCTTCCAGGATGATGGCAAACTGGTTGCACATAATGGAGAGGGTCTTCTCTTTGGTCTTCCTGTTGCCAATGCGCAGGTCAATGTCGTGCTCGCCGCCAGACGCCTCAATGGAGGTAACAATGTAGCCGTCGTCCTTGAGTTGGCTAACGGCATCGTCAATCGTGTTTGCCTCCACAATGCCGTCAACCGTCGCCCCGTACGACGATCGTGCCGTGTATTTAAACGCTTTCACGATTACCTCCTAGGATGCTTGCTCTACCCTATCGCACCTGTCTGCGCATCTGCTCGGGGTCGTGCGCCGCGGCAATGGCGTCGGCCGCAGTAATCGTACGGCTACGAACCAGCGCCTGCAGCGCACGGTCCATGGTAACCGACCCAAGCTCCGCCGTGGTTGCCAACGTGTTTGCGATCTGCGGGGTCTTGCCCTCGCGAATGAGGTTCTTGATGGCGGGATTGACTACCATCACCTCGGCGGCAAGCACGCGTCCGCCACCGCGACGCTTTATGAGCTGCTGGCTCACCACGGCCTTGAGCGTCATGGAAAGCTGCATGCGAATCTGCTGCTGGCGCTCCTCGGGGAACACGTCCACCAAACGGTCGATCGAGTCGGCGGCAGACTGGGTGTGCAACGTGCCGAACACCAGGTGACCCGTCTCGGCTGCGGTAAGTGCCGTCTCGATGGTTTGGAAGTCACGCATCTCGCCCACCAGAATGACGTCGGGGTCCTGACGAAGAACCGCTCGCAGGCCCTCGGCAAAGCTGGCGGTGTCGCGACCGATCTCGCGCTGGTCTATGGAGCAGCGGTCGGGCACGTACACGTACTCCACCGGGTCCTCGAGCGTAACGATGTGGTCGGGACGCGTGTGGTTGATGCGGTCGATAATGGCCGCAAGCGTGGTCGACTTACCCGAGCCCGTTTCGCCCGTAACAATGATGATGCCGCGCTGATACGTTTGGAACTCGTGCACGATGGGGGGAACGCCCAGCTTGTTCAGGTCGGGAATGGAGCTTGCCAAAAGGCGGACGGCCATGCACGCCTTGCCCATGCTGCGATACACGTTAATACGGCAACGCACCCCGTTGGAGAAGGTCTTGGCAAGGTCTACCTCAATGCCCTGGTCCAGCTTGGAAACCTCGTCACCACACGCCTCGCGAGCGAGCTCCATGGTGTCTTCTGGAGTCAAGATCTCGCTGTTCGCATCCTCAAGCGAACCGTCGACCCTAAAGCGAATGGGCACGTTGGGAGCAATCAGCACGTCGGAGGTCCCCGCGGTTTGGGCGACGCATACGATGGCGTCTAGTGATGGCATGGCTACTTCCTTTCGCTTTGCGTACTATTTTTGGCAATCGACGTGAGGCTATTGCTCCGTGGCAAACACCACGCGCTCCACCTCTTCGGTGGTCGTGATTCCCTGCAACACCAGTGAACGGCAGTTCTCCAGCATGGGCTCGAACCCGCTCTTCTCCACCGCATCCAGCAGCTGCGCGCGCGGAGCGCTCGTTGCTATAGCTTGGCGAATGCGCTTGTCGAGCGTGAGCGTCTCCACCACCACAATACGGCCGCGATAGCCCGAGTGGTAGCACTCGGGGCACCCACGACCGCGCGAGAACATGACTCCGTCCATCTTGGGATCCATGGGATCAAAGCCAACGGACTTCATCTCGTCGTCGGTGGGCACGTACTGCTCCTTGCAGTGCGGACAAATACGGCGCACCAGACGCTGCGATATGACGCCCTTGAGCGCCGTGGATACCATGTAGGGCTCAACCCCGATGTCGTTGAGGCGGTCCAAGGTAGATACGGCGTCGTTGGTATGCAGCGTAGAGAGGACCAGGTGGCCCGTCACAGCGGAACGGAAGGCGATGTCTGCCGTCTCTTGGTCACGAATCTCGCCCACCGCAACGATGTCGGGGTCCTGACGCAAGATCGAGCGCAAGCCTGCCGCAAAGGTCATGCCCGTCTTCTCGTTTACCTGCACCTGGTTGACGCCCTCGATGTTGTATTCCACCGGGTCCTCGAGCGTGACGATGTTTACCTGCTCGGTGTTTACGCGGTCGATCATGGTAAAGAGCGTCGAGCTCTTGCCCGAACCGGTGGGACCCACGAGCAGGATGATTCCCTGCTTGAGGCCAAGCAGCATGTTGTAGCGCTCGAGGTTGATGCCTTGGAATCCCAGCTCTTCGGGCGTGTTGAGCTTCTGCTCGCGGTCCAGGATTCGCATTACGATCTTCTCGCCATGAACCGTAGGCAGCGTGGAAACACGCAGGTCCGCCTCTTTCATGCGTACACGTACGATGGCGCGGCCGTCCTGAGGCACGCGACGCTCGGTGACGTCCATGTTGCACATAACCTTGACGCGCGACGTGAGGGACGACTGCAGCTCCTTGGGGATGTTGAACTCGTTGCGCAACAAACCGTCCACACGCATGCGCACGAGCACCTCGTTCTCCATGGGCTCGATGTGGATGTCGGATGCGCGGGTGGAGATTCCGCGCTCGATGATGTTGTCGACCAGGCGGATGGAAGGCGCCGACGACTCGTTGTCCTCGCCTACCTCCGCAATCTTGACGCCATGCCGTTCGCGTGCGGACTCGCCAACCTCCTGCTGCATCTCGCGGATGGCGCGCTTTGCACCCTCGGTGCCGTATAGCTGCGAGATGGCGTGGTCGATGCCGGACTGCATGGCAATCATGGGAACCACGCGCTTGCGCGATGCCGCGCGCACCTCCTCGGTGGCGATGAAGTTGAGGGGGTCACTCATGGCTAGGTAGAGCTCGTCGCCGCGCGTACGAACCGGAACCACGCTATAGCGCTTTGCGAGATTCTTGGGCACGAGCTTGGTCATCTCGGGACTGATCTCGGTTTCGGTGAGGTCTATGTAATCGATGCCCAGCTGCATGGTAAGGGCGTCGACCACCTGCCGCTCGGTAATGATGCCCGACTGCACCAACTCGTCGCCCAAACGACGCTTTGTCTTCTTCTGGTTGGCAAGCGCCTGACCCAACTGTTCGTCGGTAATAACGCCCGCGTCTATAAGAAGGTCTCCAAGTCGCGTGAACTTCATGGTGGCTCCATTCGAAATGCGTTTTTCGCAGTTATGGCTTATGTTACTACGATTCGCATGCGGGCGAACAGGTCATACGGCGTCAGCGGTCTTACTCATTCAATAATGGTTGCAGGGAGCACGCAAAAGCTGACAAGTGACTCGTTCCCTTGTTAGGCTTTAGCGCCAAGACTTGCCTAAGACAATAAAGGCTGCGCCGCCCACCAAGCACAGTACCAGCGCACCAAAGTGCTCGGCAATCCTGTCTCCCGTTGTGGGCGAGCCGTTTGTAGATGTTTGAGAACTAGAAGAGCTGGAGGTTGAGCTAGACGTATTGGTCGTAGTCTGCAAGACGGACGCATCTTGCGTGTTATCCGCTTGACCGCTGGGTTGCACCTGCGATCCTGTGGCTTGAGAACTCTCGGACTGAGCTTTGTCCTCGCCTTTTGCCGAGGGAGCGTCAACCCACCACGCTTTAACTGTGGTGGATGTGGGAACCGATGCCACAGATCCAGGCGCACCCAAGCTCCAGACGCTGAACACCTTCCCTTCGGGTGGCGTAAACGTGCATTCGGGCAACTCGAAGCTCTGCCCCGATTCCACTTCCAAGGGCGCCATGCTTCCCGCTCCCCCATTGGGGTCAAAAGATATGGTTACGGTTGAAGCCTCGCCAATAAGAACGTCATCAGCGGCAGCCTGAGCCTCAACGATCTGTTGCACTTGCTCGGCAGTAAGCGATATGTGCGCCTCCAGATCCTCAAAGTTCTGCCCGCACGTAGCGCACGCATAGTAGCCATTCTTGTCTTCCAGCTCGTGTGTCACCTTTGGCCGAATAACCAGATAGTCCTTACAAAGAAGAGCGTCGTTGAGCTTTGGCTTGTCTATGTGCCTGGGTGCGTGCTTTGGGTCCTCGTCATCGTCTGGGCGCGGTTCGTGATCGCCTGCCGTCACATCCAAACAAGGCCACACAAACAAAAGCTGCGGTTTTGGCGCCACATAGGTTGGATCCTCCTCGCGCCTGCGCGCGATTTCCTCTTCTTCCTTCTTCTTTTGCTCGTCCGTGAGGTATCGTTTTACCCCCTTGCGGATAAGAAGCGATCCAGCCGCATCACCCTGTGCGTATAGCGTAAGGGTTGCGTCCTTTCTTACGCGAATACCCTTAGGCACGCTAAGAACCACATCGTCAGCTAGAATCAAGCGCGCCTTGCCGCCAATCCATAGGGTTTGTTCCAACTCCATGCTTTCGCGAACTATGTATACCCCGTTTTTGATCTCATGCGTCTCCGACGTTACGGGAATGGGGTCGAGGGTGGTTTTGTAGTCGCTATGCTCGTCCACATACCATTCCTCAACGGGAATTGGCTCGCTGAACTGTGGGTCGTCGATAGCCTGCTGATCCTGCCCTTGAGAATAGGAAAGCGAGGAGTCAACTTGTTGGACTTGGTCATCAGTGTATGCGGAAGGACCTGGCTGTCCTTGGACCTCTGCATCGCCTTGGTTGCCCTGCGTCGAATTATAAGATAACGAACTTGAAGACTGGTCACTGCCCCGCACACCGGATGAGCCACTCTCCTCTTCGGATTGCGTTCTTCCAGCCTCGGTAGCAAGCGTCGCTTGCGGCATAAACGCCACAAGACTCGCCAACAAGCAAATTATTGTAAACGCAGACGCGAAGGTGCGCCAAAACCTCATGTGATGCCCCCCGCTGCGATTATAGGACAGTTGACAAGAGCAAGTAATGTTTGAACTGTATCACAAATGCTTAGGATTGGGTACCTTGCACAGCGTATGGGCATACGGAGGGGCTGCTACGAAATCGCTTTACGCGTCATGCCATAGCAAAACCCCACAAGAATATACATTCCTGCGGGGTTTCTTGCCATTTTGCAAAATGAACCGCTATTTAATAAGTTGCCAGGTAATGATTCTCATCCCGGAGCCATACCCATACATGTGCGGCTGTCCGTCTGTTAGATCCGACGGATAGAATCCCTCATTAAGGATACCAATGGTCATACTGCTTTGCTCAATGCCTGTCGGCTTGTAGTAATGCCCTGCATACCACACTACCGGTGCATTCTTTTGATAATCCTTAGTCCAGTCATTCGATAAAGCCGCCAGCAAGCATCCGTCCCGATATTGTTGCCACTTACACTGGCTCCAAAGCCACTGCATATTCTCAAACAGATCCGCTTCTGGTTGCGTACCTATCTCAGGTGGATTGTCGGCCGGATTGATAGTGTCCATGTTGTATGGATCTGGAATCTCATACCACACAATGGATTGCCCATCGTTGCCGACATAAGTATGCGTACCACCATTAAGATCGTTAGCGCTAAACGACGTGCCCATAAGTTTTACCGCTGTGTCGCTTCCAGTTTCCGCGTTTTTGGCCTTGTAGTATTTTCCATCGCGCCACACAACACCTACGGCGTCGCCCCAATTATGCCCCACAAGCACCATGCATCCATCTCGGAACGGCTCCCATTCAAATGTAGTCCCACCCATGTTGTCTGCGATATTTGAATTGAGCCAAGAATCCGAGTGGTACAGCATCGAAGTTTTGTCTGTCTCAAGATGCCTGTAGCCAGGACCGGACTCAGAGGCAGGCACTGCAGTGGGTCCATCAATAGGCACCCATTTAATCCTTGTACCGGCGCTATCGTTGTAAATGGTGTCCGCACCTAGCAAATCTACTGTAAACTTATTCCAATACCCATCTGCCGTGGAGAGTTTGCCATAGGAGTCAGCACCGTTGCTATCCACCGCCTTGTAATACGTACCGTTATAATAAATAACTCCATACCTATAATCTGTTGAACCACCATAGCTATATCGCAAAGCGAGGTAGTGCTCGCCATTAGCATCCACCATGTCAACCCATTCTATGTTGTTCACGCCACCCCACATTTGTTCATTCAGTTCTTTGTACGTAAGGTAGCCCGTAGAGTGATTGTCGTTTGCGCCATCGCCGGCATGTGGAACTGCAGCGGTTGACGAGGCGCGCGTCTGAACAACAACAGTCGCTTCGCCAGCCAAAGTTCTTTCGCCGTTAATGTTTACATAGGCTCTTATGGTTACTTCACCAGCACCTTTAAAGTTCACGCTTGACTGCGGCGTCGTACCAGTGATCTCCGCAATAGTAGAGTCACTCGTCTCCCAGGTCACCTGATCGTTAAAGCTTACGTCCGGCGTGCCATCTGCAAGTCTTGTAAGAATGGCATTCGCGCTTTCACCAACGTAGAATAGCCCGTCGCTGTTGGTCGAGTTCACAGCAAGACTATAGGTATAGTTAGGCACGTTTACCGCTTCGGCGCCTCTTGGGATCAGACCATGGATATACGTTCCTCGGCCATCCAGCAAGATGTCGTTACCATCAGCGTCTTTCTCTCCGGTTTTATCACCCACCTTACCCACGTGGAGTTCGTAGTACAGCCACGTATCGGGATTGTTCGGGTCGTATCCCGCATAGTTGCGCGGAGCATAACCGTCGGGGAATTGCGTCTCTACCACATAATACGTTCCATAGGCAAGCGTTCCAACATAGAACGTACCCGTTGCATCCGACTCGTATTCTTCGTCGGTTAGCGGTGCCCACGTAGAGCGATATATGCGGAACTTCGCGCCGGACTTCGACTGGTAGTTGCCGTTATCCAACGTTCCCACTTTACGCAAAATCACTTTGCGGAATCCGTCCGAAACGTGCCTGTTCACAAATGCAGCAGTCGTGGTGGTGTCTGCCGCTATCGTTCCGGTTTGCTGCAGTCCAGGATCTGTGGTGTAGTACTCCGACTGATGCCGCGTTGGTTTTTCCTCAACGGTATACGTTACGTTCGAAGGCAGACCTGTTGCGAGCTTTTGCCCCTCGTTCTTAAGCGCAAAGTTGGCAACGCCGTTTACGAACTCGATCGCCGTATCGCCTTCACCATAGGTGCCGTTGATCGTCTTATCGCCCAGCGCGACCACAAACTCAAACTCCTCATTGGGGTCAATGGTATCGTTGCTATCCACCGTCTTTGTAATCGCAAGATTGCCAAGCTTACGGGTGTTGGTAAAGGCCGCAGTGGAAAGATACTTATCCACGTCGGTTCTTTCCAGGTTCTCACCAATAGTGCCAGTGCGCATAAGGTTTTGAGGATTGGTGGTATATCCGGTGTTCTCAACCTCCGTTACCGTATAACGCGTTCCTTGCGGGAGGTTTTGAGCAACCTTGCGTCCGTTGTTATTTGGCCCCGCAACAATCGTAACGTCGTTGGCCACACCATTGGTAAAGGTAATGTCACCGTACGTTCCGTTGATACTCTCGTTGTAGAGGTTGACGTTAAAGTGGAACTTCTCATTGTAGTCGGCGGCAGCCTCACTAACCACCTTCTTGCTTATCTCCAGAGACAGAATCTTTACCCAGTGCGTTATACCAGGAGCGCTCTCGAGTATTCCTCCTTTTAGTCCATTCCGATCGTTTACGAAACAGTACAGATTATTGGTGTCGGTATGCGTTCCAAACGGCTTGAGCTCTACACCGTGCTTATTATAGAGTCCATTCGTATCGGGTACATAAACGCCTATATACGAGTTGCTGTTCAGATCGTGGGAATTGATGATTGCGTTGCTGTCCTGGTTTAGCTCGACATTGCAAGTGGTCTTATCGGATCGACGAACGTTACCGCTTACGTTTACGAGGCCCGAGAAGTATAGTCGTGAATTCGCTCCCTCAACGGCAATTCCAGCTCCTGTATCCGCAGTATTGCCCGTAATGGTGCCACCGTTCATCTCAAATATCGATCCACCCTTGTTGGTTACGTATACCGCTCCACCCTTAGGCGCCGTGCAGTTTCTTATGGTTCCACCATTCATAATTACTTTATTATTTATATCATCGAACCCAATGTGGATCGCACCGCCGTTTAAGCTAGTTGTTGAGTTTTGCAGTGTTGTGCCATTGTTAATCGTAACTGTTACATTTTTAGATTTCATGTTTATAAGAGCGCCAGCTCTTTGAGATGTTCTCCCATACCTCGACCCACCATCAATCGTAATACTCTCAAATGTAAGGTCACCTCTTGCTGTGAACAGCGTGTCTATAAGACCCGCAGCACGAATAATCGTGGCGGGCACACCGTCTGGCCCCAAGTATGGATATCCATCCTCATTATCGCCTTTCCCTGCCGTGGTAAAGACTATTGTGTGTCCCGTATTGGCTATCGTACTGACAAATTTTTGAATCGAGAAGCTTTCTACGAGCATCTTAACGTAGCAAGTATCATCGTTGAATCGCTGGTTTTCAGCTGTATACAGCGGTATTTCGCTATTGGAATACCTCAATACAGAAAACGCTGTGTCCTTGTTTTTGTTTCTAGTGCTATCGTCTAGGTGTGAATAGACGGCTGGAACCTGGCATGCAGGGTCTTTGTACAGAATGTGGCCATCCTTATCGGTAATTTTACAAATGGGAGGCGCATCCCAAATGATGTGCGTAAACGAGGATTCCGATCCATCAATCACACCATACAGCGAGCCATCATCTGCGACAAAGGCATGGCTAGCCAACGTAAAGTTATGCGGACTTGCATGTGCCGAGGAGCCAAACTGCGTTCCGGCTTTCTTTGCGTTTACCACATATATATTGCCCGTAAGGTTGCAGTTAACAAATACGCTTGTAGTTGAGTTTACGCCACTCGTTTCGGAAAGCCTCACATTGGAACTTACACCACCGCTCACGGTATTGTATTGGACGGATGACGTGTCTTCCACGCTCGTATCATCAGTCTCTGCGCCAATCGTTAGCGTCTTTCCGTTAGACATATAGATACCCGCAGCGTTACCCGCAGTGGAGCTGGTTAGATGGTTCCTCAAGACGTTTGAGCCGTTTTGCAGTGTCATGTTGCTGGTGGTATAGATACCTCCGCCCGAAGCCGACGACGTGTTGCCCGAAATCGTTGAGGCATCAACGATGAGTTTGGACCCTGAGAGAGATGCATCTGGAGCGTGATATACGCCCCCGCCGTTACCTTTTGCTGTACAGCCAGAAATCTGCGTTCCTTGTTGTATCGTTACGGTTTCAGCGCGAGAATCCAACCCACCGCCCGTCTTACCACTTGTGCAGTTATTGATACTGCAATTGTCAATCGTAGTTGATATAGGAGAAATATTCCTATCATATTTGTGGTGATATATTGCTCCGCCCTGATTTCCAGCAGCGCACCCAACGATGCTTCCCCCCTGCACCGTTACATACTTGGATACAACATAGATGCCGCCACCCTCTAGCGAGGCGTTGCAATTGGTAATGGTACAGCCCTCTATGGTCGCACTTGTATCTATGTTCGGATTGCCATTCGTAACAGCAATCGCACCACCCTGTTTGTTTGAAGAATTGTCAGTGAAAGTGCTATTGGCAATCCTCGTGGTTTTCGTCGTGCTTCTTAGAGCGCCGCCATACCCAGTATTTTTAGTTGACGTAAGTATGCATCGCGTAAAGGAACAACCTTCCACAACAAGCGAGGTATCTTCGGCATTGTCGTTGCTATCGTGTATCCACACGTTGAAGCCACCACCGTTACGCTGAATTGCGCGACAATCAGTAAAATGGCAGTTAGTTAGAGTTGTATTAAACGCATCAATCTCCAGTCCGCCGGCTGCATTTGCACTACAGTTGGTAAAGTTGCAATCGCTCAAATCACAGATAGTACTCTTACGATATGAGTAAGTGTTGTCTACGCGATAGAACACTGCACCACCCTGGTCGATTGCGGAGCAGTTATCGAATGTGCACCCACTTGCGGTAAAGCTAGTAGCGCTCGTCCATATGGCGCCGCCGCCCTGCCTGTTTGTCGTTGAGGTCGAATGGCAGTCCTTATAGTTTGAACCAGTTACGTTCAGTGTGCCTCTTTCGATATAGATCGCACCACCATTACCAGCGGAAAAACGATCGAAGTCGCAGTTGGTAATCGTAACATCGCAGTTGAGCGTCTTCGCGGCACCACCATCGCCGCCTCCCGCAATGTTCTTGCCATCGAACTTGATTCCGTCCAGTGTGAGTGCAACTTTGTTTTTGCCGTCAGCAACCTCTACAAAAGAGTTTTTGTTGCCGGCATCGCGGCTGATGATTGCCTTACCGTTATCGTCGTAATACTTATGGTTACCACTATGCGCCGTAGTAAAGTTGATGTATAGCTTTTGATTCGCAGCTGCATATGGTGTTATCTCAACTTTGTCGGAGCTCGGAAGCATATAATCCGTAAGCATCTCAATTACCGCAGGCGCGTCTTCGGTCGTACCCAAGTTGTTGTCTTTTACGTATTGCACGGCGTCTTTGATGGTCGTAAACAGATGTTCGTCGGTAATCTTACAGATGGCGGTTGGCTCTCCGAAGAGCAGATCCACGGTCTTGCCAGAGGCCGCGAACGTGCTTCCGGTGCGTACGACCTGGCCGTTGCCATCAGTAGTGACGGTCGTCGGATCGCCGCCGTTCAGAGCGAACTTGATGTCTGTATTGGCTATAGGCGTACCGCTCGTCGCATCTGTAAACGTGTTGGTAATGCTATATGCAGCCCCACAGCCTCCAGGGAACATGAGCTTTATTGAATTCCACGGCCCAAGCGTAAGGTCTGCCGCTGTAATAGGCAGTAGTTGGGCCGCCGTTACATTGTTTTTGGCAACCACGTAACCATAGCCAACATCGCTGGCACTGTTTATCGCGTTTCGTCCCGCCACGGTAAAAGGCGCAGCCGTAAGTTTATAGTCAGTGTTGTTGGTTAGCGTAATGTAAGCAGGCTCAGAGTAGTAAATAATGACCTTATCCGAGGAGGCTGTCGCGGGATTGCCATCACGTTTAATATAACTCCAGTTGCCAAGCTCGCTACTCCAATTGACGTTCGTAAGATACTCCCCAAAATCAGTTGCGCCGTTGGCAAACGTGCATCCATATATGGCAGTCTTAGATTTGGCCTGCAGATTGTCCCTAAGTGTCTTTATGTTTTCGTACAGCTCGTCAGCAAGCTCAGAGGCGCCATATGCGCTGGTAAAGGGATAGTAACCATCATTGGTATAGATGGATTGGCCTACGGCCGCCGGCGGCAAATCGTTTGCGTACGACGCCAGATAACGAACCTCGACAGCAATCTTCTTTGCCCACATGATCTTGTCTGTTGTTGTTTCCGCTTTGACCTCTATGCCTGATATGCGATCGTTTTCGAACTTACTCAAGTTGTTTTTATCGGCGTACGTACCAAACTTCGCCGCTACCTCACCGCGGCGTTTAAACAGATCCGCAGTCATTGGGCCAGGAACATACACACCAATCTTACCATCGCCCGTAAGGCCGCTGGAATTGATTACAAGGTCGGAGTCGACGCTCAGGTACACATTGCTTGCCGGTGCGTCTTCTGCCGTGCCAAGCTTGTTGTTATATACCGTCGCTTCTCCCGTAAAGTGCAAGCGTGCGTTTGTAGAGCCAACGCCAATTGCACCACCATTGTTGGTTGCAGTGTTGTTCGTTATGCTTCCCGATACGTTAACGGTTGCTTCGTTGGCATAAACTGCCGAGCCGTTAGCCGCAGTATTCCCGCTGATTACGCCCGATACCGTAACCGTGCCCGCATTCGCGCACACGGCGCCACCATAGCTCGTGGCGGTATTGTTGGTAATGTATGGCTCGGCCCCCATTATGGATGCTTTACCCGTAGCAAGGTATATTGCGCCACCATTTACAGCACTATTGTTCTGTATGCTTCCACCCGATACCTCAACTGTACCTGCGGCATTGTTTATATAGATGGCACCGCCATCACCACTCGCAGTGTTATTGGAAATGCTTCCACCACTACACTTGATGGCTGCCGCCGCGTTTACTGCGTAGGCATGTATGGCCCCGCCGTTTACCGCCGTATTGTTACTGACGGTACCGCCCGAAACCTCAACAACGCCGCTCGTCACATAAATTGCGCCGCCGCCTTGCGTTGCCTCGTTTTGGCTTAGCGTCACGCCTGCCGGAATGTCTACGGTGCCCGTTCCAGCGTAGTAAATCGCTCCACCGTTAGCAGCCCTGTTGTTTTCAAAGTTCGTAGTAGCGCCTTCCGCAAACAGAAGGTCTCCGCCAGAAACGTATATCGCACCTCCACGAGATGCCTCATTGCCACGTAGGGCGCCGGCGAGCGTGACAGATATTCCCGAAGAGGAGATGGCGCCGCCATCGCCCGTGCTCTTCGCGTTTTGGATTGTGGAATTTGCGCCCGTGGTCACGGTTCCGCTCGATCCGTTTACTATCAGAGGGGAACTAGCGATGACTTCTGCGCCCTCCCTGTTGTTGCCATCCAGCGTAATCTTGTCTAGCTCTAGCATGCCAAAGTTCGTAAAGAGCGCACCATTTGTAAAGTCAGCAGCGCGCGTTATCGTTGCCGTTCCACCTTCTGGAGTAAACGTATCTGCCGTTGTTATCTTTACGAAGCATGCCGTTGGGATGCTGACCGCATCCGACGAAGGCATCGTGTAGTCCCGTAGCATCTGAATGGGATCATCTAGTCCGTTATTGTTTATATAGGTCACCGCTTCGGAAATTGTGGTGAACGTCTTCTCGCCTAGCGTAGCGCTTACCACCTTGCAAATTGGCGCACGCGTGTTTGTGAAGGCAACGCTCGTGTTTTCTGTCACATTATCAACCGTGCACGATGTTGCGGAATGCGCATCGCCGCTTCCTACCTTTACGGAGGTGTCATATAAAGCATTTTGGGTCTGTGCCAACTCAAGCGTCTTTCCAGAAGGTATCGCAAACGTTGTTTCGGCCGTCGTCCCTGGCTGCGTACTCAGCGTAAACGTATATACACCAGATTTAAAATTGTCGTCACTATACGATTCCATAGTGGCGCTGCCATCTTTGAGCGTCGCGGTATACGTAAAATCGACCGCATCCGTTGCCACGCTATCCGTAAGCGTGTTGCTCACGGTAATGCTCACGCCAGCCTCGCTCGTTATATTTATCGCGACGGTTGAATCATCGTTCTTCGTAAGGGTAAGCGTCTTTGGCTCGCCAAAAGTGCTCTTTGCCTCAATGGTCCAATTGGAAGGTGGTGCGCTGGAATCTTGGGAATTCGTTACGGGAGTAACGGAAATCGCTTCCGTGTCTTCGCTCTCCACGCTCTTAATGCTCGATATGGGAACCTCTTCGGCAATGCCAAGCCTGTCCAGCAGGTCCGACAGGGCAATCGTACCTTCACCAGCCATGTTATAGGTGTGGGTAGTCTCGCCAACCGTCGTGGTATAGCCCACCACGAATACCGAGAAAGAATCAGTGGCAAACGCAAAGTCGGAACCTTGACCCGAGGAACTCACCTTGGGGGTAATAACCTCAGTCTGCTCACCAAAGTGAACGACCTTTGACGTATCGTTTGCCTTTGCATCCGCTAGCTGAATGGACACTTCCACATTGGCGTTTGGCTCGTACGCCGTGCCGTCCGTCCCAATCAAACTGATGTCAAACGCGCGCGCGTAGCTCAGCTTGTGAGCGCCCATCGCGTCTTGTGCCTGCTTGCGATACGTATCGTATTCTTTACCCTCGAGCTCCTTAGCCTGCAGCTCCACGTCGGCCGGGATACCGGCAAGCGACGAGTCGTAGCTCACGTTGATGCTGTACGTCTTTCCATCAGATGCCGTAAGCGTCTTTTTGAGTATTACGTGCTCAACCACAACATAGGGCCCTGGGCTCGTTGCCATAAATGATACGGTTCCATTATCCGTGGTTGCGTCAACTTGAGAACCCTTTCCATCGCCTTCTACGCGGAGGACATCGTAGGTCTTCTCTTTGCTGCCTGCGTCTATTTCATCGTTACGCACCGTTACCCGCAGGGGATGCGTATTGCTAGGCTGCCAGTCGACGTCGCCCACGCCAAGCGTCAGTCCATAGGCCGACAAGGTCTTGGCATTCGCATCGGCAAGCGCCTCGTTTAGTTTGGAAGGATCCGAATATTCGTCCGTAACGTTGGTAATCTGAGGTTTGGCTCCCTTTGGCATATTACCCGCTACCGTTACGTCACCCTCATCAATCTTGGATATCTGATATCCACTGTCCCACGCAAGCGCCATAATGTCACCCGCGCTAATCGACACAAGATCCTTAGCTCCCTTGGCGTCAAATACCTGCTCGAACTTATTGTCTTCGGCGATTTTGTAACAGGCGATGCCACCAAATTCATTGGTATTGTTGCTGGGCATGGTTGCTTTAATCCATAGCGTCGTACCATACTCATGCGAAGGTTCCGCATTAACGGTAAAGAGCTCTATTAGGTGGAGTCCGTTCATATATTCCATATCGAACGGAACCTCAAAGGGTTTTGTTGTAATGGAGCGCGGCACAAATACAGAGATGTCTTCGCCACGCATCGTCCAGCCGAACTTCTTTTCGCTCACCTGGGCAAGGGCAATCTCACCGAGCTCGCCTGTGTTAAATGCAATACGCGTGTTGAGCTCTTCGGGCTTCTTTTCTGCCTCGCCGTCTTTTGTGCCCGTTGCGTTTTTAACCGTAAGACGACTCGACTCATCGCCATCCAAACGCACTGCCTCAAGCGAGTCAGACGCGCTGGCCGGCATTGCGTTCGTTTCCACTTCCACCTGCACGTCAGCCGCTGGTACAACTTCCTCACCATTGGCAACAATGCGAACGTTAAGCAACTTGTTCCACATCAGTCGACCGTCTTTGCCTAGATCCAGTGTTTTGGTAAGGCGATCGATGTGAGCCGCCATCTCCTGTGCGTCAACCATGTTCTCGGTTGCCGTGGGTCGGTCTTTGTAAGTGGTCTGTTGCTTTTCCTCGTCGTTCCAATCGTCGGGAACTCTTGTGGTCTCGGCGACCATCAATTCTGCGCCCTGCGGAATCTGAGCCTCATTGTTGTAGGCAATCGTTATGGTATAGCTGCGTCCATCCACCGACTTGAGCGTTTTGCTAAGCTTGGCTGTCTTCTGTTTTTGGACCTCGTCGGTGGCCGATTCGCTGCGTTCAGCCTCACCCGTTGGCGCGGCATTTTGCGAATTCGACTCGTTCGCCTTCTCTTCTGTCTTAGGTTCGGCCTTGGATGACTGTTCGGAAGCAATGCCTGCCTTATCGTCGCCTTTGGGAGTATCGGTAGCCTGGTTCGCAGGCTGCTGCGGCTTCTCCTGACCGTCCGTGGCCTCACTCGAGCTATTAGATGCAGTTAGCATTTGCTCCTTTGCCACTGCATTCGCAATTCTTGCGGTATGCACGTTTACCGTGCGGCCAGTACCCGACTGTGAGGCATTCGTCGACTCAAGCGTAAACCCTTGGCGATTGATGGGCATGGTCTCGTAAGACGGCCAATCGCCGTATTGCCGATAGCATTGATTCACGTCGTCGGTCGAGGCCGCCATTCCAGCGAGCTGACTCACGGTCTTGAACGGATAGGTTCCGTTGTAGTTTCTTACGAGAGTAGAGTCGTAGGGCGACGCCGCCAACGTGCCAGAGGAAAGCGCGCGATAGCCCGCCAAGTCGCTGTCCGCCGCAGTAATCCCAGTGCTCGTACCCGTAGAGAGCGCCTGCACAGTATTAGCGCCATCCTCGTTCGCGTTTACAATGTCCAAGAACAAGTCGCTTGAGAAGGTCGCCGATCCAGCGGTTCCCACGAAAGCGCCTCGAGAGGCCATCTGAGGTCCGCCAACCTTTCCAATGGCGTAGCAATTGGAAATCGATCCCGCTTCGGTACTACCTACCAGACCGCCACCCAAGGTCTTGCCGTAGACAGAGGAAGTCGTATAGCTGTCTTGGACATTCAGCGTTCCCGTTGCCTTGCCCACGAGGCCACCAGCCTCAACCTCAGCTCGAACGTTATACCTACCCACCTTTTCGGGAAGCGTGTCATCTAGGTACAAGCCGCTAACCGTATGACCGCCTGAGTAGCTCTTCTGGATCGAAGCCGTTCCCGAAGTCGCACCTACCAGACCGCCGGCACTCGAATTCACTGACCTTACGTACACGGCAGCAGCACTTTGGGTAATGCTCTGCCCACTAAGAGCGCCCACGAGGCCGCCGACATTCCCCGTGCCATTGATCTCCAGTTTGCCGTTATCGCTCGCAACCTCGTTGTATGCAAGAACATTTTCCACAGGCGTATTGGTAAGCGTCCCCGCCAGCGCGCCGGCGTTACCGGCCGTGGTGGCAACGCTAAAGTCCGCAAGCTTAAGGTTCTTGAGCTCGCCCTCGCTCACCTGGCCGAACATGCCAGCGTCTGCCGCGTTCTGGACCTTAATTCCCGCTA
This sequence comes from uncultured Coriobacteriaceae bacterium, assembly GCA_902803315.1. GTDB lineage: Bacteria > Actinomycetota > Coriobacteriia > Coriobacteriales > Atopobiaceae > RUG440. The sequence goes on from CADCPM010000068.1 coordinate 17,388, forward strand.
CCTTGTAGCCGTCCCCGTCGTAGTTGAGCTTGTAAGGGGTGCCGTTTGAGGTGGGGTTCACCGGTGCGTAGGTGCCTTCGGTAGTGGGGTTGCCAGCCAACGTGTAGATCTGCACCTTGTTTGCAGTGCCGCCGCTTCCCGCGATCTGCTCGGTAAAGCCATCGTCTGCGCCAGCCCAGCGTAGGTCGCTTACCTGCCTGGCATGGGTTGCGCCAACATCGTCCAACCTCGCAAGGTCATAACCCGAAATGGCTGCATCCAGGTTCTCCAGATGGCGGATGTTGGAAATCTCTGCCAAATACGTCTTTGTGGAAGCACCAGGCGCGGGCGTCTGCGCCCCTCCGGCGCCCTGCCTTGCGTCCTCAATAACGTCTTCGAACAAGCTGTTGGTGTGGCGCCTCTCGCTTTGGGCGATGGTTGAAAGCGTATCGTTGCTGTATACCTTAGCCACGAGCGTTATGTTCTCGCCAGGGATTAGGGTGCTAAACTGTTCCGCAAAATGCTTCCCGCTTGCGGTTATGTCGTCCAAGACGTACTGCTTGGTGTATACGCCGTTCGTCATGGTTTCCGACAAGAATGTTGAAAGTGCGACATCAGCAACGAGTACCGATTCCCCGCTCTTCTCGCCTTTCATGATTATCTGAATCTTTGGATTCGTAACGCCTTCTGGGGTCAAATCCGAAACGCCCACCTCAACCAAAAGGCGCTCTTCGTTAATTACCTTGAGCTGGGGAGCCGTGAGCTCCTTGGGATCCCGATTCCCCAAATCCTGGCCGCCATACCAGCCAATAATGGTGCCTCCGTAGTTAAGGCGCGCATCCTTGTTTTCCCGCTCATCGCCCACGCAGGCATTGAACAAGCTGCCGTAGTCGCCTTCCACGAATGTGTGTTTGCTCAGATTGGACTGGTCGCTATAGAAGACGTTGAGCACGGTACCCGACTTGGCATCATACTGAATCACATAGCTGCCTCCGGCGCGCACTGTATCGTCTATGGAGAAGGGCGGCAACATCTCGCCGAGCATAGTACTTTGCATTGACGAAATGACACCTGGTGCCACAAAGAAGCAGTATTCGTTTTCGTTGGTGGAACTATCTGAATGAAAACCAAGTTCCTCTGACTTGGCATCCTTAAGCAACCCCTGCCCCTGAGCCACCGTAAGGTGGTTTTGGGCAGCGATGAACAGCTCGCGAGCCGTTTTGTCGAGCTCGAGCTGCTTGGTGCTCTTTTGGTAGTTGATCACCGCAATAAACGCCACGCCCATGAGTATGACCATCACCGCCACGGCGATGAGCATTTCCATCATAGTAAAGCCGCTGCTATTTCGTCTGTGCTTCATGTCTATCGCCTCGCGTACGCTAGTCTTCAAAACGCGCAAGTATTTCGAAATCGTCCACACGCGCCAGTTCGTTGCCAGCCTTGTCCTCCACGTGCAAGTTCGTAATCTTTATTGAATTACCCGTCTTCGCTGCCCACACGTCTTCTGGTTTGTCGGTGCCATACTTAACCAACAGCTCGTCCGTTACGGTTGCGTTCGAGATGAGCTCCACCGGATTACCGTCAGTCTCTAGGTCTCTTATACTCTTGGCGTCATCTAGCACGCCCTTGTAGTACTGCTTTTGTAAGCCTCTGCAGGTGTCCGGGTCAGTTGTGTTTTGGATGGATAGCGTGCATCCCTCTTCTCTCGACACATAGCAAATCTTGTTGTCTTCCACGGTTACATAAGACGCAAGGCTGAGCTCGCGCCGCAGCGCCGTTGCCGTAGTCGAAAGCGCTGCCTGCGCGTTGGCGCTCTTTACCGTCTTTTGGTAGGTGTCAATAGCCACGGGAATGCCTGTGGCAAGCAGCGAGGACGCCAGCACCAGGATAAGCATGGTGACGAGCATCTCGGTAAGGGTAAATCCCCCTTTGGCTCGAGTGTGCGCACGACTAAGTCGCTTTACAGAGAGGATCTTCATGGCGTGCTCCTCTCATATAGGGAGACATGGGATTTCGAATCCGTGGAGGCGTAGCTTTTTACGGACTCAGTCTTTTCCAAGTTGCCTTCGTCGTCGCGTGTAAGCGCAACGTCCATCGAAATGTCTAAGGTTGAACCTGAGCTTGAATCTTGCGCGTTTTCAATCATCTCGCTCTCACCGTCGTAGAACGCCTCCATGCTGTCGCGACTGGTCATGATGATATTCACCGATGTGCCAATGGCAGTCGCCAACATAAGGAGGGCCAGCGAACTGATGAGGATGGAGACGAGCGTCTCCACCATGGTCTCGCCCGAATCGCTTGCGACTACGTTTGTAAACCTGTGACTATGCTTAATGAGCCTCATAATTAGCTACCTCCCAACTGGAGGTTCTGGGTATCCCAATAGATCTTGGTTGTCCATGTAAGGTGATACGTGTTGCCACTAATCTGCTTCTTGCTTGGGCCAGATTCATTGATGTCATGGATATCTGCGGTAGCAGTCAGTTTGCACTTATACGAGCCAGCTATGAAGTCTGGCGGAGTCGCCGTGTTTTTCTCACCGAACCTGAGCACAAGCCCACCGCTCGCATTGCGCTCTACCTTTATGAGTACGTCTGCATAGCCATCAGCGCTAACGGTAACGCCGTCGTATGTGGCGTCCTTTAATGTGCGCACTTTGGTCTCAAGAGTGCTTGTATCAATGGATCCAGAAACGTTATCGCCAGTAAAAGTTCTTGTAGCACTAAACGTATAGTTTTCGGATGAGGGAGCGAACACCATATCGTAGGCTAAAAGCTGGAAGAGCGTCGCATTGTCTTTGGTAAGATTACCAGCAGATTCGGTGGAAAACGAATCGATGGAGCCCTTCCAGTTGGTAAAGCCCTCAAACGAGCCGTCGGCCTTTTTGGTGGCATCGCACTCACGCGTTATGGTAACAACTTGTGAGCCGCTCTTAAGCTCGTCACTGAGCAGCTTGGCAGCTGATGTAACGTTGTAATAGCTTTTGTCCACTGCTTCCAGTTGACTCTGCCGACCGGCGGCTGCCGTCGCTGCCGCAAGCGAGATGGAAGCCACCACGGCGCACACCAAAAACAACATGAGGGCCATGGATAGCGATGCGCCCCGCTGCGACTGGAGCTTATGCTTTACGTGCGCAAACACGACCTTTCCCTCCCCAAAATCGACATAAGTATAGATGTTTGCATTATAACATTTTTGACTCGCTTTTATACGGTTACAACAACCCTTCGGCCAACAAATTCCGCCTTGGCCGTAGTGAGCGTGTGGACGCCTCCCAGCAAAAACGGTACAAAGGGGACAGTCCCCTTTGTACCCTAAAAGTTCCAACCGTTTGCGCTAAGATATCCCTAACCCAAGCTAAGGACGGATCGTGGAACAAGAATCACTGCAAGTGCCCTATTCCCTGTCGCAGGAGGAGCTCGAGCGAACCATGCGCACGCTCGAACCCGTTTACGACATGGTGCGCATAGTGGACCCAAGCCATACGGCAGGCCGCACGCTGAGCGACGATGGCGACCTCGCCATGCCTCACACCTGCTTCGACGTGCTGAACAAGGGCCGCCGCTGCAAGAACTGCATCTCCGCGCGCACCGTCGCGTGCCATCGCTCCGTCTCGAAGTTCGAGTTCGTGGGCGACGACGCCTTCTACATCTCCACCCGCTACATAGAGGTGGACGGCAAGCCGCGCTCGCTCGAGCTCATAAAGCAGATAACCGGCAACACGCTCATGTCGGGCGACGACAAAAACGGAGCGACCAAGCTCAAGGAGCTCGTGGAAAACGACGAGCGCGAGCGCTATCGCGACGAGGTGGAAGGCGCCTTTAGCCGCGCGTACCTGGAAGAGGGCATCAACACACTTACGACGCGTCGGCTCGCGTTGCTGCAGCTCACGGGGCTCGACAACCTGGAGCAGGCAGCAGGCGACCCAGGGCAGGCGGCTGGCGACCCCACGCGCAGCAAGATTCTCTCGCTTGTTGCAAAGTCCGTGCTCCAGGGCATCCGCAACGAGGACACGCTCGTGCACTACGAACGCAACACCTTTGCGATTCTGTTTGAGAACATTCCCGCGCAGCTGTTCCCCGAGCGCCTCAACCAGATATTCGAGCAGGTCCACGGCATGCTCGTGCTGGACGCAAAAGGCCGCAACGTCGGCATAGTCATTGGCGGCGTCGTGCAGGAGGGCTCAGTCAAAGAACTCCTGCAGCAGGCGAAGACGGCACTTGAGCAGGCACGAACGACAACGCAGCCCGTCGTTATTGTTGGCAACGAGGTCAACGACGCGGCGGCGGTGGGGCCCGAGCCAACAATGGAGCCCGAGCTCGGGGCCCACGCGCGCTATAGAACCGACGCTCTTACCCGCATGCCGCTCACGCATCTCTTCAGGAAGGCGCTTCAGCACCAAATCGACGTGCTCGGCCCCGACGACGACCTTTGCGTCGTGCATGTGGACGTGGAGAACTTCAAGGCGTTCAATCGCGCCTATGGTCTTCCCGAGGGCGACGTCCTGCTCGTGAGCATGGCCGATGCCATTCGCGCGGAGTTTCCCAACGACCTCACCACGCGCTCGGGCATCGACATGTTTGACGTCGCCACCCGTCGAAGCGATGTGATAGAGCGAACCGAGCATTTGCGCAAGCGCCTCGCCGACCTGCGTCGCGACGTGGCGCTGGAGCTCAAAATCGGCATCGCCCACGTTACGAATGCCGGCATGGAGTCTCGTGACGTTATGGACCGCGCAAAGATTGCCTGCGACAGCATAAAGGGCAAGTACGACAAGGGCATGCGCGTGTTCGACGAAGACCTGGCACATGCGGTGAGCATGCACGACCACATTGTAAAGTCGCTGGACAAAGCCATTGCCGACGGATACATCCGTCCGCACTACCAAGTCATCGTGCGCTCCTTCACCGGGCGTGCCTGTGCCATGGAGGCGCTTTCTCGCTGGGAGGACCCCGTCTTCGGCATGCTCTCCCCCGCCGACGTCATACCGACCCTGGAGCAACACCACCTCATCCACAAGCACGACATCCACATCGCGCGCTGTGTGTGCGCCGACCTGCGCTCGGCCATGGACGAGGGGCTACCCGTAGTGCCGGCATCCATAAACCTCTCTCGCCTGGACTTTGAGCTCTGCGACATATTTAGCGAGATAGAGGCCCTTATCCACGAATATGCCATTGACCGGTCCCTAATCGACATAGAGGTCACGGAGTCCACGCTCGACAAGTCCAACGAGTTCTTCCGTCCGCAGATGGAGCGCTTCCGCAAGGCGGGATATGAGATCTGGATGGACGACTTCGGAAGCGGCTACAGCTCGCTCAACCTGCTCAAGGACTATGAGTTCGACGTACTGAAAATAGACATGGCCTTCCTCCGCGGCCTGGAGCAAAACCAACATTCCCGCCAGATCATAAGCTCGATTGTGGACATGGCCAAGCGCATTGGCATACGCACGCTCGCAGAGGGCGTGGAGACCGAGGCGCAGTTCCAGTTCCTCAAGACCATCGGCTGTGAGATGATCCAAGGATACCTGTTCTCGCGACCAACTCCTGCCTCCGAAGGACTTCTCGACAATACCATGGGCGTGGAAAGCGCGAGCGAGCGCACCTACTTCGAGTCTGTCGGTCGGGTCAACCTGCTCTCGCAACAGCCCCTGGAAGACATGGCTCCCGCGGATACCGAGACATCGCGCGGCATGCCGCTGGCCATCGTGGAATGGGACGGTGCCGCCGTGCGCTACCTCACCGCCAACGAGGCCTTCCAGCGACAGATTCCGCAAAGCGCGGCAAACGAGAAGTTCCTGCATGCGTGCCTGGATGACGGCAAGGCGCAGCTTGTGGCACAGAACGGCGCCGTCACCGCGTATCTCGTTATCGCGTAGGCCAGACAATGGGGATACTCCCCTTTGCCTTGTAATCGCGTAGGACAGACAATGGGGATACTCCCCTTTGCCTTGTACAAGGCAAAGGGGAGTATCCCCATTGTCTGTCGAGCCCTAGCGGTTCTCGATGCCGCGCACGTTGCGAATGACGATGCTCATCGTGCCATCTTCCTCGTGCGTAAAGAGGAGGTAATCCTCGTTCGTGCTCATCTCGCTGGGAAAGGTTATGTCGATGCCGGTGTCGGTGCGAATGCGATGGTTCTTGGCCAGACGGCGTGCCGCCGCAGGACGTACGACCACCTCCTCGGGCAGCTCGGCCTCGCGCGTACGCTCCTCGTAGCGCTCAACCAGGCGCGGCTCGTCCTCAAAGACCGTCCGACCGATGGCAGCGGGCTCCAGGCGCTCCTCCACGTTGGCAGAGAAGTTCATGGCCGCCTTCGCCTGGCCCACGGCCTGCACCACGCTTACGTTGCCCGTCTCCGCAACCTCCTTTACCAACGACTCCACCGTCTCCATGACCTCGCGGCTCGAAGGCTCGCGCGAGCACTTGAGCAGCAGGTTCTGCATGATCCACACCTCGGCCTCCGCTACGGTGCGCAGCTTGTCGCTGTAGTCGAGCGCCATGGTCTTGCAGTCCACGATGACGTAGGTGTTCACCTTGGCGGACGGGTTGGGCAGCGTGGCGTCATGGCGTACGATCTCGTTGAACGCGCCGCCGGAGGGATGCTCGATGCTGTGCATGAAGGTCTGGCTGCGCGGCAGAAGGATCACGGCAAAGTGACGGCTCGTCTCGCCCGCAAAGGACTTCTCGATCTCCTCATCCGTCGCATCCTGCTTGGGCGCCTCTGCGCTCTGCTCGAAATCCGCCACCAGAAGGTCGGCCTGCACCAAGTCGTCGCATTTGCGCAGGGTCTCCCAAAAGAACTCGGCGATCTGCTGCGACAGCTCGATGAAGTGCGTGCGATGTCCCAGGTAGAGTCGCAGCTCCTCGGCGAAGCCGCTGTTCTCGGCAAACTCGCCATGCATGTTTTGGTCGCTCGTCAAGCAGCGACGCAGGTGGCGACGGACGTAGGACTTCACGAGCTTCTCATCCATATCCAGCTCGTGGGTCGAGATCGAACGCGACCCCGTCTCGAAGTCGAACGCGTGCAAAATCGCATGGGTTATGTTAAGCATGGCTATCCTTTCTGCCGCATGGCGACAAAAGCCCCCGAAAAGCGCAAGACCCGAACGCGCACACCGGCGCGGCCGCCGAAGCCGTACGCCTTACAGGAAGAGCTTCACGATGTAGAGCGAGTCCGAAATCTGATATTGATACGCGTAGTCGGTCCTGCCGCTACTCTGGAACTGCGAGCGCAAGTCGTCGGCCAAAAAGTCCCCGGACGCGAGCGCGTCGCGTGCCTGCGCATACGCATCCTGGCTGGAGAACTTAAACGCAATGGTGGACTGCCCCCTATCCAGCTGCCTCCAAAAGGCCTCACTCAGAGCCCCCGTGTCGTAGCCGTCGAACAGCAGCCCCTCGCGCGCGTAATAGCTATCCACAGTGGAGTCGCATGCCGGCCATACGGACGCGTCGTCGAACTCGTGGTCGTCCCGCAGGATCTCCTCGGTGGTAAGGCCAAGGTAGTCATACGAGATCTCTGGGCTGGTGCCTTCCAGCCCAGGATAGGTGGGATCGCCCCACGTAACGTCCACGTAGGTGTACTGGCCGTCGATGTTCGCAATGTTCCAGGCGTGCTCCTCACCGCTGGAAGGAATTCTGCCCTCCACAAAACCGCAGTCAATACCTGCTTTTTGCAACAAATACTGATAAGCGCGCGCGTATCCCGCACATACCGAGGCATGACCCACAAACACGCTTTGGATGTTTTGGCTCTGACTGGCGCTCTCGTTGTAATCGGTTGTATTAATAATGTACTCGTACGCAGCCTTTGCCACGTCGTAGTTGGACGCGTCCTTTGGAACCGTAGACAAGAACGCGTTTGCCGAGGACTCTATTTGCGCGCCCACCTCATCCACTTTATCCAACTCCATGTTGAGGCCAGGCGTCACCGTTATGGTGTCGCGGCCCTCGTAATACATGTAGTTGGTTGAGCCGTCCACCCAAAAGAGCTCGGGATGGTCGGCCAGAAGGGCGCGGTATGCGGGCTCGATGTCATCCTTGGATGTGGCCTTTACCTCGAAGTTCTCCTTCTTCGCGACGACTCCGTCGAGCATCTGCGCATACACCAGCTTGCGCTCGTCGCTCAACGCACTAAAGGCCATGCCATTCTCGGTAATGTCTTCCAGCTTCGGGCCCTCCGCCTTGGGCACAAGCCCCGTTACCGTTGAGGGCAGCAGCCGCTCGAGCGGCACTCCCATGCCCGACACGAACTCTCGCACCTTTGGCCGTGAGCTCACAAGAAAAAGCAGCAGCACAACACCAAAGGCCACCACCGTAAACAGCCCCACAAGCGATCCAAGGCACCCTTGGCTATTCCGATTGCTTCCCATCAGGCGCTACAGCCCCATCTCTTTGTACGTCTATGCCCGCCGTTCGCCGACGCCTAGCACTCAGGACCCTGCACGAACCACAGCAGACGACCACGACCGTGCTCCGGCTGCTCAATCGCCGCGGCAGCCCCGGCCGAGAAGCCCAAGGAGGTTCCGGTTAGGTGATAGCAGGCATCCTCCATGAAGGGAATGTGCCCCACCACAACCACCAGATCCGCGTTCGTTTGCGAGACGTCGTCCAAAAACGCCTGGTGATCCTGCTCGTAGAGCGAGTCACGCAGGTGCACCGTCTCTATTCCCAGCGTCTCGTTGGCAATGTCGGCAGTCTGGCGCGCACGCGTGGCGGTGCTCACCCAAAGCTCGCTTGCGAGCGTGGGCTCCACCAGCGAAAACGTCTTTGGATACGCATCGCGCAACGCCTCCGCGCCTCGCTTTGTGAGCTCGCGCTCATGGTCGGTCTGCCCGGACTTCTTCGACTTGGCCTCGCCATGCCTCACCAAAACAATTTTCAGCGCCATGCGCACTCCTCTCTGTTCGATCTTCTTACCTCATGCATTGGGGGCAGGCATTGGGGATACTCCCCTTTGCCTTAATGCATGCCCCCCAATGCCTGCCCCCAATGCCTGCCCCGCTCAGCGCTCACCCTACGCCATCCAGCTCTCGTCCGAGGGGTTGTCGCGGAAGCGGAGCAGGCGGTCCTTGTCCTCGGGCTTGATGTAGCCCTCCTCCAC
>CADCPM010000069.1 GCA_902803315.1 uncultured Coriobacteriaceae bacterium
CCGCCACATGAGCAAGGCGATAAGGGACATGAAGGCCGAGAGCTACGAGAGCGGCCGCGCAGACGAGCGCCGCCACATGAGCAAGGCAATTAAGGACATGAAGGCAGAGAGCTACGAGAGCGGCCGCGTCGAGGGTCAGAAGGAAGGTGCGCTCGATGCGATTGCCGGGCTTGTGCGGGACGGGCTCATTGGCATTACAGAGGCAGCCGCGCACGCAGGTGTAAGCGAGGATGAGCTACAGCGTGCACTAGCGCAAGACTAGCGCCCTGGTGTGTTTGGAGGGCAAGCCACGGCCTTGTCCTCCCCAGCGCGCACGCTTTTGTCCGATGCGCTATTATCTTTTGCGAAACCTATGGATAGGAGTCCGCATGCTCGTATACAACAGCCAGACCCATCGCAAGCAGGAGCTCGAGCCCATCGAGCCTGGCAAGATTCGCATGTACGTGTGCGGTCCTACCGTGTACGACCAAATCCACATTGGCAACGGGCGTACGTTCCTGTCGTTTGACGTCATTCGGCGCTACCTCATGTTCAAGGGTTACGAGGTGACCTTTGCGCAAAACCTCACCGACGTGGACGACAAGATCATCAATCGCGCGAACGAGCAGGGCCGTACCGCAGCCGAGGTTGCGGAGGAGTTTAGCAACAAGTTCATTGAGCAGATGCATCGCTTTGGCATCCTTGATCCCGACATCCGACCGCGCGCCACGCGCGAGATCGAGGCGATGCAAGAGATGATTTCGCTGCTCATAGAACAGGGCAACGCCTATGCCGTGCCCAGTGGTGACGTGTACTTTAGCGTGCGGAGCGACCATGCCTATGGCGTGCTTTCGGGCCGCGACCTCGATCAGCTGCGTGCGGGCGAGCGCGTGGAGGTTAACGACCAGAAGCGCGACCCCTTTGACTTCGCGCTTTGGAAGGCGGCGAAGCCCGGCGAGCCGAGCTGGCCGAGCCCGTGGGGAGAGGGTCGTCCCGGCTGGCACACGGAGTGCTGTGCCATGATCCATCGTTACCTGGGTACGCCCATCGACATCCACGGCGGTGGCGCTGACTTGGTGTTCCCTCATCACGAGAACGAGACGGCCCAGGCCATGTGCGCCTGGCATGAGCCGCTGGCCAACGTGTGGATGCACACGGGCATGCTGCAGATTAATGAGGAGAAGATGTCCAAGAGCCTCGGCAACTTCTATACGCTCAAAGAGGTGCTGGACCGCTATCCGGCAAATGCCGTGCGCATCCTCATGCTGCAGACGCACTACCGCGCACCGTTGGACTTCTCGTTCGATCGTCTGGACGGGGCGATGAGCTCGCTTGACCGCCTGCAGAGCTGCGTGAAGAATCTTCGCTGGGCCGCAGAGGCCGCTCCGCAGGACGGGTGCCTTACCGAGGCGGACCGTGTGTTGGGGGCGGCCATAGATGCGGCTTCGAAAGAGTTCGAGTCCAGCATGGACGACGACTTTAATACGGCGGGCGGTCTTGCTGCCATCTTCGGACTGGTGACCGAGTCGAACAAGTACTTGTCGGAAGCTGCGGGTTCCATAGAGACGGCCGTTACGCTGCGTGCGGCAGATGCCCTGGTGGAGCTCTGCAACGTTTTGGGCATCGACCTCGCCAAGGACTCGGCGGGCGAGGAGCTGCCTGCCGAGTTGGTGGCGCTGGCTGTAGAACGTGCGGGATACGCTGGTTCGAGCCCTGACGAAGCTGCCGAGGCTCTCTTGGCCGCGCGCCAGGAGGCACGCGCTGCCAAGGACTGGGGAACTGCTGACGCCATACGCGATGGCATCGCCGCGCTTGGCCTTGTGGTGGAAGATACCGCTGCTGGCGCGCGCCTGCGTCGCAAGAAGGGCTAGCGCATGGCAAAGAACCAATCTCGAAAGCCAGGGCGTGACGTGCGCGGTGGCACAGGCAAACGGGTGCGCAGACAACCTCCCAAGTCGCAAGGACGTCCGTATAGGAAGGACGATCGTCACCAGGGCTACGTGCCTGCGGGCAAACGTCGCCAGGGCTCGGCATCCCACTCAAACCTAATTGAGGGTCGTCGGGCGGCCGCCGAGGCGCTCGACGCACATATTCCCCTTCGCCGCGCACTGGTGGCTGCTGGCGCAGGCGGGCACGATGGAGCGCTCGATGAGCTTGTCGCCCGTCTTGAGGAGCGTGGCGTGAAGGTGGAGTACGTGGGTCGCGACCGCCTGGACAGCAGGTCCTCGCAGGGGGCGCATCAGGGCATCATGCTTGAGGTGGAGCCGTTTGAGTACGCCACCCTAAACGACGTTATCGACGCATCGGGAACGGGCGATGCGCTGGTGCTGCTTTTGGACCACGTTACGGACGAGGGTAACTTCGGCGCCATCGTGCGAACGGCAGAGGTCGTTGGCGCGTCTGGTGTAATCGTGGCCAACGCCCGCGCGGCACGCGTGGGAACGGCGGCCTACAAGACCTCCGCCGGTGCCGTCCTGCATCTGCCCATCGCGCAGGTGTCCAATCTTGCCACGGCGGTCGAGCAGCTCAAGGAAGCTGGATTCTGGGTGGGCGCAGCCACCGAGCATGCCCATGACGACGTATGGCATGCGCCGCTGGAAGGCCGCGTTTGCCTTGTGATGGGATCGGAAGGCTCGGGCGTGAGCGCGCTGGTGCGCAAGAGGTGTGACTTCGAGTGCAAGCTGCCCCAGCGCGGGCGCGTGGAATCGCTTAACGTTGCCCAGGCAACCACGGCGCTTTGCTACGAATGGTTGCGACGCTGCATGCTTAAGGACGAGGGCGATGAGTAAGAGGAGGCTTCCCCTGCTTTTGGTGGATGGCTACAACGTGATCGGTGCCACCACGAGCTATACGGCGCTCATCGATGAGCATGCCGGAGCGGGGGCCCTTGCCGACGTGGCGCATCTCTCGCGCGACCCGTACGGTCACGATCCCTTTGAGAGGGCTCGGCGCGAGTTGCTCAACGACGTGGCAACCTATGCGCAGGGTCGCTACGAGGCAATAGTGGTGTTCGACGCAGCCAACAACCTCTCGGACGAACGTCCGGCATTCGTGCCTGGCGGCGTGCGCATGGTCTTCTCGCGCACGGGGGAGTCGGCCGACACCGTAATAGAGCGCTATGCGGTTCGCGCGCGCGAGCAGGGGAGAGAGGTGCTGCTCGTGACGTCCGACAACACCATTCGGGCGACCGTGGGAGGCATTCCCATTACGACGGTTTCGAGTCAGCTTCTGGCGCGCGACATAAAGGCAACGAACGAAGAGGTTGCGGTAGCCCACGACGAGCGTTCCAACATGCACCTTACGGTGGAGGATCGGCTGGACGCCTCCACGCGCGAGAAGCTCTGGAAGATGCTGGGGCGTTAGGTGCTGGGGTGGCGTTGAGTCCATGCCCCGCGCTTGCGGGATGGGACGCTGGCGTATGAACAATTCGTGCGAAGCAAAGCGCGGTGTTCTCATTGGAATTATGCTAAAGCGGATGCAGGTAGCCGGCCGGAATGGCGTCGGCAAGCCATGTGTTCTTGTTGCCCTGGTAAAAGCGGATGCCTTCGTGGGATGCCCTTGTCGCATCGACGACGAGGATCACGAGACGCCCTCGGTGACGTAGGCCAACCTGGCGTGCCGTTTCTATGTCGGTTGAAAGGTGCACTACCTGTCGGCCCATGGGAAGAAGGCCTTCTGCCATGATGCTCTGTGCGTTGGCCTGATTTGTGCCGTGGTAGAGGACGGATGGCGGTTGCGCTGGTTCGTAGGCGATTGCCAGCGGAATCGAATGGCCGTAGAGGGCTCGTATTCGTCCGTGCTCTATGGCAAAGCGCTGCTTGGATCCATGCTTTACGACGTGCGCTATGTCGTCGGCGGTAATCGCGCGGGGCCAGCCTCCTCGCTGGTTGAGCGCGCGAACAAGGGTGTCGACCTCAACGCTGCCGTCGGGGGAGAGCGTTATGCCAATGCGCTCGGGACGATGCCGCAACGCCTTGGACATCGCTTTGCTCAGACTTGTGTAGTTGATTGTGTCCATGGTTCGATTATACGCGCGCATGCCTGGCTGCGTGCCTGCTTGGGATTTTTGCGTAGGAGAAAGCAATCCTGATGCGTAGGTTAAGGCGCCGTGGTATTATTGTCCCCCACGCCAGAGTGGCTCAATGGTAGAGCACCGGCCTTGTAATCCGGTGGTTATGGGTTCGATTCCCATCTCTGGCTCCATGAATACGAGCAGGTAGATGCATGTATTTGCTCTACCTGCTTTTTATTTGCCTATATTTTGCACCACACATTTGCACCAAATTTTGCACCAAAGGGTATGGATGCACTCATGCAAATAACTTTAAAAAGGAGTTTGGATGAAATTCCGTGTAGCCCTCGACGGTCCCGCGCGTTCGTCCAGAAGTTGGGTATCACCCGGGGGGAGTGCCAGCCATCCCGCAAGCGACGACTCCCCACGCTTCTAGATCCAAAAGAGAAGACCGCCGCGCCAAACAAGACGCGACGGCCATATGCCACATCGTATGTGGCTACTATAGGCAACTTCTAGCGCTCTTCGATATCTCCCAACGCATCGTTGAGCATGTCGCGTGCCGCCGTCACGTGGAGCACAAGCTTGCACCTCTTGTCCTGGATGCCGTCCTTGGTGTCGCGCTGGATGTACTCCGCCGTAGCCTTTAGGTCGTTCGCTATGGCCTCTATTGTGGTTCCAAGTACGTCTGAGTCGAACATATATTTAACCTTCTTTCTTCCATGCCGCATCTTATAGCGGCTCTTACCTGCGTGCATGTGTCTTACTTCCTGAGCTCGTCCAAAGGCATGATGAGATTGTGCGCGCCGTCCGCAGCAAGCCATATGGGCTTGTTCTGCTCCGTCCTCTGCCCTCCGCGACCCTTGAGCAGGAACAAGCCCACGGCCTCCATTCCGTCTGGAACGTCCGGCGCCTTCGGGTGGCCGCTCCATCGCATGTCGTCCGCACGCACGAGCTCCCACGCAGTCACCGCGCGATACTCGTTTGCAGACGTTTCTTTGAAGTCTCCCATGCATGGGTGCTGCTGGTTCTGGCCGCGCGTCCTGTTGCCGTGGAACACGCCGATTATCGCAATGTTGCGGCTTCTGCCCCAGTTGTCCAGCGTTTGGACGATCGTCTCCATGCGCGTGCGTGGCTCGGGCATGTGGTCGCGGTAGTAGTATCTCTCATCCTTTCCGTCCCACGTGTATTCGAACATCCGTAGCGAGTTGACCGCATCGATGATGAGTAGGTCACTGTGACACTCGTTTTCCATCCAGTTTAAATAGCCATCGTCTCCGCTTTGCTGTATGGCGCTTACGAGATAACGGGTGTTCCCCAGGAATAGGTCACACTCGTCGTTTGTAAAACTTTGCCCAGGGTAAATCACTCTCCCCATGTCCTCGATGCTCAAGTACCCTGCATATTCGTCGTTGTACATGAGCCACACACATCCGTTGTCCGTGAACCCAGCACGCGCCAGCTTGCCGTAGTCGGGGCTTATCCACCTTGCCTTCTTCACGTCATGGATAGCGCTCGCAACTCGCCCCAAAAGCTCAACGTCTCCGGACTTTTCCGCCGCTCTCGCCACGTCCTCCAACGATGCCCAGCTAGGCACGCCATGCGTCCCGCCGCTTACGATCTTGTCCACCTGCATCTTGCGCGTCGTGAGTCGCTGCCAGCACTCGCGGGCGGATATCTCGTCGGTGACATAGTTCACATCTCGCCCGTCCATCGCAGCGAGGTAGGCGATTTGCAGTAGCAGTGCGCTCTTGTAGCTTGACGGCCCTCCCGTGACGCAATGCAGTCCGGGCTTGAGCCCTCCGTCCAACAGCTTATCTAGCTTTGGGATGTTCGTCCTTACCTTGTCAGATGCGTCTGGCCTTTCGTCGTCGGGACAAAGCTCAATCACTCCGCTCTTCTCGATCTGGTTGATCGTTTCGGTTAGGTTTGTATCACACATGATTCGTGTCCTCCAATGTCCAGCTCGACTCTTCGTGTGTCGTGTGAGTCGTTTTCGTTTTTCGCTTGTGGGGTTCGCTCGTGCTCCCACGGGTGGGGCTTTCGAGCCCCCGCCCGTGGAGTTGAGCACTAGCGAAACCATGGTGGGGTTGGCTGGTCTTTGCCAGCCCCACCAGTCTTTTCTAAGTGGTACTGCTCCCGTGAGTCCACTGTGGACTCATCTGTGCAGTCCAATTCGGGGGTGTTTTGTACTGCGTCCGTGCCGTCCTTTTTCTCGGTAGCACTCGCCGTCTTGGCCTTAGTTCGCTTGCGCTTCGCCGTGGTCGTGACGGATTGCGCCCTTGGGATGTTGTTGCGGTACACGGCCACCTTCCCACGATGACCTCTCACGACGGGAGTTAGCAAAGGCGTGGTCGTTCCGTCCGGCAACGTGATTACTCGCTTGTTGCAGAGGTTCGACAATGCGCGGGTGACTTGGTTCTTAGGAACGTTGGTAGCAGTGCATATGCCCGTCCTGTCCGTGCCGTCGTAATCGCTGCCGTAGTCGGCCACTGGTCGAGACAACAGTCCATTGCGCTGTGGGTGCTGTGCAAGCGCCAGGAACACGACGATCTCAACGGCGCTCGCGTGGGAGTCGCGAAGGTATCGAAACCACGATTCGGGAACGCTCACGAACGGCTCTTGTGCCGCCGTGCTCCTTTTGCGCTTGCCTTTAGCCATCTGTGCGCCTCACGTAAAGAGATCTGTCTCCAAACGCGACGGCTACGCCATCTCCCAGGACAAGCACCTTTGAGCCAAATGCCGTCACGTCTCCCGAAACCATGAGCATTCGCGCGATCCAGCGCGCAAGCGCCGTCACCTGCTCGTCGGCTCCCAGCAACGCATGTGCAAGCAACGTGGATGCCGTGCTCCATGCGATACGATGCCAGACTGTGCCGCGCAGTTCTGGATGCAGCTCCAACGCGACTGCTGATAGCGCCTTCTCTGCGGTCGTTGTCTGTAACGTGTTGTCCAGCTCTTCGGCTAGAATGGTCTTAGAGTCCGCTGCCACGCAATTTGCAGGTGGCGGCTCGTGTATATGCCCGTCGTTGACCTCGCCAAAGTTCACACGACGGGTGCTTTTGTTCGCAGTCATTAGGAAACCTCATTCCTTATTCCAGACCGCACTGAGCTAGTAGCGCGTCGCGGTTGACTCGCCACACGCCACCCAGCTTCGCGGCCTTAAACTCGCCACGCGCGCACTGGTCGCGCACGAACTTGTCAGAGGTTCCAAGCAATGCCGCGACTTGTTTTGTGCTTAGCAAAACTGGTAGGTTCGCGATTGCAACGTTTGTAATCTGGTTACACATTCGAATACCTGCTTTCATTCAATCGTTTAATGTTTCGGCGTGCGCACAACTGCATCGTACTACATAAACGATTCGGTATATTCGCAGGTAAATTGGGGTGTTTTACAAGCAAAACCGACAAACTGATTCGGCTTGTCGGTTTTGGTTATCCATATGACGCAAACAACCGACAAACTGTTTTGATTTGTCGGTTGCTCATGTTTTTATAAGTTGGTGGTCGCTTCACAGCTCGTTCACATTCGTTCTTCGCGTGGGACGATCTCTCTGATCGCGTCCTTTAATAAAAGCTCCCTCGCCCTCATTGAATCCAATTCGCTTTCCATGATGAACTCATTTAGCCACGACTTTAGAGCATGTGTAACTGCTCGCTTCGTGTCATCGTCGGCGGACAAGTAAAGCTCCTTCACCTGTTCGGGAGTCCAGACCTCGGCACCTAGCAGATAGTCGGTTGTCGTGCCAGTCGGCAATATCTCGTTGTATGGATTTCCTCGCCCCTGTAGCTCGTCCATTGTGACGTTTGCCAGCGCACACAGCCTTTCGCACACCTCACTTGGAATCTTATTTTTGCCTTCGCGATATCTGCGTAATGTTGCCTCGTCTATGCACAACCTGTCCGCCACGTCCTTGTAAAACATCTTATGGCGTTTGCGGTAATCTCCTACGATCTTTACAAACGACTCGTGCGCCCTCTTCTGGTCGCGCTCCGACACAGATTCGAGCGGATATTTCTCATCGGTGAAGGTGGAGTGCTTGTCGGGCATTGGGCAATCGTCTTCGTACAGCCATTGAATTACCTGCTCGCGACGCCTTTTTGCCATCGCCCTATTTGCCGTTTCAAGTCGTTCTAATAAGTCCTCGCGTTGCTCGGCTTGACGGTTTTGCATCGATGCCCGCCCCCTTCGATTCGTGGCGGGTCCATATGCTACAATCGAGGTCGAGCGCACATCATGCCCGCCACGGCCCCGATGTGCGCTCCTTTCGTCTGCTTATTCGATTCTACGACCATTCGCTCATTCGGCCAAATATCGGGCCTTAGAATCGCTCTCAGGCGTTCGCTTTCTCGGCGTAGCCTTCCAAGATTTCGTCGTAGATGTTGCCCAGGTCGTGCGCTATGCCGTCCACGACGTACATAATCCCTTCGTGACACAAGTTGGTATCCGTGTCGGATTCAAACAAGCTCGTTAGAAGCTGCAACTTCGACATTGCCGCGTCAACGTTCTTCGTGATCTGCTCGCTCGTCATGGCTAGCGCACCTCGCTTTTCGTCGTAGGCACACCTATGATCTCTTCTGTTAGGTCGCCCAGGTGGTCAATCGTTACGCCATCCACGGCCTTAGCGAGATTTCGAGCACTTGAAAACGATACCATCTCCGGCAATTTTGCGGTCAACCTCGGCAAACTAACAACCGCCCTCGTGCGTTTCTTTTCGCGATCTCTTCTCATGGTGCTATCCTTTCTCTCGTGCCCCACGCGTGGGGCTATCCTTTCGGCCACGGTGCGGTTGCTTTGGTCGGCCCGCGCCGTGGCACTCTTCCTACTCGCCCTGCTGGCCTTGGTCCTGCTGCTGCCTCAGGCGCTTGAGCGCGTCCTTTGCCTCCGCATATCCGGAGTCCATGTCGGCCGGGGCGTGCTCAATGAGCACCTGGTTGATGTATGCCGTCACGGTCAAGTTGCGGGCCCCTGCCGCCTGTCTCACAATCGGCTCCAGATCGGCATCGAGTTGAAGGTTTATCCTCCACGTCTTGCGTGCCATCGTCTCACCTCCCTGCGTTATTTCCTGTCTCGGTGTGGTGGCTGGCGAATTTTCGCCCTCTTCCACCGTCCTTATTATTGCATACCTGTGTAAAGTGTGTCAAATGTGCATTAAATGTGAATGTGAAAAATACAAATATAATACACAAATGACACATATAACATACTTTTCAACATTCTAAGAGTTGTCTACATTTCTAAATTAGGCCTTCTACCTGCGATTATTCATTTTATGGCCTGTTTTATGCAAGAAATGTCCACTCGCAACTTTACATAAGACCCGTTATCATACACATCTAACACATTATGCATAATTGACACATTTGACATACTATGTAATAATAAGGACGGTGGGGGAGGTCTCGAATTCTCGAATGCCCACGGTTAGCAAGGAATAACACGATGCCCTACCCTCTCATTCCACCAATTCACAAAATGCGCCACGCTCTGCCCTATTTCGCGCGACTTCCCATCCAGCACGCCCAACTAGTCCAGAACGCCACCAAATCCCGTTAGAAACGCTCTCCGTGGCTCATATGCCGCCATGCCAGTATTTGCCGTGCATGGCTGCTTTGTCCGCGTTAAGTCGCTAGTCGCTGGATGTGGATGCCAGCTCTCCGTATGGCTTCACGTCTCCTTGCTGCTGGATGCCGTAG
>CADCPM010000070.1 GCA_902803315.1 uncultured Coriobacteriaceae bacterium
ACGACGCCCTCGTCCATGAGGAAGCGCAGCGCGACCTGGCCGACGCCCTTGCCGTACTTGGCGCCGATGGCCGCCAGCAGCGGGTTGGTGAAGAAGCCGTTGGCGCCCTCGGCGAAGGGGCCCCAGGCCATGTGCTGCACGCCGAGCCTCTCCATGACCTCGTGCTCGGGCCTCTCCTGCCAGAAGACGTGGGTCTCAACCTGGTTGAGCATGGGCCTGACGTCGGCGAAGGCGCAGAGGTCCATGAGCTGCTTGGAGTCGAAGTTGGAGACGCCGATGGCGCGGACCTTTCCTGCAGCGTAGGCCTCCTCCAGCGCGCGCCAGGCGCCGTAGACGTCGTAGTATGCCTGGTGCAGCAGCATGAGGTCGAGGTAGTCGGTGCCCAGGCGCGCGAGCGACTCGTCGATGGATCGCTTGGCGTCCTCGTAGCGGTAGTTGGAGACCCAGACCTTGTGAGCACCTCAAGCTCGACGATGCGAGGCCCCACGTTGTCGTCGCGGGGAAGGGCGGGAAAATCCGGGTGCTCTACCTCCTGCCGCGCGCCGTGGAGCACGTGAAGGCTTATTTGCGGGAGTTCCACGGCGACAGCCCCGACCCCGAGGACTACCTGTTCTATTCGCACCGCTCCGACAAGAGCCGCCAGCTCACGCAAGAGGCCGTGAGGGCGCGGTTGAGGATCCACGCGGCGGCGGCGCATGTGGAATGCGGCGACGTGCCGCTAGATCTCCACGCCCACCAGTTCCGGCACGCGCGGGCGTCGCATTGGCTTCAGGAGGGGATGAACATCGTGCAGATCTCGTTCCTGCTCGGCCATGCCCAGCTGGAAACGACGATGGTTTACCTCGACATCACCACCGATGACGAGCTGAATGCGCTCGAGTGCCTCGAGACGGACGAAGAGAGGGCAGTGGAGCCGAAGTGGAAGGACGCCGATGGCGGCCTCCTCGGCTTTTGCGGACTTTGATTTGTCCTGATTGGCCTAAAAGGGAAATCCAAACTTCCCGAACCCGGTTGCGGCGCTCACCTCGGGCTCGCCGGTGAAGTTTGGATTTTCCTAAAGTTTGGTTAACCCGTGTACTTCTTTGCGAATTCGATGCTGTTCGGCATATCTCAGCCCTCCTATGCGTTGTCGTTGGAATCGTCCAGGTCGGCGAGCCTGCGCCAGCGTTTCATCGTCTTGCCCTCGTCGGAGCTTGTGCCAGCGTTGGGAAGCCCGGTCTTGCCGCCCTGGGGCTTGGTGGTGCGCGCATCAGCGAAAAGCCACGGTTCTGCGGCCTTGAGCGCGTCCACATCGCCGTCGTAGTCGTCGGGCATCGCACGCGCCGCCTTCACGTTGCGTACGCCCGCGAGCTGCAACTTGAAGTCGATACGGTCAGACTCGCCCTGGGCCTTGAGCTCCGCGATCTCGCCACGTAGCTGCTCTGACGTCTCTGCGTTCTTGGCGGCTTCTGCCACCTGGGCCTCAAGCACAGCGATCTTCTCGTCGCGCTCGGTGATCTGCTTTTCGTAGTCGGCTCCCGCCGAAGCGGTCACTTCCTGCTGGTCTTGCGTCGCTTGCTGCTGCCCGAAGTCTTTTTGGGCTTGCGGCTCTTCCTGCGTCTCTGTGCCATGTGCATCACCTGCCATTTTGGCCTGCCTTTCTTTTTAGCAGACAGCCCACGGCGGCCTGCGTTGATGTACTTACGGGGGAAAGTATCTGTATTCGTCACAAAGTCGCGTATGCCAGCCACCTACTGGGGAATACCAATGGTGAAGATGGCGCTTTGGTTGCAATCTTGCCAACTTATACTTGACAGGAGTATGATAAAACGCTAACCGAGAGGAAGGAGTAGAGATGGCAAACGCAATCGATGTTGCAGCATATATTTTGGAGCAAACCGGTAGCGTAACGACCATGAAGCTCCAGAAGCTCGTCTACTACACTCAGGTCAGATACCTTGTCACTAATGGCAGTCCTCTTTTCGAGGACAGAATCGAAGCGTGGGCAAACGGCCCGGTTTCGCCGAAGCTGTATCACGTTCATTCCGGCAGGTATATGATTGGCAGGGGCGGACTCGGTTTATCTGGCTCGTCCGATGCTCTTAACTATCCTGAGAAGGCGGCTGCAGATCTAGTCGTTGAACGTTTGGGGTCGTATTCTGGCGAGGACCTGAGGGAGCTCAGCCATGGTGAACGCCCCTGGCAGGATGCCCGTAAGGGTTACGCCCCGGGCGATCGCTGCAATGTGCCAATCACTGTTGAGGCGATGAGGAGCTTCTATTGCTCGCCTTCGTGCTCGAACCCGGTTGTTGGCTAATCATGCAGCGCAACAAGATCTCGAAAAAGCAGATAAGGAAGGCCGGTGACAATCTTGCTGCCGGCCTACTTAGTGGCGACGAACGTCGCAAAGCGCTCGATCTCGTAGGCCATTGGCGAGCTGCTCATATCGAGCCCTTACATAGAACTCTCGGGATGCTCGAGTCAATATGCGGGCATGATACATCGACGATTCTTGTAAGTCGCTTGAAACGCATTGACACCATTATTAACAAGCTGAACCGTCCTGGATATCACTTCAATTTGATTACTCTGCGCGATATCGCAGGATGTCGTTTGATCGTTCCAAACGATGATGATGTGCGTCGAATTGCCGCCCAGATTCAAGAGACTGAGCAGTGCCGTGACATTATTGATCACATGACAACGCCAAAGCCCTCTGGTTATCGAGGCATTCATCTCGTATGCAGGCATGATTCTCCTGAATACGGGTACGAGAACATGGACGTCGAGGTTCAGGTACGCTCTCGGCTACAGCATGACTGGGCAACTGCAGTTGAGATATACGATCTCATCACTCAGGCAAACCTTAAGTTCGATTCAGGCTCGGACGAACAGCGTCGGTATTTCCAGCTAGCCTCTGCGCTCATGAGCCACGATGTTGTGGATGAGGCGGCTTCTATCGATGAGTTACAGAAACTTGACGCGAAGCTAGACATTCTCAGCACTTTCGAAGAAGCGTCGAACTCCATGTATGTTATCTACGATGGCATTGATGAGATTTCGCGCTCTGACAGCTGCCTGATAGCCGTCAATGTAGACGAGCAGTTAATCAAGCTGGCCGTTTATCCGCAGAATGAGGAAGAGGCTGCGGCGTCGCAGTACACACTCCTTGAAAGCGACGCCACGGCTAGCGACGTGTATCTCTTGGCGCGTGCCGCCTCGCTTGATGACTTGCGCCGCGCTTATCCGAACTACTATTCAGATATCTCTGAATTCGTTGGCTGGCTAAAACGCTGTATTGGGTAAGAGAAGCTTCTTACCCCACCCTCAAGTACGTAACCTCAAACTGCCGCACACGCCGCATCTCGGGAATCGAACTCTCCAGAGCAAACGCGTTCCCGCTGTCGAACTTCTGCCAGATGTCGAGCCCACGGTCGAGCAGGATATCCCACCTGTCATCCACCTTCAGGTGCCGCGCATGGATGCCCGAGTCGTCAATCTCCCAGGTGAAGTCGATGTCCATGGGCTCCACGGCATCGCGAATCTGCCGCAGGTAGTCCTCTTGCTTCGAGTCGGCGTACATGTCCAGCGCGGTCACCAGATGCACAGACGGCGAAGCCTTCGTGTAGTCCAGCCGCTTGATGAGAACGCCCATCAGCTCCATCACGTTCCTGCATTGGTGGAAGGTCCGCACGTACGGGTCGATGATCTCGATGCGCTCGACCCCGGCCACATATGGCCCGAAGAGCAGGTCGTACGACACCCCGCGCTGGTTCTCGCGGTAGCGCACCAAGCCCTCTTGCAATGCGGGCGCGGCTGTTGCGGCCACGGTGCCCGCGCCAGAAACTGCAGGGGTTTTAGCTTCAGCAACCGCCATCACAGGCTCAGCAGCAACCCCCTCAGCCGCCTCCTCAGGCACCCAAGGCACCAAATCCAGCGCATGGTAGGTGTCAGGCCACTCCACCTCTTCAAGCGTCTGCACGCGCGCCACAGCGCCGCTCTCCAGGTCGCGGTACGCGAAGTCCACACGCTCAAAGGTCTCGTCGATGCGGTACAGCTGGTCCTTCACGCGCTCGCGCAGCTCCATGGCGAACCCGAGTTCATGGGTCCCGACAGCCGTCACGACAACGACTACTCGCTCTACTACAACAACGTCAAGGACAACGTGGCAAAGCGCATCGCGGCCTACTTGACGCACAGGGCGTAGCGGTTAGGTTGGCTGTGCGGCGCGAGCCCAATGCCCACGCCGCACAGCCATAAGAATCCTGAAGCCCTCTCCCCTTTTGTGCCTCTTTGGCCTCTCTGCCTGCGACTATCCCTAGCCCAGGTCCTCGCCGTTGCTGGCGAAGGCCTTCTTGTGCCAGAGGTTGGGATCCCATCGATCCAGTTGCCCTCCTTGTCCTTCTCGAACTCCTTCAAGGTAAATTCCGAGAGGGTCCGCTCGCATCGCTTTGGGGCGACCACAGTCTATTTGATGATATAATTCAGATAGTATTTGCCAGAAGGAGGTAACGATGCAGATCATGCCGGTGTCAGAGCTGCGCAACCACTAC
>CADCPM010000071.1 GCA_902803315.1 uncultured Coriobacteriaceae bacterium
CTCTCGGCCTTCATGTCCCTTATCGCCTTGCTCATGTGGCGGCGCTCGTCTGCGCGGCCGCTCTCGTAGCTCTCGGCCTTCATGTCCTTAATTGCCTGGCACATATCCACCCTCTCCTTTCCAGGTTCGAGCTTGAACTCGGAGTCCGTAACAACGTTTATCAGGTGTGCGCTCTGGGCGCCGATGTTTCTAAACCTTTGGTCGCCCTCCACGTAGCATGCGAGCGCATCTTTGTTGCCCGCATGTTTAATGTAACCCAGAACAAGGCCCAGCTCGGTGCGGAACTTGTGGAACTCGCCTTCCTCCATGGCGGACGGCTCGACAATGTTGACTTTGTAGTCTGGTACCAGCTTGAGCAGCTCCTCGTCGTGTTCTGCCAGCATGTCTCGCAGGCTCAAGGGTCCATCCCACGGCTTGGTGCCAAAGTGGACCACAAGCGTAACGACGGGAAGAAGCTTATCTTGTTTGCCAAAGCCAGATAGATACTCCGCCCCCGACCTTCTAGCCGACTCGCGCGCACTCTTTGAGCCCGAAACCTGTCCCGCGTAGCTCATGGCATCGTAAAGCATGTTGCGCACTGGCATGGCGTAATGCACATCCGTCTGATTCTCCAAACCCATTACGGCGTATACCGCTCTGTTGTCGCGCATGATCTGCCAAAGCCTCAGTCCATCTCTGTGGCGTTGCACGCCCGTGGAGCCCTTTGCCCCAAAGGGTGCCGCGACCGTTGTCGAGTCCATAGGGGACAGCTCGTCCTTCCGTATGACCTGCCTTCCGCCATAAACGGCGTAGTTGAACACGTCCGCAAATCGCGCTGGATCTGCCATGTACTCCCTTGTTTTTATGTCTGCCAGTCCCATATTCCACCGCCCTTCCTGCTCTTTGGACAGTGTAGCAGAACATATGTTCTCGTACAAGTGTTCTGTTTACCTTATTCTTGTTGAGTTGGCTAGGCTGAGCCGATACACGCACACGCTTGCACGACACGTTTTTTCAAACTTCAATTCGTTTACAAGCACAAGCTGACTATGAAGCGGGTAATACTTACACCCCGCGCATAGTCAGACAAGATACACTGCCCCATCGTGCAGGCAGAGAAGGCCGTGAGATGAGCCTACTCGGCCCACCTCCCAGCCCGCAGCTCGACGTAGGCGACCGCGTCGTCGCAGAGCTCGTCTATCCGCGCGGCCACGCGGTCGCGCACCCACATGTACAGGGCGAGCTCCCGCTCCATCCGATTGATCTCCGTACGATCGAGGCAACTACCACCGGTCGCCCTGCAGATGGCGTGCGCGACAATGTCTTCAAGCATCCAGCGTCCACCATAATGCCTCCCAGCGTGATCATTGCAACCCCCTCATCCCCGCCACGAGAGCTCCTATCTTTCTGCCTTATGCTCTGTGCTCATAACCGTGCTCTGCGCTAACCATGCTCTGCCAGGCGGTGCGGGATTCCTTACGACCCCATGCCGCGTATGTAAACGAAGACTAGAAGTGAAGCTCCTCCCACCCGTCAGGCGCATACAGCGGCGCAACCACCTCAAGTGCCCCGAGCAGGTGTTGGCCGTGATCGGGCATGAAGAGCAGCGTTCCCACAACTCTTTGGGTGGATTGACGAATGCAATGGGACCAAAGCCTAAGTGATAGGAGTCGGGCCGCTTCATGCATCTTGTGGTCCGACGTATCCAGCTGGGGCATAAAAAGGGGGTTGCGTAGCTCCTGGCTCACACGAAGCATTCTTCGAACGCTGTCGGCAACGGAGCGCATGACCTCGACGTCACACATGCGTTTGAGCTTGCGTCCCCTATCTGAGGCGCTGGAACCCGTCACATAATTGCGAATGAGCGCAAAGCCCCGAGCGTCCGTGCGACTCAGCGCAACCGCACCGAGCAGCGCCCTGGCCTGATGGCCTCCCGTAAGCGACGCCCTCTTTTCCCAATAGGGCGCAAGGGAAGTAACGGCTCGTCGCAGGCGCAAGAACTCATCATTGCTCATGCGGCCCATGCGCGAGTCGGGATCGAAGTCTCGCTTTGGCGTTATTGACTCACTGAGTTCCTTGTTATAGCCCGCAATGGGCTCGTTGAGCTCAATGCCCTTCTTGGCAAGGGTCCAGACGTCCTCCATGGCACTCGCCCTGTAGTCTTGCATGACTTCCCCTTTTCGAGATGGTTTGTTTTGGACGCTCCCGTGCCGTCGCATGCACGTGGGTGGGCACGCTTCTAAAGACTCGTGGCAATGCGGTCGGCCAAGCCCCATTCCACGGCCTCGGGCGCCTCGAACCAAGAGTCACGCGAGGTCTTTTGCAAGACTTCCTCCAGACTGTGGCCCGTGTGCTTTGCGATGACCTCGGCGGTGATCTGCCGCGTGCGCAGGAGGTTGTCGGAGATGGTCTTGATCTCCAAGGCCGATCCGCCAACGCCACCAGAGACCAGCGGGTCGTGAATCATAACGCGGGAGTGCGGCAGCATGAGCCGCTCGTCGCCAGCAACGAACAGCAAGGCCGCCATCGAGGCCGCCATGCCAAGGCACACCGTGCGAATAGGACATGGCACGGCCTGCATAACGTCGTAGATGGCAAGGCCGCTCTGCACCTCGCCTCCAGGCGAGTTGAAGAAGATGGTTATGCACTCACGCTCGTCGTCGTTGGCGAGCTGGCGAATCTGTTGGCAGAGCGAGTAGGTGGTGGCCTCATCGATGGTGCCCACGCACTCGATCTCGCGACGCAAGAACATCTCGTCGCAAATACGAATGACGTCGTAACCACGGCTCGACTCGCGGATGATTCCAGGGGTCGGATACACATAGTTACTCATGGCATTCCCTTCCGTTGACCGATTTCGCGTGCTCAGATGGTGCCTCTCAGAGTCTCCAGCCGTTTTCCGAAACGCAACACGGCGCGAAGGTTCGCAACCGTTGTGCATGAGAGCTGAATCGAGTCCATCGCGAGCCTTCGCCCTACGCAGCAATCGACTTCTTCGTATTCGGTCAGCAGGCAGACAAGTCTGAGCTTCCGGGAGCGACCCATGGCTTCTTGCCCGAGGAGACTGCCAAACCTCCCTTTGAGGCCCTGCGGGGGACTGATTACCCCCAGATTTCACCGAGCTTCAGAAAATTGATAATCTACTCTGTCGCCCAATGATCCGTACCCGCCCCACTGGCTGGTACGTACCGTCCTACGGCTACTCTTGCCGGCTACTCCTGTTATAGCTAGTTTCCCAGCTTCAAGACGGACAGCGTGTTTGGCATTCCTTGCTTACTGTCGTGCGGCGCGACCCGCCTAGTCCCAAGGTTTTTCCCCACTGGGGCGTCTATTGCACGCTGCCAGGAGTTCCGCACCATCGAAACGCCGATGCTCGCACCAAGGCTTGGGCTTGGGAGTTTCTCCCTCGTCGGCCACCCTCGCGGGTGTGCCTTGCGGCTCGATCGCGTGAGTATCCCCACACGCCGTCCGTCCCATTCGCCTCGTCTCGGAAAGGTGCAAGCCCCTTATGCACCGAGGTCCGATGGACTCGATTCAACTCTCAAGGTTCCTGCGAAGTCGCGGTTCCGCGCCTCCGCTCAACGATGAATACTATACCCGCCCAGCAGTCCGATTGTTGACGCCTTGCGTCCTAATCACCTCAGTATTTTGAGGTACTATGTATATGTGGACGCATGTTTTTATCTCCACGCTATTGAGCAGCCATCGTCCACCGCGGCACGCTCTTCGTGCTCACATCCGCTTTCGTTTGCGAGGTATTCCCATGGCTCTTTCACAGGACGATATAGAAGACTTTGCCAGCCTCCTCCCACCAGAGCTCAGCTGCAACAGCCCACGCGAGCGCCTGCTGTGCATTGTGGAAATACTAAAGCGGTTCAGCGACGAGCGGCATCCACTCTCGAACGCCAACATACGCGCCATACTGAAGGAGCGATTTGGAGAGACGCCAGCCGAGAACACCGTGGGCGGCGACCTAAGGGCGCTGACCAACAACGGCTTCGCGGGCATCCAGATAAGGAAGGCCGACCACAACAGGGGCTTTTGGTGCGAACGCAGCGACTTTACGACCGCCGACGTCCACTTGCTGCTCAATGCCATTCGCTCGTCGCACACGCTCACCATGCGTCAGAGCAAGCGCTTGCAAAATGGCCTGCTTGACCACGTGAGCCTCTACCAAGAGGACGATTTGGACGGCACCGTATTCGTGAACGAGCGCATGCAGCCAGAGGACAAGAAGGTCTTCAAGACCGTGCAGATCATATTCCGCGCCATGAAGGAAGGGAAGAGGGTCCACTTCCAATACAGCTACGTGAGCATGAGTAACGCTCGTAAGGGCAACAAAGGCAAGCTCGTGGCAGGGGGACACGAGCGGCGCATTCTTTCGGACGACGACGGCAATACCTGGCGCGACGAAACGCCGCTGGCAGTCGCATACATAGGGGGCAACTACTACGTCGAGACCTATTCGTCCAAGAAGTGGAGGGGTTACTCCACGGTCCAGCGACTGCGCGTCGATCGCATGGTAAACACCAAGGTCTCGGACAAGCCTATGGAACGGGGCAAGGAGGTCAAAAAGGCAAAGGCCGACGCAGAGGCTCGTCTAAAACACAGGGGCGCGAACACAAAGAGAGGACGCTACCTCTTTTTGCGCACGCGCTCCGACAGGTCCAACTTCATGTTCGATCGCTTTGGGTTTAACCTTCAATTCGACCAGTTTGAGGGTGATGCGGACGACCCCGCCTCGACTGCCCTTGCCATGGTGCACATAAGCGAGCCGTTCATGTTCTATCGTTGGCTCACGGCGGCAGGTGACGGCGTCGTAATAGTAAGGCCACCCCTGCCCGCCATGCTCCTAAGCAGTCCGTGGCAAGACCTCTTGCGTGAGCTTCTTGGAAGCGCGGAGATAAACAACGACTGGCAAAAGGCCACAGATCGCCTGAATCGGGACTACTCCAAGACGATCGAGGAGTATCTTGCGTATCTGGACAGAGCCCGCAGCCCCTACAAGACAAAGGGGATACTCCCCATTGTCTGATGTTATTGGGCCCTAGGTAGGGTCCGTGCTGCGACCTCCCCTATTGCTCCTTGCTAAGGAGTGCCACTGCCCAGGCGGCTATGCCTTCCTCGCGGCCGACAAACCCCAACCGCTCGGTCGTGGTCGCCTTTACGCCCACCTGCTCCACGTCCACACCCAATGCCGCCGCGAGGTTCTGTCTCATCTGCTCCCTATACGGCGAAAGCTTGGGCGCCTGCGCGGCAACCGTGCAGTCCACGTCCAGAATCGAGAAGCCCTTCTCGCGCACGAGCGCCGTCACGTGAGAAAGCAAGACCAGCGAGTCAGCGCCCTCGTAGGCGGGGTCCGTGTCGGGAAAGAGCTTGCCGATGTCGCCCAAGCGCGCAGCACCAAGGACGGCGTCTGCCAGCGCGTGCGCAAGCACATCCGCATCCGAATGGCCAAGCAGCCCCCGCTCGCTGGGAACGTCAACCCCACCGAGAATACAGCGACGCCCCTCGGCAAACTGATGCACGTCGTATCCGTGTCCAATGCGCAGCATCTTGTCTCCTTTTCGAGCGGCTATGCAATTCCCATGCGCGCGGCAAGCGTAGCCTCCGCAATGGCCAAGTCCTCCGGTACCGTGACCTTAATGTTGTCGCGAGGCGACTCCACTACGACCACATGCCCACCCGCATGCTCCACAAGGCTGGCGTCGTCGGTTCCCACAAATCCTTCGAGCAAGGCCTTCTCGTGGGCAGCCAGTACGGTGGCACGCGCGAAGCACTGCGGCGTGAGCGCGCACCAATACTGCGATCGATCGGGCGTCCCCACAATACGCCCCGACTCGTCCACCACCTTAAGGGTGTCGGTCGTTCGTGCGGCACAAATTGCTCCCCGCACCTGCTTGTTCGCTCGCACCGCCTGCAGGCACTTCTCTATGCTGTCCACCTCCACGAGCGGACGCGCCCCATCGTGAATTGCCACGTAATCAAGCTCACGTGGCACGGCCATGAGGCCAGACAGCACCGAATCCTGTCGCGTCGCGCCGGCAGCGGCAAGCACAGCCTCGTGTCGCAGCTCCAGGCGTGCGAGCACGTCCTCGCTCATTTGTGACTCGCGGCCTCGCGGGCATACGACCACCAAATGGTCCACGCTCGGAGCACGGTCAAACGCAAGGATAGACCACGCCACCAAGGGCAGGCCCGCAAGCTCAACGAACTGCTTGCCCCGCGGGTCACCAAAGCGCTTGCCCGAGCCTCCCGCAACAATAACCGCGCACGTGTCTGCGACTCCTCCCGCCGCATCCACGCGCTTCTCTTTTGCATATGCGCAAGGCACGGCGCCACTCATGCGCGCGTGCCTCTCATGCGGCTCAAGGTGTCGGCGAGAATCGAGGGATTGCGTACGCCTGTCTCTTCCAGGCGCTCGGGATTCTGGTCTATGACGTCAATGAGGTCTTGCAGCGAGCCGTACTCGTCCACAATCTGCTCGGCCATACCCTCACGCACCACCGAAACGTTGGACAGCGTACGCAAGCCAAGCGGCGTCATAACGGAGTCCTCGCGCAGATCCTCATAGCCCAGAAGATGCGCGATGTTGGTTGCCTTATGCACCTGGGAATTGGCCGTGTCGTCCAGCGCGCGGCGAATCTCGGCCGCATTTTCCTCTGAGCTATCGGCTGCATAGTCGCGAATCATGAGCGTGTACTCGTCGTCCAGATCACCCAAGAACTCCTCGTGCTGCATGCGAACGGTACGACCTTCGTTACCCAACTGCAGGATGATGCGCTTAAGGTCCTCGCCTGCCGTGGTAAGAACCTCAAACAGGTAGAACACCTCGGTAAGATCGGCCAAGGTAACCTGGTTCTGAAGTTCCAGCGACGTCAATCGACCCAGACGCCTGTCCAGGCGATCGCGCGTGGACTGCATGGCCGCGACCAACTGATTGACCGAACCCATAAGCTCGGCCACCGTCTTAAGCTCATATCCGTGACCGCTTACGAACACGTTAATAACCTGGCGACGCTCGGAGACCGAGATCACTATGGCATCCGTGAGGATGCTCATACGAGCGGCTGTGCGATGGCGCATCCCCGTCTCGTTGGTTGGTAATCCCGGGTCGGGGTTGAGGTGGTAGTTGGCGCGAAGGATCTGCGTAAGGCCGCGATCGACCACAATGGCGCCGTCCATTTTTGAGAGCTCGAACAGGCGATTCGACGTAAACGAAATGTTGAGCGGAAAACCGTCATTGCCGGCATTGAGTACGCTGTCCTCGTCGCCCACGCAAATGAGGGCTCCCATATGGCCAGCGATAATCATGTCCAGTGCATGCCGAAGAGGAGAACCTGGGGCCGTCATCCGAATGGCCTCGTAAACGCGCTCGCGCACGTCGGAGGCGATGGGTGTGTTTTGCATTTTTGGCCGCCTTCCTCTTCGTTCTTTTACGGGCACATTTTAGTATACGCGACGAACGTGGCAGTGGCCCCGCGTTTTAACAGACAAGAGATAAGGGCAAAAAGCCTAAGCCAAACTGATAGAGCCACCCAGCGTGTCGCGGGGACGGGGGCGTTGACACACGTGTCAGTGTGTCAACGCCCCCGTCCCCGCGACACGCTGGGCTTGTCCCTAGGGTTTTTGCTTGCGCTAGTCCGCGGAGGCAGAATCCGGCGCAGGGGTGCGCGGGCTTGTCCAGCGGTTGCGCGCCGCAGGCTTAAGCTCCATGTGCACGCGCTCCTCCGGGGGAGCGATCTGGCCAGCGCCCTTGGTAAAGGTGAGACCTTCTCCGTCTTCCGCAACGTCCACGTAAATGATGTCGCCCGCCTGCCACTTACCTCTGAGCATCTCCTCCGCAAGCTCGTCCTCGATGAGGGTCTGGATGGAACGACGCAGCGGACGTGCGCCATAGATCTTGTCGGTACCACGCTCCGCAACCAGATCGCGCGCCGCATCCGTAAGCTCGATGGACATGCCTTGCGTGTACAGACGACGACGCAGGTCCATAACCATGAGGTCCACAATGCCGCGAAGCTGCTTGGGCGTGAGCGACTTGAACACCACGACCTCGTCCACGCGATTGAGGAACTCGGGACGGAAGAGCTTCTTGAGCTCGCTCATAACGCGCGAGTTGATTTCCTTGTCCGAAAGGCCGGAGCCCGAGCCGCCGAAGCCCATGGTAGTGGTTTGCGCGATGTCGCGCGCACCGATGTTGGACGTCATGATAACCACGGTATTGGAGAAGTCCACATGGCGACCCTGTCCGTCGGTAAGGCGACCCTCATCCAGGATCTGCAGCAGGATGTTGAACACGTCCGGATGGGCCTTCTCGATCTCGTCGAACAGGACCACGGAATAGGGCCTGCGGCGCACGGCCTTGGTAAGCTCTCCGCCTTCGTCGTACCCCACGTATCCCGGAGGGGCACCGACCAGCTTGCTCACGGCATGCTTCTCCATGAACTCGCTCATGTCGTAGCTAATGAGCGCGTCCTCGCTGCCAAACAGGAACTCAGCAAGCGCCTTGGCAAGCTCGGTTTTTCCTACGCCCGACGGCCCAAGAAAGATGAACGACCCACCGGGGCGACGCGGATCCTTAAGCGGGGAGCGACTGCGGCGAATCGCACGGCTCACGGCATTGACGGCCTCGTCCTGGCCGATGACGCGCTGATGCAGCACTTCCTCGCAGCGCAGCAGTTTGCTGGCCTCCCCTTCGGTGAGGTTGCTCACCGGCACGCCTGATATCGACGAAACGACATCGGCGATGTCGGATTCGTCCACCACTACCACGTTGGCGTCCATGGCTGCACGCCAGGCCTCTTCCAGCTCGGTCTTCTTTGCGTTGAGCTCGCGCTCCTGGTCGCGCAGGCGGGCGGCCTCCTCAAATTCCTGGGCTTGAGCGGCGTCGGATTTGGCCTGCTTTACGCACGCCAGTTCCTCGTCCACAGCCGCAAGCTCGGGCGGAAGGGCCATCTTGTGCACACGCGTGCGGGCACCGGCCTCGTCGAGTAGGTCTATGGCCTTGTCGGGTAGGAAGCGGTCCTGCACATAGCGGTTGGAGAGCGTAACCGCCGCGGCCATGGCGTCGTCGGTATAGCGTACGTGATGATGCTCCTCGTAGGCAGCCTGCAGACCCTTTAGGATCTGGAGGGTATCCTCTGGGCTGGGCTCACCGATGTTCACCGGCTGGAAGCGGCGCTCCAGCGCAGAGTCCTTCTCGATGTGTTTGCGGTACTCGTCGGCCGTAGTGGCGCCGATTACCTGAATCTCACCACGAGAGAGGGGCGGCTTTAGAATGCTTGCCGCGTCGATGGAGCCCTCTGCTGAACCAGCGCCAATTATGGTGTGCATCTCGTCGATGAACAGGATGGCATTGCTCGATTCCATGACCTCGGACACGACCTTCTTCAGGCGCTCCTCGAACTCGCCACGATACTTCGAGCCCGCCACCAGCGAAGCGATGTCCAGCGTCCAAATTTGCTTGTCGCGCAGGATGTCGGGCACGTTGCCGCTTGCGATGAGCTGGGCCAGGCCTTCCACGATGGCCGTCTTGCCCACGCCCGGATCGCCCAGGATGAGCGGGTTGTTCTTCTGGCGCCGCGCCATAACCTGCATAACGCGCTCGACCTCTTGGTCGCGCCCGATAACGGGATCGAGCTTGCCGTCGGTGGCCTGCTTGGTGAGGTTGCGACCGAAGCGCTCCAGGAGCGAACCGTCGTCCTGAGCTCCCTGTGGCTGATTGCCAAAGGGTATGGGCCCCATGTTGCGAACGTCGCCAACACCTGCCGTCTGACGCCCCTCCGAACTGTCCTTGTTGTTTGCTATGAGCTCGTCCACGGCGTTGCGCACCGCATCGCCCGAAACGCCCATACGGCCCAGCGCCTCCATGGCGCGTCCGTTGCCTTCGGAGACAATGCCGAGGAGCAGATGCTCGGTGGCAATGTAGGTCTGACCGTGATTCATCATCTCGCGGTAGGAGTTCTCCAATACGCGCTTGGCTCGCGGCGTAAACGGAATGTGGCCTCCTGGAGTCGGCTCGCTATCGTCCTTGGAGAGCCCGCGGACGGTATCTATAGTCTCGTCGTACGTAACGTCCAGCGAGGAAAGGGCTTGCGCGGCAATGCCCTCCCCCTCCTTTATGAGCGCCAGGAGCAGGTGTTCGGTACCCACGAACATGCGTCCCAAATTTCGCGCCTCGTCTTGCGCGAGGTTCATGACCCTTCGCGCTTTGTCGGTAAACTTCTCAAACATATGGGTCTCTCTTCCCCTTGGCCACATGATGGCCTCATTCGGTTTGACAAAAGTGGTGTACCCATAATACGCATGCGGTAAACATCCGACGGGAGAACGGACCAAAACCCACGTAACCCATGGTTTGGAGGAAGTGGCTAGTGGAAGGGGGTGTTTCGTCGGGGCAGGGGCATTAAAACATGACCCAATTAGCATATATTCGTATCTTTACCTTTAGATTTGCTACTTCATTGGCGCATGGAATCGTTTTTCGCCCTTTTGGAGCACCTTTTCGTCCGTCCATAGCCAACTCCAGCTTTGCATTGCGCAAATTAACGGGAAATGAATTCGTTCAAAAACGGTGCCAACTGGGGTTTAGCCGAACGCATGCCGGTTCATTTCCCATTGCATAAAATAGCTAACGGGAAATGAATCGGTTCAAAAATGGAAAAGCCCAGTTGGCGGCTTTTTTGACTCGGTTCATTTCCCGTTAGCGTATAACTTTTATGCATAGTCTGCGGCCAATCCCCATCAGCTCCGTCATCACCTCGAACCCCAGCAGCTTCGCAGCGCACATCAGGTTGTAGCCACGGCACGTCCCCAGGAACTCCAGCGCTTGAAAAAGAACGACGGCCCTCAAGGTCTCGTAATACGAACAGACGCATGGCCCCTCAATCGAATCCCTAAGCTTGCAAAGACTGCCTAAAATAACAAAGGAGCAATGGCATGGCAGCTAGACAAAACCCTTTCGCGCCCACCTTCGGAATCGTCCCCATATACATGGCTGGCAGTGATGCGCTGCTCGACAACATGGCTGCAGCATTCGAACAGGGGGTAGGGAACCCTGGCCTCTGTACGCTTCTCATCGGCCCACGCGGATCGGGTAAAACCGCCCTCTTATCGTGCATCGGAGAAGAAGCACGGAATCAGGGATGGGTCACTGTCGATGCTGTGGCAGAGGAAAGCGTGCTGGAGGATATCCTCCAACACTTTAGATCTGAAGCATCGCACTTCCTTAAGCCCGAGCCAACCAAGCGTCTTTCCGGAGTAAACACTGGTGACGTGTCGGGTCTAGAGTGGGAGTCCAAGGAAGCAGAGCCCATGAATTGGCGCATCGGCAAAGGCACCAACTACGCATCCACGTACAAGCGCCGACTTATGAGACAAGCTGTCATAGGCAACCGCCCAGACGGCACCTTTGACTTCGACATTCCCCTCATGAGGTCATTTCTGGCCAAGGTATGACGTCCTTCCGCCACGCCCAAGCTATCCGACAAAGGTCATCGAGGAGAGAACCTCCTCGTATATAGGCCGATTTGCCTCGGCGAGGTCGGATCGCGAGTAGTAGTCAATCGTATAGCAAGCTCTGCCATTCATTACAACCACGTATTCACAGGTATACGAGTTGCCCTTGTTCACGTAGCCATAGCGAAGTCCCTGCGCCTTTTGGCCAGCGATCTCGCAGGTGAACTTCTCGTCGAAATGGGGCTCGCGTCCTTTGAGGATTCGCCGCAAGGTGTTCTGTCTCGAATCCGCCACGAGCTTGGGGGTCGCGAGCTTTGCAAGCAGCTTGTTGTTCACCTTCCAGAACACCGACAGCACGACGTGGCGTTCCTCGTCTCGCATGCCCCACATACAAGGGTAGTCGAGCTCATACGCCTGCACGAGCTCCTCGTGGTCCATAAGGCGGAACCCCTCGGGCATTACGAATTCCAAGCTGTCGTTCACCATCATCTTTTGCATGCTGGCCCCCTTTTGCTCATTGCGTATAACCTCAATACGCAATGAGCTGGCTCCACGTCCCAAAAGCACTTGAGCTACCAATGACCAATAGTCAGCGAAAAGGCGCCTACTCCTTGCCAAAGGTGTCACGGTCGGGCGCAATGGCCTTCATGGCCTCGATCACGCTGGCAAACAGCTCACCCAACTCCATGCCGTTGAGCTCGGCGCCCTTTGCGATCTGGGTGCGATCGCAGCCGGCCGCAAAGCGCTTGTCCTTGTACTTCTTACGCAGGGACTTAACGTTGAAGTCCATCACGGACTTGCTCGGACGCATGAGGATCGCGGCCTGGATAAGCCCAGAGAGCTCGTCGCACGCCCACAGCACGCATTCCATCTTGTGCTCGGGCTTGGGCAAGTCCTCGTTGTTGTCGGAGTTGTGGGTCTGGATGGCACGCGCCACGGCAGGGTTCGCGCCCGCCTCTGCCAAGAGCTCGGCGGTCTTAACGGTGTGCTGCTCCGGATCGGGCCACTCCTCCCAATCCAAGTCGTGCAGCAAGCCTACGATTCCCCAGAACTCGACGTTCTCGGGATCGTACTTTTGCGCATAGTAGCGCATGAGACCCTCAAGCGTCTCGGCGTGACGAATGTGGAACTCATTCTTGTTGTACTTCTTCAACAGGGCGAATGCGTCCTCGCGAGAGATGCCGGGGTCGAGCTTACCTGCCTCCGCCTGGGGCTTGCTCGCCGAACCGGTGCCCTTGGGCGCGCCCTCGCGACGCTCCGGGCGTAGGTGCGGGAACAGCAATACGTCACGGATGGCTGGCTGGTCGCAGAACAGCATGATCATGCGGTCCACGCCAAAGCCAATGCCACCGGCAGGCGGCATGCCGTACTCAAGCGCACGCACGTAATCGTAATCATATTCCATGGCCTCGTCGTCACCCGCGGCCTTGGCCTCCACCTGCGCGGCAAAGCGTCCTTCCTGATCCACGGGATCATTGAGCTCACTGAATGCGTTGGCATACTCCTTGCCGCACACCACCAGCTCAAAGCGGTCGGTAAGCCGCGGGTCGTCCGCCTTGCGCTTGGCAAGCGGACTGACCTCCACGGGATAGTCGCACACAAATGTGGGGTTAACGATGGTCTTCTCACAGAGCTCGTCGTACAGCTCGAAGATGAGTTTGCCTGCACCCCAGCTTGCGTCCCACTCAAGGCCGTTGGCATCCAGAAGCTCACGAAGGTGCTCTACGGAGGTATCGATGCTCACCTCTTCGCCCACGACCTCGCTCACCAGCTCGTGCATGGGAGCGGAGCGCCAAGGGCTGGAAAGATCAACCGTCTGCCCCTGATACTCAATCGTGTTGCCCTTGCCAATTGCCGCGGCGCAAGCCTGGAAAAGCCCTTCGGAGAGTTCCTTCATGCCCTGCAGGTCGGAATAGGCGCAATACGCCTCCATAGACGTGAACTCCGGGTTGTGCGTGAGGTCCATACCCTCGTTGCGGAACTGCCGGCCCACCTCAAACACGCGCTCGAGTCCGCCCACCAGGCAGCGCTTGAGGTGCAGCTCGGTGGCAATGCGCAGATAGCAATCCTGATCGAGCACGTTAAAGTGCGTGGTAAAGGGCTTGGCGTTGGCGCCGCCGAGCGTCTCCTGCAAAATGGGCGTCTCCACCTCAAGGTATCCCTGGCCCTCCATATAGCGCCGAATCGCAGAAATGAGCTTGGATCGGTTGACGAAGGTATCCTTTACCTCGGGGTTCATAATAAGGTCCACGTAGCGCTGCCTATAGCGCATCTCGCGATCCGAGAGCCCGTGGAACTTCTCGGGAAGAGGTCTCAGCGACTTGGAGAGCAGCCGCAGGCCTAAGACCATAAGCGAGAGCTCACCGCGCTTGGTGCGCATGATGGTACCCCGCGCTTCCACGATGTCACCCACATCCAGCTGGTGAGCGAGCTCCCACACATCCGCCTCAAGATTGTTAACGCGGCAGAAGAGCTGTATTTGGCCAGACCGATCCTCAAGGTCAATGAAGAGCAGCTTTCCGTGGCCGCGATAGCCGCGTATGCGGCCCGCAAGATAGTAGACCTCGTCCTCGGGCCCCATGCCACCAGCTTCCAATTCGGCATAGGTTGACGCAAGGTCGGCCACATGCGTCGTCACGGTGGACGCTATGGGATAGGGATCCACGCCCGTATCAATAAGCGTCTGTCGCTTGGCTCGACGCATTGCGCGCTCGTCATTGGTATTTATGGTGGTGTTATCAGCCATGATGCCTCTCCACAAAACGTTATAAAAGGTGCCACCCCTTTCGCTAGCTATACCACGAAAGGGGTGGCACCTTATTGAATCTTCCTACTGCTCCCTATTCGTCAGCGTCTTGACCCTCGTTGACGATCTTAATTCCCACAATACGATACGAAGCCATCTTGCCAGAAGGCAGCATAAACGATATGGAATCGCCAGAGCGATGGCCAATAAGGGCTTCTCCCGCAGGCGACTCGTTAGAGATCTGGTTGAGGAGCGAATTCGTCTCGGTAGTACCTACGAGCGAGAAGGCCACGCGCCTTCCCGAAGCGTCCTCAAGCTCCACCTCGGTACCCACGGCAACCGTAAGGTCTGCCATGTTGATTGCAGACGCATCTGCAACTTCGGCAGTGGCGAGAATCTGCTTAAGAACATTAATGCGCGACTCGTTTGCGCTCTGTTCCTCACGTGCGGCATCGTATTCGGCATTTTCCGAGAGGTCGCCGAATTCCCTTGCCTCCTGGAGGCGCTTGTTAATCTCCTCGCGCGTCTCGTGCTCGCGCGTATAGAGCTCCTCCTCATACTTTTTGCGACCAGCCGCGGTAATGGTCTGTCTGCTCTCCGCCATTCTTACCCTACCAATCTAGCAATGAGAAGCGACTTCTCGCCCCTCCACAACACGTTTATTCAGAATCCTTGTTGGACGCATCCTCTTTGGAACCGTCCTTTTCCGCATCTTTTTCCTCGTCGTCGACACCATCCATGCCTTCGCGTACGTTCTTAACCGTCTTTCCAAAGGCAGAGCCGAGCTTAGGAAGGTTCTTGGGGCCAAAGATAAGCAGTACGACCACAAGGATGACCACGATTTCCATAGGGCCAAGATTCATCGAATCCTCCAATGTCTGTTAACAGTAGGCATGTACGTTTTCCCATGCCGCACAGGATAGTATAGCCGACAAAAGACACAGAATCTTCCAACACACAATCTTTCTGCGTAGTAACGTTCTATTATGGATAATACGCAAGTGTTGGCTTTGCAAATGGGGAGGGTTTATGACAAACGATGTTATGAGCGGCACCGGATTGGACGAATGGCTCTTGGAGCCCGATTGCCCTCAGTGCGGAAGCGAAGACGTGGTGTGCAAGCAGACCACCATCGACAACCTTGGCCGCACCATAAAGGTGTGGTACTGCAACAAGTGCGGGCACACGTGGACTGAGGTGTCGGAGTAAAAAAGCTGACAAGTGACCTGTCCCCTTGTCAGGTCACTTGTCAGCTTTTTCTCGGCATTACCCCTGAGGACCTTTGTACTCGGCGGAGCCAAATCCCAGGATCAGCCTAAAGATGCCAGGCAACAAAAGCAGGCCAACGGCAAACACCATTCCCTTGCCGTAAGCCAGGGAGGTGTTTATGGCCAAGAGCGACATGTACACCAATACGACTATGCTGGCGATGTTGTACACGATGCCCACTACTGCGTTTCCGCCTGCCGCGATCATCAACTGGCCGTCGGGCGAAATCACATAGCTTCCGCTAAAGGCCATCGCAATCACGCAGACGAGGCACATTACGACGTAAATCCAAAAGCTTTTGGTATTCCAGACAAGCTTGAACAACGTGTAGTCCGAGTAGATGGGAATCAGGGACTTCCACCCCTTCTCGCCTGCCTTGGTAAACAAACGCCAATTGGCCACAACAAACAGCGCATAGAAGACAAGCACAATCGCGGCAACGATTCCTAGGCTTGCGATTCCAAACCCAGTAGCCAGCAGCTGGTTTGAATCCATTACTCATCCCCCTTGTTGCGATGGAACAGATTGGAAATGCCTCTCCCGATGCCCACAAATCCCGCCTTAACCACATCGATTACGCCCGGGGAACGCAAGAGCTTCTCGTCCCCTAAGTAATCGCGCATGGCACGCAACGTCTTTTTATTGTCGCGTGTGGAGAAGTCAAAGTGTCCGCCCTGCTTGACAAAGATGGCAAACCGCACAATCTTCCTCTTGGCTATGACCTCGGCCGACACATAGTCGATTTCGCTCCAAGGTATTTGGATGTAATCCTCTGGGTTGCGCTCGTTGTAGAACTCAAACGCCCTATCCCCCACCATCACGTCGCCATAGGTCCCCATACCGGAAAACGAGGTGGCCTTAATGGCAAGGTCCACCTTCGTGTTTTGCGATTGAGCCATAGTGTTGGCCCCTTCCTCGTACGCCCATTAAAAAAGGGGCACGCCTCGCAGAGGCATGCCCCCAGTACGCCAATGCGTACTACATCTTACATGAATCCGAAGAAACGGCCAGCGATACCCACTGCAAAGAGGCAGAGGATGATGACGATCGGCGAAATGCCTTTCTTCAGCAAGAAGCAGCACAGAAGCGTGAGGCCCACGGCAGCAAGGCCAGGGATGAGCTGGTCCAGGTTGCCCTGAAGCGTGGTGACCTTCTCGACGTTAAGGCCGGTGGGGCCAAGCACGGAGTACTGCTCAAGGGCGCTCTTGATGCCCTCGGTGCCGGCAGGCAAGGCCGCCCAGTCAATATAGGCGCCTTCCGACTGCTCTACCACCGAGACGACCGGCGTAAAGGTGATGGATACCCAGCGCTGTACCAGTGCGCCGATGATGAACATACCAAGGATGGAAGCGCCCTCGGTAATCTTGCCAAGCAGGCCACCAGAGAGGTCCTTAGCAATGGAGGTACCCACGTTGTAGCCGAACTCCTGGGTGTACCACAGGAAGGCCATGCGGATGATGTTCCATGCCAGGAAGAACAGCAGCGGACCGACGATGGAGCCGCTCAGCGCCATGGAGGCACCAAGAGCACCAAGGATCGGGCGGATGGTGAACCAGAACACAGGGTCGCCGACGCCGGCCAGCGGGCCCATCATACCAACCTTGACGCCTTGGATGGCCTGGTCCTCAACGGGAGCACCGTTTGCGCGCTCCTCCTCCAGTGCCAGCGTTACGCCGATAACCGGAGCGGAAACGTAGGGATGCGTGTTGTAAAACTCAAGG
Organism: uncultured Coriobacteriaceae bacterium; assembly: GCA_902803315.1. Taxonomy (GTDB): domain Bacteria; phylum Actinomycetota; class Coriobacteriia; order Coriobacteriales; family Atopobiaceae; genus RUG440. The sequence goes on from CADCPM010000071.1 coordinate 17,176, forward strand.
TGACGCTTCAACGCCGCCGCCTGCTCCTCCTTGCTGGAGTAGAGCTTCTTGATGGCGGGGATCATGGCGTAGCACCAACCGCCGTTCTGCATACGCTCGTAGTTCCAAGAACCCTGCAGGAACTGGTGACGCCATGCAACCGCCATGCGGTCTTTCTTATCAAGCTTGATTTCTGCCATTTTGTATCACTCTCCTTATCGGCTTAGTAGTCGTTCAGAATGTCGCCGAGCGGATCGCCAGAGCCGCCGCCTGCGCCGCCGCCCTGCTTTGCGAGCTCCTTGAGGCCAAGGTAGATAAGGGCAAGAGCAACGCCAAGAGCACCGAGTGCGATGAGCGTGAGCTCACCAAGAGCAGCGAGGACGAAGCCGAGGACGAAGAACGGCCAAACCTCGTTGGTCGCCATCATGTTGATAACCATTGCGTAACCAACTGCAGCTACCATGCCGCCGCCGACGCCCATGCCGCCGGAGAGCCACTCAGGCATTGCCTGGAGCATAGCCGTAACGGCATCAGCGGGAACCATGCACAGCATGGCTGCGGGGATGGCAATACGAATGCCCTGCAGGCAGATGGCCAGAATCTGCCAGAGCTCTACGCCGCGGAAGTTAGCCTTCTCGGCGGCAGCGTCCATGAAGTGAACCATGGGGATAGCGATGGTACGGCAAAGCATCGTAAGGAAGAGGCCAGCAACCGACAGAGGAACTGCCATTGCGATAGCGGCATCGATGGCAACCTTGGGGTCAACTGTGCTGCCCTCACCGAGGCCCTTGACCATGATGATGGCCGATGCCACGGAAGCGAGTGCTGCGTCGGGGGCTACCGCTGCGCCGACGTTTGCCCAACCAAGGGCGATCATCTGCAGGGAGCCACCGAGCATGATGCCCTCAGTGGGATGTCCCGTAACGATACCAATAAGGGTGCAGGCCACCAGCGGCTGGTGGAACTGGAACTCGTCCAAAATACCTTCCATACCAGCAAGGAAGGCCACCAGGACGACCAAGACTATAGAGATTCCTCCCATTTGTTTCTACCTCCTTCTATTGGCCTTGAGCCGCAAGCTCGGACTTGGCCTTCTTCATGATGGCCTCGAAGTTCTCGGGGTTGTCGGCCGGAACCTTACGGACGTCGAACTTAACGCCCATGGATGCGATCTTCTCGATGCACTCCACGTCAGCCCGATCCATTGCCACGGCGTTGGTGACAACGACCTTGCCCTGCGAGTGAGCCATGGAACCGAGGTTGACCTCTTTGATGTCCACGCCGCCCTCGAGCGCGCGCAGCAGGTCCTGAGGGGTCTCAAACAACAGCATCGCCTTGGTATCGCCAAAGCGAACGTCCTTGGAGACCTCGATGATCTTGGAGATAGGCACAACGTGCACCTTTACTCCAGGAGGTGCCGCTTGCACGATCATGGACTTGCGCAGGTCGTCGCGCGAAACGTCGTCGGAGCACACGATGATGCGGTCGGGGTTGACCATCTTCGTGACGGTAGTAGCTACCTGACCGTGAAGCAGGCGCGTGTCGATACGGGCAAATGCGATCTTGATGTGGCCATCGCCAAGAACGGTTCCCGGCGGGATGGCGCCAACCGGAGCGGCTGCGGGAGCAGCGGCTGCGGGAGCAGCGGCGCTAGCGGGCTGGATGTCCTCAGGCTTGATCTTTACGCCACCCTGAGCCTCGGGGAAGATTGCCTTCGCGATGTCGGCTGCAGAGTCAACATCACCAAGACGCTCGCCGTATGCTGCAACGAGCATAGGCAGGTTGAGGCCCGTGACCGCAACCCAGTTCTCGTGACCCGGCTCCTCAAGGAGCAGGCTGACCTGGTTGAACGGGGTGCCACCCCACAGGTCTACGAGGAAGAGCACTTCCTTCTGGTTCTCGAACGTCGAGATGGCGTCGAGCAGTTTGGCTCGCAGGTCCTCCGGCCCCATCTCCGGCGTGAGCACGACAGCCTCAACAGCCTCCTGCGGCCCAAAAATCATCTGGCCAGACTGCTTGATGCCCTCGGCAAACGCACCATGGCTTGCAAGGACGATACTTACCATATGTTCCCTCCTTTACTACTTTCCGTGTACGTTTGAGGGAACGGATTCACGGCTTCCGAACCCCCGGGCCTCCATAAGCCCTACACAAAGTAGGATTGTAGTCTCTTTTGAAACGGTTTGTAAACATAAAATCACGTTTTTTTTGGCAATCGGACAGCGACTTTGCGTTTCAGAACAAGCGCGCGGGACACCATATGCAAATGACTTATAGCAATTCTGGCGTTTTTTGAAGAGGAGCGCCTCTTGTAGCATTCAACAAATCCGCATATAAACATGCATGATATCGATTCCATAGTGTTGCTATATTCGCGTAATATGGCGAATTTTGAGCTGCAAATCCATTATTGAACGGTTGAATTTTTACTTATCACTTTTTTCGATGTCGCATGCCTCGCAATAGTTACACGACTCGGCAAGCGGCATCGTTTTTCGGTTCAACGCCATTTTTCGCCTTGCGAACGTCGCTGTTGAGGCACGGTATCCTAAACATATGAATCTGCTTCACAACAGCGATAAAGATGCGGTTGTTCTTTGCGCGTATGTCTATAATCCCTACGCACTCAAATGTGCGAGGGCTGGATGAGGAACGAAATGATTCACGCGTGGCTTGATTTGGCGGCAGTTGTGGTTGGGGCGCTTGCGGGAGTGCTTGTGGCTCAGGAGCGCAAGCTCGACCTCGTTGGCTATGTGGGCATGTGCATCATCTGCGCGCTTGGCGGCGGTCTCCTGCGCGACGCCATTATGCAGGTAGGCGACGTGTATGCGCTTAACTCGCGCTGGCCCATCATTCTTTGCGTCATCACGGGACTCGTGGGATTTGTCTTTCCAAGCCTCGTCAAACACTTTCCGAAGCTCTACGAGTGGGTGGACATACTTTCGGTTGCGCTCTTCGTCGTGGCAGGGGCAAGCAAGGCGCTCGCCTATGAGCTACATGCCAGCGCCACGATCCTTATGGGCGTCATTACCGGCGTAGGCGGCGGCATGCTGCGCGACGTCTTTCTTGGAGAAGTTCCGCACGTGTTCAAGAAGTCCAACTTCTATGCGATTTCCGCACTTGTCGGATCCATTTGCTACTACCTGTGCGTACGCATTGCCAACCTTAACCCAGAGGTCGCCGCTGCCATAACCGTCCTCGCCGTGCTCGTAACCCGGCGCCTCTCCCTGCGCTACAACATCGAGTCCCCTACCGAAGTGGGACTGGAGGACAAGGTGCGAAAAACCAAGCATCGGATCACCCGAAAGCTGGAAGACAAGCGTGCGGACGAACAAAAAGCTGACAAGTGACCTGTCCCCTTGTCAGCTTTGTCAGCTTTTGTCAGCTTTTGTCAGCTTTTGTCAGCTTTTGTCAGCTTTTGTGTACAGTAGATTTCGTATATGCAATATGACGCATAACTTGGCTATAGTTCCCATAGCGCAAAACCGATGAGGCGGAAAGTAGACGTCACACGCGCGACGAGCGAGCCCGGGACGGTGTGAGCCGGGACGAGATGCGGGACGCTGAATGGGCCGCCGAGGGCGCACCGAACGGCACTTGCCCAGTAGGCTGCGACGCATGGCGCACGTCACGCGCCGGGGATGTGATGGCATTCCGCAAAGCGCACGGCCCACGCCGTGAACCAAGGTGGCACCGCGAGCCTTCTGGCCCGTCCTTGGACGTATTGGACGTCGGGACGGGTTTTTGTATGACAAGGCCCATCGGAAGGAGGTAGGTCATGGTCCAAAAAGCCATGAAGCCTTCCTTGGAAGAGGTACGTGAGCTGTTTGCCTCGAACATATATCGGCGCGTACCCGTTATGCGCGAGCTATACGCCGATGGCTTTACCACCATCGAGGTCTTGCGGGCACTGCGGGCTGCAAGCAACCACGTGTTCTTGCTAGAGAGCGCCGAGGCAGACCAACGATGGGGACGTTACTCGTTTTTGGGATACGACCCCAGCATGGAAATCACGTGCCTAGACGGCAACCTTAGCGTGCGCACGGGCGTGGGCACGGACCTCCATAGCGTGGAGCATCGCCACGTCGAGCATCCCGGCTCCTATCTGCGTGAGGTCCTCGACCAGAATCGCTCCCCACAGCTCAAGGGCTTCCCCCCGTTCTGCGGCGGGCTTGTAGGCTATTTTGCCTACGACTACCTCAAATATGCGGAGCCAACGTTACGTCGGCCAGGCCTGCAGCACGACGACTTTCTTGACATGGACCTTATGCTATTCGACAAGATCGTGGCATTTGACTCCTACCGCCAGCGCGTGATTCTTATTGCCAGCGCATATGCGGACGACGTTGAGGCAAGCTATGAGCGCGCACGGCACTGCCTTAACGAGATGGAGCGCGTTATTCGCTTTGGCTATCGCAAACGGTTCGACCCCCTCAAACTAAAAGGCAACCTTCACCCACGGTTTTCTTGCGAACGCTTTGAATCGATGGTACGCACGGCGCAGCACCACATCCGTGAGGGAGACGTCTTTCAGGTGGTGCTCTCGAACCCCCTTACGGCACCGGCACAGGGAAGCCTCTTCGACACCTATAGGGTGCTACGGTGCGCAAATCCCTCGCCTTACATGTTCTACTTCACGAGCGACGACGTCGAAATAGCCGGAGCGAGCCCCGAGACGCTCACGAAGCTCGTCAACGGTCGCCTCTATACCTATCCGCTCGCAGGAACCCGTCCACGCAGCACTACGCGCAAGGAGGACGAGGCCCTTGAGGCGGAGCTCTTGTCCGACGAGAAGGAGCTCGCCGAGCACAACATGCTCGTGGACCTGGGACGCAACGACCTTGGAAAAATCGCACGCGTGGGCTCGGTTGAGGTGGAGCGCTACCAGGAGGTGCTGCGTTTTTCGCATGTTATGCACATAGGATCAACGGTGAGCGCCGCCATTGCCAACGAATACGACGCGGTGGACGCCATAGACTCGATCCTTCCCGCCGGGACCCTTTCGGGCGCCCCCAAGTTGCGGGCGTGCCAGATCATCCAAGACCTCGAGGGCGCCAAACGCGGCATCTACGGTGGGGCAATAGGCTATCTCGACTTTTCGGGAAACATGGACACCTGCATAGGCATTCGCTTGGCATACAAGAAAAACGGAGAAGTGTGCGTGCAGTCTGGCGCAGGCATAGTGTACGACTCGGTGCCCAAAAGGGAGTTCGAAGAATGTCAGAACAAAGCGCGCGCGGTAGTTGCCGCATTGCGTGAGGCGGAGGGAGGCTTGGATCGATGATCGCACTCGTCGATAACTACGATAGCTTCTCGTACAACCTGTACCAACTGCTGGGTTCAGTTGGCGCCGAGCTCATTGTTGTGCGTAACGACGCACTCACGGTACGCGAGCTTGAGGCAATGGGACCAAAGGGCATCGTGCTCTCACCCGGACCCGGTCGCCCTGCCGACGCAGGCATTTGCGAGGATTTGGTCCGCCGCCTATCTGGCAGAGTGCCCATCTTGGGCGTCTGCCTTGGTCACCAGGCAATATGCGAGGCGTTTGGCGCCCACATAACGTATGCGCCACGCATTATGCATGGAAAGTCCTCGAGGGTGCTGCTTGACGAGACGTGTCCGATCTTCAAGGCAGTCGGACCCTCGACGCAAGTGGGACGATATCACTCGCTCATCGCCAAAGAGTCCACGATGCCTTCGTGCCTACGCGTTACGGCAAGCACCGAAGACGGAGTGGTGATGGCCGTAAGCCACACGGAACATCCTACCTTTGGCCTCCAGTTTCATCCCGAATCCATCCTTACGCCCGAGGGCCATGCCATGGCAAGGGGCTTTGTGAACGTCGTATACGCTGCGAACGATAGGAGCACATCATGATCAAGGAAGCCATAGAGAAGATCGTCATGAAGGAAGACCTTACCTACGACGAGGCGCACACCGTAATGCACGAGATAATGGAGGGTGCCACGTCGGCGACCCAAAACGCCGCCTTCCTGGCTGCGCTTTCCACCAAGAGCGCCAAGGCGGAGACCATCGACGAGATAAGTGGTTGCGCCGAGGCCATGCGAGAGCTCGCGACGCCCGTCGAGCATCCCGGCACGGACGTACTGGAGATCGTCGGTACGGGTGGCGATAGGGCAAACACCTTCAACATCTCCACCGTCTCAGCCCTCATTTGCGCAAGCGCGGGGGTTAAGGTGGCCAAACACGGCAACCGCGCAGCAAGCTCCCAATGCGGTACCGCAGACTGCCTGGAGGCGCTTGGCGTCAACATCGAGCAAGACCCACAAATGTGCAGGGACCTGCTCGACACAGTGGGCATGTGCTTCCTGTTTGCCCAGAAGTACCATCCTGCTATGCGCTATGTGGGAGCCATTCGCCGCGAGCTTGGATTCCGCACCGTCTTTAACATCCTGGGGCCGCTCACAAACCCGGCAAAGCCTGCGTTTTATCTACTCGGCGTATACGACGAGTACCTCGCCGAGCCTGTGGCAAAGGTCTTGTCGTCACTCGGCGTACGACGCGCCTTTGTGGTGTATGGACAAGACCGAATGGATGAGGTCTCGCTCTCGGCCCCAACCACGGTCTGCGAGCTCAAGGACGGCTATTACCGCACGTTTGTGCTCAAGCCTGAGGAGGTGGGCCTCACGTGTTGCGAGAAGGCGGATCTGCTGGGCGGCACACCCGAACAGAACGCCCAAACGGTGCGACAGATTCTCGCCGGCGAAGAGCGTGGTCCCAAGCGCGACGCGGCCCTGCTCAACGCCGGATGCGCGCTCTATGTTGCTGGGTGTGCGCAGGACATAGCGGAAGGGGTGCGCATGGCTGCAGACTTGGTTGACTCCGGTGCGGCAACCCGTGTTCTAGAGGCGTTTATCGCAGAGTCAAACGCACAATAGGCGCTTGGGGACACCATGCAGCAACGGGAAAACATTCTTCAACGCATAGCCGCACGCACCCGCAAGCGCTGTGCAGACGCACGAGAGAGCGTCCCCCTTGAGCGACTTGCCCTGCAGGCGCACGACTTGGCGGCAAATGAGGAAGCAGAGGCCTTCCCCTTTGAGGAGGCGCTTGCGGCGCCAGGCATGTCGTTCATCTGCGAGTGCAAGAAGGCGTCTCCCTCCAAGGGACTCATTGCATCGAACTTTGACCCAGTTGCCATTGCCCGCGATTACGAGCAGGCGGGGGCAGCCGCAATAAGCTGCCTTACTGAGCCGTTTTTCTTTGCGGGCGACGACCGCTACCTTACAAGCATCGCCCGTGAGGTGCGCCTTCCGGTTTTGCGCAAGGACTTTGTGATAGACGAGTACATGATCTTTGAGGCAAAGGTCCTTGGTGCGCAAGCCGTGCTGCTTATTTGTGCCATTCTTCCCGACGACGAGCTCGCACGCTACGTAACGCTTTGCCACGACTTGGGACTCTCGGCACTCGTGGAGGCATACGAGCCCAGCGAGGTGCCGCGAGCATTGGCAGCCGGCGCCCGCGTGGTGGGCGTAAACAATCGCGACCTGCGCACCTTCGAGGTGGATTTTGGCCGCAGCATAGACCTTCGCCCGCTGGTTGGCCCAGATCGGCTGTTCGTAAGTGAGAGCGGGGTGGAAACGGCTCACGACGTGGCGCGTCTTGCCAACGCCGGGGTTGATGCCGTCCTTATTGGAGAGACGCTCATGCGCGCGCCAGACAAACGGGCAATGCTCGAAGACCTAAGGAGCGAGCTGTGAGCAACGCGAGCGGGGTTCTCATAAAGCTATGTGGCATGTTCCGCGATGAGGACATTGACGCCATTAACGAGACGCGACCCGACTTCGTGGGCTTTGTGATTGACTTCCCCAAGTCCCACCGGTCCGTATCGGCGGAGCGCGCAGCTGAGCTTGCAGGCAGGGTGGCAAGCGGAATTGCGCGAGTGGGCGTATTCGTGAACGAGCCCGTTGAGGTCGTTGCGAGCCTTTGCCGCATGGGTGCGATCGACGTTGTACAGCTGCACGGAAGCGAGGACGCAGAATACCTCGCACGTCTTCGCCCGCAGGTTGACGCAACCGTTGTTCAGGCGTTTCGCATACGCACGAAAGGCGACGTTGCCGCGGCGCAGACCAGCGAGGCGGACTACGTACTGCTAGACAGCGGACAAGGCACGGGCCAGGCGTTTGACTGGTCGCTGCTGCAAGGCATCCAGAGGCCCTTCATGCTCGCCGGCGGACTGGGGCCAAACAACGTGACGGACGCAATACGAGCCGTGCGCCCTTGGGCCGTGGACATGAGCAGCGGCATAGAGACCAGCGGAAAGAAGGATCCCCAAAAGATGCGCGCGGCCGTTGCCGCCGTTCGAAGCCTTGAAGCAAGGCCAGGCAGGCTTGCCCCTGCTTCGTTTGGGGAAGATGGGAGACAACATGGGTAACTCAAGCTCGTCACGCGGAAGGTTTGGCATCCATGGCGGCCAATACATTCCCGAAACGCTTATGAACGCCGTTCTGGAGCTGGAGGAGGCATACGAGCGCTACAAGGCCGACCCCTCCTTCAATGCCGAGCTCACAGAGCTCTTCAACAACTATGCCGGCCGGCCAAGCCTACTGTACTTTGCCGCCAACATGACCGACGACCTCGGTGGGGCTCGCGTGTACCTCAAGCGCGAGGACCTCAATCACACCGGAGCCCACAAGATCAACAACGTGCTGGGACAAGCGCTTCTAGCAAAGCGCATGGGCAAAACCCGTCTTATTGCCGAAACCGGTGCGGGCCAGCACGGCGTGGCCACGGCCACGGCAGCCGCGCTTATGGGCATGGAATGCGTGGTGTACATGGGGCGCGAGGACATGGAGCGTCAGGCGCTCAACGTGTACCGTATGCGGCTGCTTGGATCTGAGGTCCGTGGCGTAGATGCGGGTACGGCCACGCTCAAGGATGCCGTAAGCGAGACCTTCCGCGAATGGACCAGTCGCATAGACGACACCCACTACTGCTTGGGATCCGTTATGGGGCCCCATCCCTTCCCCACCATCGTGCGTGATTTCCAGGCCGTCATAAGCCGCGAAAGCAGACAGCAGATTCTCGACTTGGAGGGACGCCTGCCCGACGCCGTGCTTGCCTGCGTGGGCGGCGGATCAAACGCCATCGGCAGCTTTTATCACTACATAGACGACAAGGACGTGCGCCTTATTGGCTGCGAGGCGGCGGGTCGTGGCATACACACGCGCGAGACGGCAGCCACCATATCCTGTGGCCGCCTGGGGATCTTCCATGGCATGAAGAGCTACTTTTGCCAGGACGAGTACGGACAGATCGCGCCCGTATACTCCATTAGCGCTGGTTTGGACTACCCGGGAGTTGGCCCCGAGCATGCGGCGCTCCATGACGCGGGTCGCGCCGAGTACGTTGCCATAACGGACGACGAGGCCGTGGACGCATTTGAGTACCTCAGCCGCACCGAGGGAGTGATTCCGGCCATCGAAAGCGCCCATGCAGTTGCCCAAGCCATAAAGCTCGTCCCCCGCATGGACAAAGACCAAATCGTAATCGTGACCCTGTCTGGCCGCGGTGACAAAGACGTGGCCGCCATCGCCCGTTACAGAGGGGAGAACCTCCATGAGTAGAATAAGCCAGGCATTCGCAGCCGCACCCGGAGGCAAGGCGTTTATACCGTTTATTACGGCTGGCGACCCCACGCTCGACGTAACGGAGGAGCTGGTAGTCGCCATGGCAGACGCCGGTGCCGACCTCATTGAGCTGGGAATCCCGTTTAGCGACCCCACGGCCGAGGGTCCCGTTATCCAAGCCGCCAACCTTCGCGCGCTGCGCAACAAGGTAACCACCGACGACGTCTTTGCCATGGTGGAACGCGTGCGCACCCGCTGCGATGTGCCCCTCGTGATCATGACCTATGCCAACGTGGTGTACTCCTACGGCATCGAGCGCTTTGCCGCACGCCAGGCGGAGCTTGGCATGGGCGGCGTCATTCTGCCCGACGTTCCGCACGAGGAGAAGGAGGAGTTCAGCGCACCCTTTGGCGCCGCGGGCCTCGACGTGGTGAGCCTCATTGCGCCAACCTCGCGCGAGCGCATCCGCGCCATTGCGCGCGATGCGAAGGGGTTCGTGTACTGCGTAAGCTCTTTGGGCGTCACGGGTGTGCGCAGCAAGATAACCACCGACATTGGGGCCATGGTGCGCCTGGTAAAGGAGGAGCGACCAGACCTTCCTTGCGCCGTAGGCTTTGGCATCTCCACGCCCGAACAGGCTGCGAGCATGGCCGCCGTGTCCGACGGCGCCATTGTGGGCTCTGCCATCGTGCGCATGATCGGCGAGCTGGGAGAGGCCTGCGTGGAGCCTGTGTGTGCCTACGTCCGCGAGATGGCGGACGCCGTGCACGGCGCGCGCTAACAAAAAGCTGACAAGTGACCTGTCCCCTTGTCATGTATGACAAGGGGACAGGTCACTTGTCAGCTTTTTTCGCGCTGTGAGGCGTAATATTCCTCCAAGCGAGGGCGCGCCATGCAGTAGTAGCGCTCGAGGCGCGCGTCAAACTGCGTGCCCATTCCGTCCATAATGATCGCGTCGGCCTTATCGAAGGAGAACGCCTCCTTATACACGCGCTTGCTCACCAGCGCGTCATACACGTCCGCAATCGCCATAATACGCGCCTCGAGGGGTATCTCATCCCCCTTAAGGCCCTTGGGATAGCCAGACCCATCCACGCGCTCGTGATGGTAGTGGGCCACGTTTTCGGCAATGCGGCGAAACTCGTCGTCATCGGTATCACTCAGAATTTCGTGCACGATGCGGGCACCTTCCGCGGCATGCGCCTTCATCTTTTCGAACTCTTCAGGCGTGAATCGTCCCGGCTTGCGAAGGATCGCGTCGTCTACCGCAATCTTGCCCAAGTCGTGCATGGGGGCGGCCTTTATGATGTGCTGACAGAACTCGTCAGAGAGAAGCAGGCCATTGTCTTTTTGGATTGCCTCAACAAGCAGACGCACTCCCACGCTGGTACGTCGAATATGCCCACCCGTTGAGTTGTCGCGACTTTCCACCATGGAGGCCATGCCCAGAACGAGGTGATCGTGCATCGCAACGATGCGCTCCGTCTTTGCCGCCACTTCCGCCTGAAGGTCGGAATTGTATCGGTCCAGCAGGCGGATGTACTGCTGGTTTTTGGTGTCGTCCTGCAAGAAGACCTGGTATCCACACTGCACGCGTCCGTCAAAGAGGTAGTCGACGCTCACGGCGTAAATCTTCTCCTCATCGTCACTCACACCATCTTGGGCAAAGAGGAACTTCTCTGTCCCACCGCTCTTCTTAAAGTCTTCTAGCCAGGTGACAACGGTTTGCTGCAGGGCGTCCACCGAACCAATGCGTTGGTCTACGGCCAATTCGCTCAGGGCGGGCAGAGCCTCCTGCGCGGTTTGGTTGCTCCCGAGGTATCGGCCCTTATGGTCTATGGTGACGAATCCGGTTTCGCCCGACTGTACCATTGACTCGACGACCATCTCGCTCACGTTGTAGTAGCTCATCCTGCGCGCAATGAACAGGTAGACGGCCTGTGCAAAAACGTACGAAAGCGGCGTGAGTTCGAACCCCGTATTTGCGACGAGATGTCCGCCAAGGTAGACCGCTATGGTTATGGGGATGGGGAGAAACAACAAAAACAAAACGACGCGCGAAACCTGTCGCTTTTTGTAATAGGTGTATGCCGGGATTGCCACGTCCGCAATGAGGTAGAGAACAACGCAAACATAGTGCGCCGTATGCATGGGACCGTATTGCCTGTGCAAAATCATGGCGTCTCCGACCGAGTCGATCGTCAGGCTCTGATAGAACACGTCAGAATACCCAGCGCTCAGCACGGAGACAAAAACGGCCGTGCTGGCTAGCAGGGTTGTCATTCGTATGAGACGGCTCACAGGTATGTGACAAAGCGCGAGCTCGCACATGGTAATCAGCCAAGGAAGAAAGCAGCCGCCGACGTACACGAACTTCATGAGCGAAGTCGCCGTCTCCAACTCGTGGCTGGCATACATGAGCAAATAGGCAAGATTGGCAATGGGGATAAGGATGAATATTGCCGTCATATGCGCTTCGAATTGCTTCCGCCACCAAAACGCATACAACAGCGTGAGCAGCATCGAGAGTGCGGCCAAGACCGCGTAATACATGAATTGTGCCGTCATGCCTTACCATCCTCTCCGTCGTCGGAGCGAGAATGCGGCGAACTCGCCACTCACTCGTTACCGTCCGCATCATGGGCGCAGGGGTACGGACATTCATTCTATAGCTGACAAGGGGACAGGTCACTTGTCAGCTTTTTCGCTTTTTTCGCTATTATGGGCTATCGAGAGACAAGGGCCGTGCGGAGGTGTACGAATGGCGCAAAGCAAAGAGACGCGAGCAGACACGATCCTCAACCTGCTGCTCTTCGCGCTCGAGGTATGGGCGCTCGTTACGCGCTACCACAACTCCGACCTCTCCATGTTTCAGTACTACACGCAGTGCTCCAACCTGTTTGCGGCCATTGCCGGCGTCGTTTGCCTGGCGGCCAACGCGGGAAAGGTCAACGCGGCGCATGCGCACATACTCAAGTTCTGCGCCTGCGCGACCCAGCTCATGACGTTTGTGGTGGTCGTCTTCGTGCTTGCCCCCATGATAAACTCCACCGGCAAGAATGGCTTCCAATACCTCTTCCTTACGGGAGTCATGCCGGTTACGCATCTGCTAGGGCCACTCCTTACCATTGCGAGCTACCTTATCTACGAGCGCGAGCCCCAGCCTCGGTTCCGCGAGTGCGTTTTGGCCCTCATACCTACGCTCGCATATGCCCTTGTGGCCTATGCCTGCAACTACCTTCGGATCTTCGAGGGACCGTATCCGTTTTTCCAAGTGTGGGACATGCCTTTCTGGCAAACGGCGATATGGTTTGTGGTGCTTCTTGCCATCGCATCTGCGCTCATAGGCTTGCTCTGGCTTGTCGCGACGCGACTTATCCCGACGCACTCGCCAACAAGGCCCAAATAGGGGACTTCTGCACGATGCGTGGGTCCCTAACTTCCGATTTTATAGGCAGCTGTTGAGGCGCTGTCGTCGCTCAGCGAAAATGTCGCCCCAGCCTAGCCAGGTCCACTTTCACGTCCGCAGGCCTCCCTGCCGTGCGCACTTCTTGGCGCTGCGCCTAAAGCCGTGTCCCACGAGAGACGCCACACTTGGCCCGTCTTTAGGGTTGGGGATTACTCCCGGCTTTGCAAGAAATTCGCTATGGCCTGTTCGTATGCCACGGGATCGGTTAGCACCGATCTAGCATGCTCGGCGCCATCAATAAGGCAAATCTCTTTGTAGCCGCGGGTGCGGTCATACATGTCCTGCGAGTTTTTGGGCAATATGAACGAATCGTTTGCACCATGGATAAACAGGACAGGTATGGTGTTGTTGCTCAGTGAGTCGATGGGTCGCATGTCGGATAAGGCATATCCATACCGCAACTTGGCACCAAGATTGGCCAGGTCGATCAGAGGTCCAGCACCAAGACGTCCATAAGCGCCACGCAACACGTTCTCAATGTCACTGAAACCACAGTCGGCCACCACGAAGTCCACCTCAGGCTGGTACTTGAGCGACGTTATGGTCGAGCCCGCCCCCAGCGACTCACCGTGCAAGCCGAGCTCCGTGAGATCCGCGTGACGTGCGCGAACTTCTTTGACCAATGCCGCCAGGTCTTGTCCCTCCAGAATGCCATAGGTAGTAAAGGTCCGCTCGTTGAGCCCGTGCCCGCGCAGGTCGTAAATGACGCAGTTGTATCCGAGGTCCAAGTACGTCGGCACGTACTTTAGTGCGCCAAAGCGATTGTCCATGTATCCGTGCGAGATGATGACGTACTTCGTGCTCGGAACCGGATTGGCCAGCTCTTGCACGTGCAAAACGTATCCGTCCGCGCCTTCCACGGTGTAGTCGCTCTTTTGCAAGGGCTCATAGAACGAGGTGTCGTAGTGCTCGGACTGCCATTGGAACGCCCCGTCCAACGTCTTTCGCCTACCGGTCATAGTAAACTGCGCGAGCAGCAGGGAGCCTACGAGCACAAAGGCGCAAACCACCACGAGGCTGATCACCGCCACCTTTATTGTCTCTCCGCGCTTCATATGACCTTGCTCCTAATGCGTCGTCCGCGATACCACCGTAAGGCCCGACGGCGTGCTCGGCGGAGGCCATCCTCACGGTGTCCAAACAAAACAGGCCAGAGGAACAACCCTCTGGCCTGCGAAAAGTCTGGTCGGGACGACTGGATTCGAACCAGCGGCCTCACGGTCCCGAACCGTGCGCGCTACCAAACTGCGCCACGTC
>CADCPM010000072.1 GCA_902803315.1 uncultured Coriobacteriaceae bacterium
CATGAGGTAGCAGTCGGCGTCTATGTCGCGCAGCATCTGGCGCACCGCGTTGCCCTTGCCCTGCCTGGGCTCGCGCCTCACGCGCGCGCCGTGCTCGCGCGCCACCCTCGCGGTGGCGTCTGAGCTGTTGTTGTCGTAGACCCACACCTCGGCGCCGGGCAGGACACGGCGGAAGTCGTCGACCACCTTGCCGATGGTGACCTCCTCGTTGTAACAGGGGATCAGCACCGCTACGGTGCCAGGGGGAAGGGGACGCGTATCGCTCATAGCATTGCCTGCTCTCATTGTCATTCTCACATAACGCAGTTGTGCTACCTTAGCACTCTTTTTCCTCGTGCATGAAGTATTGCCTTGCACACACGAACAGACCAAATCGTACAAAACTTCTTGTTGGCGCCTTCATTCTATACGCCTTCCGCAGACGCCGCCAAACACATAGAGCGGCAACCCGAGCGCAAGCACAAACACATACCTCAGACTGAAGGCGACGGGCGTCGCCATGAGGATTGCCAATACGGAGGCGAGCGCGGGAACGTAGAGCAGCGCCGTTCGGTAGCGTCGGAAGGCCAGCGCCAGCCAGAGACCAAAGAGGACAATCCAGAGCAAGGTTCCCGACCCTATGAACCAACGGTATGCCACCAAGTTAGAGGCGAAGCTGCCGCCAAACAGCCTAGAAGAGAGGTCACGTCGTTCTATGCCGAAGTCATTCCCTTGCACTTGGTCATCCATGTAACCATAGTCATGCCGAAATCCCGGGACCCAGAACCCAAACGTCTCGAGTATGAAGGCGTCCGCATAGATGCCAAGGTTGCCCGGAAGATTGCGAAGCCAAAGCGCGACGAACTCCGTCGAATTCTTGGAAAGGAACTGCTCGTCGAACTGGTCGGCCCACTTTATGTGGTTGACTAAGGTGGGTACGTAACACTCCTTGTATTCGTCCAGCGGCAAGAGCTTGTTCATAAAAGCCAAGTCCCCATCCGACATCGCACCGTCGCACACGACTACGCGGGAAAGCTGTTGCAGCGGCATGCCAAAGACCTCGGAGCGTTCCGTGGGCTTAGCTATGGAGAGGATCAGCGCGTTGGATATGAAGAACGCCAGCGCATAGGCCACGGCAACGCCAATGGTGGCCCTTACGCGCTCCTTGTCCCTTATTGCGAATGCCAACAAGAAGCCTATTGTTGCGGCGGATGCCAAGACGCCGTTCGAACGCGTAAGCGACGTCATCAGGAGCGTAGCGAACAGCGGCAGGCACTGGCGACGCTCGCCCCTCCACTCAACAGCGCATAGAGACAGGAGGACGCAGAACATAGCATGAATGGCGTCCTTTTGAACATTCACGGCATACAGGGGAAATACGGGACACAGGCAAAAGAAAACAATACATGCAACAAAGGGACCGGCCTTGAGTCCGCGAGTGCGGCACCATGCAAGGATAGTCGAGGCGGTTGTTGCGAGCATGGTCGCCTGAAACAGGGAGAACAGAAAGACTTTCATGTTAACAGAGATGCTTACGGGCAGCTTAAGAAACGCCCCAAGCAGAAACGTGAAGAGCACCGGATGGTGATTGGACAGCTCCGCGTCGCCTATTATCTGCCCCACCGACGCAAGGGTATCTGGCAGTACGACGCCCGGATAGAGCGCAAGCATGTAGGGCGACCAGCAAAGCAGCATGGCAAGGACGCACAACAAAAACGCACGCAGCGAAAAGCGGTGCGGGTCCCCCAAAACAGCGCCCTCAATAAGCGAGAGCCGGCGGCGAACGACTCTCGCACAAACGATCGCCGCAATGAGGACAAGAGCGAAGACGAACACGGTCATGCCCGAAATGGGAGCGAGCACGGTCTTGTCTGCGGTCGCATGGATGTCGCCGTCAAAAATGATTCTTGTGCCCGTTGACACACAGAGGGCAAGCGCCGCCGAGAAGAGAACGTCTACAGGGCGTGTAGTTGGCGCAACCAGCGGAGAATGAAGACTCGCGCTCATATGCTTTGGCATGTTCAATGCACACCTCGCAGCATGTGTATTCGCGGACGAAAGGCTTGGGCACCACGTCGCAGCACGAGAGTACCGTTCGGCATTGTAACTCAAAGATAGGCTCCATGGCCGGGCATGCATCCGCGCCTCCACACAAGCAGGGCCAAAAATGGCAAAAAGCCATCCAAACAATACGTCGGCGGTTGAAATCTTTGTTGTGTATGGATTCAGTCGTTGAGATAGTCGAGACAAGCCAGTACTATCGTATCGGCTGTTGAGCCCCGTCCAAGACGGCCAACGATCTGGAGGGTCCCCACATGAACGATAGCGTTGGAAAGAACGAGCGACCATCGGTTGGCAAAAAGGCCGCAAGCCCATACCTCAGGACGCTCAGGAACATGCTGATCGCCTTTTTGTGCTGTGCGGTCACATTTTCCCTGGGACTCGTTCTTGCGTACTGCATCCCCACGTCGCTTATGGAGAACAACCTCAGAGAGTCCGCGAAAACGCTAACAGACGAGGGACTCCAGTACTCCATGCTGCCAGACGATCCAGCTTGGAGAATGGATAATTTCACGACTACAATAATGCTAAACGAGGCAGGCCACGGCGACTCCAACCCCTTAAGAAGTGCCTTTCAGAATCCCTATTACAAGGGAGGGCAGGACCACCTCGACATGTTCGTAAAGGGAATCGACGTGCGCGACGGCGAGGGGGAATGGGAACTCTATTCGCGCTACTGGCACGGCTACCTCGTTCTCCTTAAGCCGATGCTTATGGTCTTCAACCTTAGGCAAATGCGCATGATCCTGCTTGTAGGCTTGGTCCTTGCGCTCATATACGTAGCAAGCGAGATATTCAAACGTGAGGGACTCTTTGCATGCGCCGCCTTTGTGGTGCCTTTCGCGGCAATGAACGTGGTGCCTCTATGTTACTCACTCTCGCTCGCGTGGTGCCCATGGATATCGGTGGCATCCTGCGCGTTTGTGCTTCGTATGACAAAGCGAAGAGACGACGAGGCAGTTGCGGACGGCCTCACGTGGATCGTTCCGTTCTTTGTGATCGGAGGGATAACGTCGTACTTTGATTTTTTCTGCGCGCCCATAATGACCTTGGGAATACCACTGGCACTTTTGATATTCCTCTTGAGAAGGAGATACGCCCCGCATGCCCTACGGCCTTTGCTCATGACGGCCACGTCCGCACTGTGCTGGTTCTTGGGCTACGGCTCCCTCTGGGCAACAAAATGGGTCCTGTCTGCGCTGTTTACAGGAGAAGGCACCGTAGGAGACGCCTTGCAGCGAATCGTCTTAAGAACGAACACGGCAATCAGCCTGGATGAGGGCGCCGAGAAGATCGGAGTATTTGATGGCCTGACTTTGAACTTCGAGGATGCCTTCCCACGATGGGCGCTCCTCATCCTAGCTGTACTGCTCATAGGCGTAGCAATATACGCCATAGTCAATCGGCAAAAGCATGAGAAGGCACTTGGGACGTGGGTCTTTGCCCTGGCGTTTATTGGGCTAATCCCCTATGTGTGGTACCTAACAACGGTAAATCATTGTTACATCCACCACTGGTATACGTTTAGGAATCAAATGCCCACGCTGTTAAGCATCCTGCTTGTTGCGGCATCTTTGCTTCCAAGGCAAAATGCGTCTAGTCAGTGACGGCAAAGGGCAATAGGCCTTATGGCCGCTCGAGGCGAAGGGGCTTCGTTATCCAATCGATTACGGCTCCATGCTTGCAGACAAGTATTTCCGTACCAAAGGAGAGCGGTTTTTTCAATAGGACGAGAGCCCCTACAGACCATGCGTTCCTATTCTTGCAGGCACTTATTGTCCTTCCCATGGGCGATGCTCGTGCAGAGTCTCCACTCCCACGGCAATCCCACGCTGTACGTTTTGTATCCGCCCGGTATACGTCGTTCGCTCCTGTATAATGTGTGGCATTGTCAATAGGAAGGGACGGCACCATGAGCGTTCGCAACCGTAGGGCTCGCAAGCACTCCCGTACACACATCGTAGGATTTGGCATTGCGGGCATTTTGGGCTTCTTAGCCCTTTTGGTCATTGCCTTGGCTGTTTCGGCAGGGGCATTGGTAAACTCATGGCTCCTCAACCTTCCCGACTACCAGTCGGCCGACGCCTACCTCGTGGCTGAGCCCACACAGGTCTACGATGCAGACAACAACGTTATTGCGGAGTACTACCTGCAAAACCGGCGCATCGTAACCAAGGACCAAGTCTCGCCCTACGTGCTTTGGGGTACGGTAGACATGGAGGACATTCGCTTCTACCAGCATAACGGCATCGACCCGCAAGGCATCGTTCGCGCGGTAATCGCGCAGTTTACGGGCGGTGCGGAAGGCGCCTCTACCATTACGCAGCAGCTCGTGCGCAACACGGTGCTTTCCGAGGAGCAGTTCGAGCAAACGCTCAAGCGCAAGGTTCGCGAGGCCTACATAGCCATCCAAATGGAAAAGAAGTACTCCAAGGATCAAATCCTCATGATGTACATCAACACCATCTACTACGGCCATGCCGCTTACGGCATCCAAGCCGCAGCCATCACCTACTTCAACAAAGACGCCAAAAACCTTACCCTAGCCGAAGCGGCGCTGCTCGCCGGCCTCCCGCAGTCTCCCTCCTATTATGACCCCACCGAGAACCCCGAGGCGGCCATCCAGCGTCGCAACACCATTCTCGACCGCATGTACAGCGCGGGCGACATAACCAAGGAAGAGTGCGAGGCCGCACAGGCAGAGCCGCTGACGCTCAACCTCGGCCAAGTAATGGACGAACAGGGTACCTACCCCTACTACACGGATTACGTCAAGCAGCTGTTGCTTGAGGACTTCGATCAGGACACCGTGTTCCAAGGTGGGCTTAAGGTCTACACAACCCTCGACCCCTCGATCCAGTCCATGGCCGAGCAGTCGGTAAACGAGCGTTTGCAGGAGTATGGAAATGAGGAACTGGAATCCGCCCTCGTTGCCATAGACCCCAACACAGGTTATATCAAGGCCATGGTTGGCGGACGCGACTATAACGTCGACCAGTTCAACCTCGCAACCATGGCTCGCAGGCAGCCAGGTTCGAGCTTCAAAACCTTTACTCTTGCGGCTGCCCTGAGCAACGGTATGAACCCCAACATATTCCTCAATTGCAACTCGCCCATTCAGGTAACCCCCACATGGCAGGTTCAGAACTTTGGTAACTACAGCTACGGCGACATAATGCTTTCGGAAGCACTTGCACGTTCCTCAAACACGGGGTTTGTCCAGGTGGCAGAGGCCATTGGTGCCGAAAGCATCGTGGAGTATGCAAAGAAGATGGGCGTCGATGAGGATCTGCCAAACTACACATCGATTACCCTGGGTACGGTTGGCGTTCCCCCCGTTCAGATGGCAGAGGCCTATGCGACGCTCGCTACCGGTGGCATCCATCGCGACTCGGTGGCAATCACCAAGATCGAGGATCGAAATGGCAACACCGTTTACGAGCACGAAGACAAGCCCGAGCGTGTGTTGGACGAGGCAATAGCGCAAGCCGAGAACGAGGTGCTGGAGGGCGTCATCACCGACCCAAATGGTACGGCACATTCAATGCAAAACCTCATCACCTTCGACCAGCCGGTTGCTGGCAAAACTGGAACTTCGGAAAGCTATCGCGACCTCTGGTTCTGTGGATATACACCGCAAATTTCCGTCGCGATTTGGAGCGGTTATCGCACCGAATCCACCGTGTACATCGGTCGCTCGATCGGTCACCCCGACACCGTTTCGTGCCCCATCTTTGCGACTTTTACCAATAAGCTGCTTAACGGCGTAGAGCGCGCCGAGTTCCCCACCACTAACACAAAGCCTGACTACCGTGAGAACTCAAGTTGGGAATTCACCAATACGGATTCTTGGGTCAGCTCTCGTGAGGATGGTGTTGTTGGAAATAGCTATTCGTCTGGCAGTAATTACAACAGCAACAACGGATATGGCAATAACGGGTACAGTGGCAACAATGGATATGGTAATTACGGTAACAATAATTACTATAACGGCTACACTGATTACAATAATTATAACGGGTATAGTAATGGCGATGACGGTAGCGGTGGCAATACCGGGTACAACAACGGCTACAACGACTACGAAACCGGTGACACAAGCGACTACAGCCAAGGATACGACCAAGGCGGCGGCACAGGCAACGCTGGTAACGCTGCTGGTGGCACAGCAGGCGGAGGCGGAAATACTTAGACTTCCTAGGACGTAATACCACGCATATAGGAGCGCCTCGCACTGATGGGAATCGGCGCGAGGCGCTCTTGCATTTACAACTGGAGAAATCCTACAGAACAATTGCGCTATTTTACGACCGTCTTACGCTTCGTAGTTTATTTAGGAGGCTCACAATACTCGCCGCGCCTTCGCTGCTTCTACCAATAGCAAGCACCGTGTCGTTTCCCGCAATAGAGCCCACTACTTCCAACAACTCAGCCGCATCAATTGCGGCCGCCACGCCAGGCGCAGTCCCCGCTTGGGTCTTTATAACCACTTGGTTGCCCACGCTCTCAATTGCCACAACAAATTCGGACACCATATGCTGTAAATGCAGGTCTTCCGCCAACACGTAAGCGCCCTCGGAGAGCTTCCGAAGGCCCATATCGGTTATATCTCGGCTCACCGTAGCCTGCGTGCAGGTAAACCCCATGTCACGGAGTTCAAAAACCAAGTCGCGTTGCGTACGAATGGATTTGCTCCTTACAATACGCCGTATGGCTTCCTGCCGACCTGTACGCCTTTTTGCCATTGGAGTTCCCTGCGTGTATAGTTCAAGCAAAAGTATTTGTATTGATGCATAATTTAGCAGATTTGTTTCACAAGTCAAATGTGGTAGATTCGCCGCGCGTCAATGGCGGCTCATGCGAACCATTACCCACCCTCAAATACGAGCAGTTTTTTAAACCGGCCTGTTCTAAGAACGCCAGCCGAGCCATATGGACAGCTCGCAAGAAGTATCTAGACCGTAAGCAATCGCTGTCATATGATTGACTGTACTTGTATCCTTGCTCGTGGGATGTCATGTCTCTTGTCGGAGGAATCGATATGGACAACTCAACGCGAAATCGCAGCCGCAGGAATCGAAACACTTCGCGTCGCACACGTAGCTCATCATCGCAACGCAACGTTCAATCTGGCAATAGGGCACAGCGCAACTCGCAGGGTCAAAGCAGGCGCGGAACACTTACGCGCCCCGACACCGGATACTCCCTTCACTCTCGTCGAGTTCGCCACACCCCTGCCAGTGACGGGATTCTTTCAGTCCTGCTTCGTCCGCGCGTGTTGTTGCTCCTGCTCATAGTCGTCATAGTCGTTGCCGTCTTAATCGTAGGCGTATCCAGTTGCGTACGCCGAAATCACGAGGCTTCCACGCAGACCGTCGAAGAGTCAAAGCCCAAAAACGAGCAGGACGCGCGCGTTGCGGCAGGTGTATCTGCCGCCATGACCTCAAAGTTTACCGAGGCGCTCGACAGTGCCGATGTATTGGCAACCATTGCGCAAAACGCCAATCAATACGAAGACGATCGCCTCCTAGACTTAGCCTTAAGCGAACCGACAGCGCGCAATTTCATAGCAGCTTACCCCAGCTCCGATAAGTCAAGTCGCCCCTATGACGGCAGCGTAAAGCGCGGCGAAGTTCCTTGTCTCTACAATTGGGACGATCATTGGGGCGCCGTAACCTATGGCAACGGGCCGCTTGCCGTAACGGGTTCCGGACCCACCGTCCTCGCCATGGCCTACATGGGGCTTACGGGCAAGACGGATTTCTCCCCCACCGAAATCGCCCAGCAGGCAAGCAAGGGAAATTTCGCAGATGGCGATTCGGGCACGAAGGGCGAGATGTTCCCCAAGCTCACTTCGTCCATGGGCCTAACCGCAAACGAATTTGACCCCACCACCGACGCAATGACCTTCACTTTGGGAGACAACACCGTTATTGCGGCCGAGGTAAAAGAGGGCACGCTCACCGATACGGCGCATTGGGTTCTTGTGGTGAACATGAACGAAGACGGATCCGTAACCGTATTCGACCCAACCTCAACCTATGTGTCCAGTCGGCCTTGGGATCTGGCCAGCCTCACCAGCGCCAGCAACAAGTTCTATGCCATTAGTCCCAACAAGAGCACCCTTGCCGAAATCGAAAAGGACTCCAACTCCGATAAGAATTCTGACTCCGATAGCACCACTTCCGACAGCTCTTCATCCGGCAGCGCTTCGTCCAGCAACTCTTCGTCTTCGTCGTCAAAGAGCGCGAACTCCTCTGGTGAGACGAATGGGTCCGCAGAAAGCTACGGCGAATCCGAGTCATACGGCTATTAGGGCAGAGGGGCACACTTAAACTAGCTATGACTGTGTCACTCAGGGCCTGTCCAAAAAAGGCGCCCCGTATATGCGGGGCGCCTTCTGTGTGCATGCTCTTTCTATGCTAGATGCAGGCTATGAAAGAACTTCCTCTGCTGCGGCCTGGAGCTTGTCGCGCACTGCCTCGGACTCGGCGCGGGTCGCACCCTTGGAGAACAGGTACGCCTTGACCTTGGGCTCGGTGCCGGAGGGACGGAAGATGATCTTGTTGTCGCCCTCAAGACGGAACTCGATGACGTTGGTGGCGGGAAGCACCTGCGGCTCCTCCTTTTGCAGGCCACCCACGCGCGGCATCTCGACGCCCTTGCCGTAGTCGGTGACGCCGATGACCTTGTAGCCGGCGAGCTCTGCGGGCGGGTTGTCGCGCAGGCCCTGCATGATGTTGGCCATCTTCTCGGCGCCCGAGGCACCCGGGAAGCCAGCGTTCACGGTGCCGTTGAGGTAGTAGCCGTACTTCTTGTACAGCTCCTCCATGGCCTCATAGAGGTCCATGCCGCGGGCGGCATAGTCGGATGCCATCTCGACGGCCAGCATGGTGGCGACGATGGCGTCCTTGTCGCGAGCGTGCGTGCCGGCCAGGTAGCCGTAGGACTCCTCGAAACCTACCAGGTAGCGATCTTCCTCGCCAGCGTCCTTGAGCTGGTCGATCTGGTCGCCAATGAACTTAAAGCCGGTGAGGACGCGACGTACCTCAAAGCCCCAGTCCTTGGCGAGCGCATCGGGCATGGAGGACGATACGATGGTGGTAACGGCAACCTTGGTCTTTACGTCCTCGCCGTTCTTCTGGGCTTGCTGGGCCAGCCAGTCCATAAGCAGAACGCCCATCTCGTTGCCAGAGATCAGCACGTAGTCGCCGTCGTGAGGGATGGCGGTGCCCATGCGGTCGGCATCGGGGTCGGTCGCGACGAGCAGGTTAGGCTTAACCTCGTCGGCCAGCTTGAGCGCGAGCTCGAGAGCCTCGCGGAACTCGGGGTTGGGATACTGGCACGTGGGGAAGTTGCCATCGGGATTCTTCTGCTCCTCAACCACGGACACGTCGGTAACGCCAATCTCGTTGAGGATCTTGGTTACGCACTCCATGCCGGTGCCGTTGAGCGGCGTGTAGACGACCTTATAGCCGTCGGCAGCCTTGAAGCCAGGCACGGAAACCTTCTTCACGTTGGCGATAAAGGCATCGATGACCTCGTCGTCGATCCACTCCACAAGGCCCTTGTCCAGAGCCTCGTCGAAGTCCATTACCTCAACGTCGAACGGGTTGACTTTGGCGATGGTGGCGGAAATCTCGTCAGCGGCTTCGTTGGCAATCTGGCCGCCATTGTCATTGTAGACCTTATAGCCGTTATACGGCGCGGGATTGTGAGATGCGGTGAGTACGATGCCGGCGCTGGTCTTGAGGTAGCGAACCGCG
>CADCPM010000073.1 GCA_902803315.1 uncultured Coriobacteriaceae bacterium
ACCTTCAGCATCATCTGCGGGTCGTGGGCCGGCGCGCCGCCGCCCGGGTAGAGCGAGGTCAGCGTGGACCTGTCGATCGAGCGCACTGTCATGTCGACCACGCGCGCCGTCGAGCCTTCCGGCACGAGGTCGCCAATGTCGGGGGCCGGCAGCGTCGGCTGGTCCTGCATGCAGGGTATGAACTTGGGCTCCGGCATCGTCCCCGCCTCCCAAACTACTTCATACATTTTACCATATATGCGCAGGTAGACATGGGTATGTGAGCGTTTTCGGGAGGTCTGCCTCCATGCCTCGCGGCATCAAGGATCGGGCGGACGCGTGGGAAGTCCGCCCGATTCGTATGGCACCTTACGTTACAGCCCCCAGGAAGGGTTAGTTTTCGGACAGCCTGCCCCTTTTCCGTCCCGCGATGGGCGTGTTGTCCTGCCATCTGGCACTGATGCCTCGGCAAAAAGCGCTTTTGGGCTGCGCCTCGCTGCCGTCTTGGCGGCTCGTGTACATCCATAAAATTCCAAGTGCACACGAACCGCCAAAATTTCTCGAGCAAGCTCTCGCCAACTGGGGTTTTACGTGATTCGCACCAAATCCTGGCGTCTCGTGCACAAACGCAACCATCCAAAAGCGAGGCGCAACGCCCCTCGCGCCTCCGGGTGTTGTGACTCGCCTCATTTTGGACGTCCTGACTTGTCTGTGCCCAGAGTTTTGAGTAACATCGCGAGCTTTACGACGCCATATTTGAATTGATTGACTACAAAGATATTAATTCTTCTACAATACGAGACCGACTATGGCTGAACGTTTGGGGCCGCTAATGAATAATGCTATTTGGCTTCTACTGGTTGTTTTGACGATTCTTATGTGGGCTACAACCAGCTTGCTTTACAAGGTCGGTGTACGCGACGGAAAAGAAGAGCACATCTGTTTAAAGTACTCCGTTTGCATCGGCATCGTGTTTTTTGTTATCGCACTCATTTACCTGGCAATACGAGACGAGCCGATCCCTATTTGGGAAAGCGCCATACGATTCTGGCCGATGACCCTGTTTGGCTTCATCTACCCCATACTCAATACGATTTCCTTTAAAGGCTACGTCTACAACGAGGCAACGGTGGAATCCCCCATAGAGGGAATAGCCGCAGGCACGTCCACGATACTGCTCATCATTACGTTCCTCGCGCTTGGAAGGGCAAACTCTATCTCTGAGCTTTTGACTCCCCTGAGGGCCGCGGGAATACTCACAATACTCGTATGCATTATTCTGCTGTCGATCGAGCGCAACAGGGCCTTTCGGAAGAGCGAGCAAGGACAAGGCGCCCGTTGGATGAGTCGCGGTCTGGGAACTCTTGTGTTCCCGTTGATATTCGCTGTGGCAGACGCGTTGGAAACGATCACAACCGGAATTTGCCTAGACACCACCTATGGCTACGCCATGCCCGAAGGGGACAGCATAATAATCATTGGAATGATATACGCGCTGTTCTCGCTTGGATTCTGGATCTACATTTACCATAAGGAAAAGAAGGTCTACAACCCCTTTACCAAACACAGCGCGCCCCGATTGCTCGGCGCGCTCGTAGACAATATCGGGATTGTTTTTTACAGCTATGCGATGGCGCTGAACTCGGTCTCTACCGATCCGCTGATTGCCGCCTACCCTATTTTCGTAATGATCGGCGGCCGCATCTTTATGAAAGAAAAGGTTAGCGTGCGGCAGTACATCTTCCTGATTGGAATCGTTGCGGGAAGCATGATGGTTGTTGCGAGCACGGTGCTTTGAGCCAGAGCTCCAACCTCAATCCCTATATGCCCGAGTTCGCGTTCTCCAACAAGCGGGCAGAGCCACCGCCATTAAGTTAAGACTGAGTGCATGACGACGCGTCGGCGGTGCGGCGAGCGCCTCGACGTCGAAGCGGACCGCGCGCACGAGCGACCTCAGCCCGCACAGGAAGGCCTTGAACGCCGCCGTGCGGGCGCCCGCGCGGTGCGCCTGTCCCCAAGTTGGGCTTGGCGTGTGGACTCAGTGCAGTTCGCTTGCTGTTACCAAAACCCCGCAAAACCAAGCAAATCCGTAACACAGATGGTATAGCCGCCAATCGCGTATTTGTACCATGAAAGAGACGCTAGGTAGGCTGGAGCTTATCATGGACATAATCTTTAGCGATGTGGACGGAACGCTGGTGGGGGACGATCACCATCCCATATTACAAAGTGCGAGTGTCATCCGCTCTGCTTGCGAGCACGTAACGTTTTGCCTAGTATCCGCAAGATCGCCCGAGGGGCTCTACCCCATACAGGAGCAACTGGGCTTTAGCGGGCCACTTGCGTGCTATTCGGGAGCATATGTACTCGACCATGAGGGCACGGAGCTCTTTAGCACCACTATTCCCACGGCAGACGCCATAGCAATAAAAGAGCATCTGTCCACCAAGTTCCCAACAATAACGGTAGGAACCTACGGATTCCACACGTGGATTGCAGATGACGCAAACGACCCTCGAATACGCAACGAGGAGAAGTTGGTACAAACGACTGCCATCACGTGTAAGGACCTCTTATCAGCCTTTGGAAACCGCGGCGTTCACAAGCTGCTCCTTATGGGAGAGCCAGATCAAATAAGGCGCGCGCAAAAGACGCTGGCCGCACGCTATCCCAATCTCAACGTGGTGCGCTCCAGCACGATTCTATGCGAGGTAATGGCACGCGACGCGAGCAAGAGCAATGCGGTACGCATAGTGTGCGAGCGATATGGCACCTCGCCCAAACACGCGGTGGCTTTTGGCGACGGACCCAACGACATCGACATGCTCAAGGCGGCGGGCACCTCCTATGCCATGGCCAACGCAGAGAAGAGCGTTATGGACGCGGCCACACACATCCTGCCTTGGACAAACCAGCAGTCAGGAGTCGCCCGCCAGCTCAAGAAGCTTATGGCCCAGTAGTCGCGCTTGTCTGTGATTCAGACGCTAAATCTCGTGAACCTCCCGCGTGCGCCACTCGCGTGGGGTCTCCCCCGTAAGATGCTTGAACACGTTTTGGAAGTGACTTTGCGACGAGAAGCCCGTTTGATACGCAATCTGCGAGATCTCGTAATCGGTGGTATCCAGCAGACGGCGGGCACGCTCCACGCGAAGCCTCCGTACGTACGACGCAAAGGTCTCCCCTGTTTCCTGCTTAAACCGCGTGCACAGCGTCTTGCGGCTCACTCCGCATGCCTCTGCCACCGAGTCGCCGTCTAGCGGCTCGCTCAGGTGGCTACGCACATAGGTCATCGCATGATGGGAGAGCGGGTGTGTGTATGCGCGAGCCTCGGTGGAAACCGCTTTGGTGAGCTCGAGCATCATGGGAAGCATAAGGTAATGAACGAGCTCCTCGTTTATGGACTCGTTGGCAAGCTTTATGTAGTCCTGCGTAATGGCGTAGCTGCGATTCACGGAAAGGCCTCCGTTCCGGGCTGCCTGCGCGCAGGTGCTCGCCAAAAACGCAATGGCGGTCCTTCCCTGCAAAAGCGGGTCATCGGAGGTGCGAAGCTCCATAAGCGGCATATTGGTTCGTATGAACTTAAGCAGCCCTTCCACGTCTCCCATAGAGATGAATGACGAGAATCCCTCGTATTGCTCGGCAATCTCTCGCGAGGTTATATGGGTGTTTACTGCAATAAAGTACATGCGCTTGGAGTAGGTAACTATACGCACCAAATCATCTTCGGCTCCACCCTCGTTCACGTACGAAATCGCGTCCATTATCTCCTGCGTGGTAAGCAATGTGGACGATTCTGATTCCTCTTGTGCCATATCCCCTCCCCCGTAAGTTGTCTCAAATACGCAAAAAATGGTAACAGTGTTGGTATTTTTTGGGTTCACCACTTTCCCATAATTAACCGTGAGGTTAAACAACGCGGCATCAAAACGTTGCTGGCAAAGCGTAGCCGCGTTATCAATTCTCTCGCAAATATGCGGAGAGGGAGGGAGATGTGCCTATGAAGTATTTGCTCTTGGTAAGCCACGGAACCATGGCGCCTGGCGTGCACAGCGTTATACGCATGCTGCTTGGCGACCGCGACAACGTGCTCAGTCATTCGATGGAGGACGGTGTCTCGGCCGACGAGTTCGTAAGTGCCCTGGAAGCCGTAATTTCGCCAATTGGCGCCGACGATTCGGTTGTTCTTCTTGGCGACATTATGGGCGGATCCCCACTTACCAACACCCTTAACACGCTCACCCAGCACGGTCTTTTGGCCAATACGGTGGCCTTTGGCGGTCTGAGCCTGCCCATGGCCATTGCCGCCCTTATGGGCATCGAAGACGGCATTGAGGGTGACGCCTTCGTGGACTACGTGCTAAACGAAGCCCGCAACGGCACTGTGAAGATCGACCTTGCCTTTGATGAGGACGACGAGGAAGAAGAGCTGTAGGGCTCTAAAGAAACAGAAGGAAGGAAGAGGAAATGATTTCATTCGTACGTATTGACGACCGCATGATTCACGGTCAGACCGTAACGCGTTGGAGCCTGGAGTATCCCTGCGACGGCATTATTGCCGTAAACGATGTGGCAGCAAGCAACCCTGTTCTTAAGGCGGCCTACAAAGGCGCTGCTCCCGACAAGAAGATCTTCGTGTGGACCATGGACCACTTCAAGGAAAGCGCCGACAAGGTCCTTGCCAGCAAGACGCGTTACTTCCTGATTACCAAGAACCCGCTGGACATGAAGGAAATCCTGGTGGACTTCGGCTTCAAGCCCTCC
>CADCPM010000074.1 GCA_902803315.1 uncultured Coriobacteriaceae bacterium
CGGCTCATGTCCAGCACGTCGTTGATGAGCGACAGGAGATGCTGGCTCGATATTGAGATTTTCTCGAGGTAGTCCAGTACCTGCTCCTTGTTGTCGATGTGAGATGCCGCCAGAGCGGTAAAGCCCACGATGGCGTTCATCGGCGTGCGAATGTCGTGGGACATGTTGTTGAGAAAGGCGGTTTTGGCGCGGTTGGCGTGCTCCGCTGCGATGAGCGCGTCGGAAAGTGCTCTCTGGCTCTCGGCGAGTTCGTTGTTCTTTGCCTCAAGCTCCAGACGTGCGACCTCCTTTTCTGCGACCTCCTTCTTCGTGCGTCGTACGTCTCGGACCAGCAGCGTGACGATGATTGCAACAATCGCGAGGATAATAAGGGCTATGAGGGCCGTATGGTCCCTTAACGCGTCAATGAAATCGTAGGTGTACAGTCCGCTGGTATAGCGGTACGAGATGCTCTGCGCGTAATCGGCGCCCAGCACGTTGATTCCACGGTTGAGGAGCTTTAGCAGACCCTCGTTGCCGATTTCCACGCCAAAGCATCTGGCATCGTTGTAGGTGGTTTGGTAGAGGGAGAGGTCCTCGTACTTTCTGTTTCGCAGAATGTCGTTTGCACGAAGGCCGTTAAGCGTTACGCATCCCGCCCTGCCGGCAAGAACGGCATCGAGACACTCCTCGCTCGACGGGTAGAACGTTATTTCCGCATTGGGGTAGTTTGCCTGGACGAAGTAATACTGCATGCGGTTGTTCTCGTTCACGGCAAAGTGCTCTGTGGTCCTATCGCTGAATTCGCCCTTATAGACAAGTTCTGCAGGCGACGAGGATACGGGATTGGATAGGTATATTCCGTTTTCCTCCGAAAAGTACAGTCCGCCGCCGACGGGGAAGGCCACGTCTATATCGCCCGATCGTATTGCGGCAATCATGTTGTCGTAGCTTGTGTAGGCTGTGTAGGATACCGCCATGTTCCGCATTCCCAGCGTATCGAGGATGTTGGGGACGATGTCTTTAACAATGCCCGTTACCTCGCCTTGTTCGTTGGTATCGCTGTAGGGCAGGTAGTTATCCAAATAGCCCACGCGGAGCGAGGAGTGGGCACTCATCCACTCCCTCTCCGATTGCGAGAACGCCCTGGCCGTAACGCTGGAGGAATAGTACTTTGCCTTTAGGGTGTTTAGGTAGTTGGGCTCTTCTGCGGCAAGGAGCGTCTGCGCGGAATTGAGCTCCGATAGAAGGTCGGGCCGATTGATGCTTGCGCAGAGGTAGTAATCCGAAGTGCCAAAAATGCCGAGCACCTCTGCATGCTCTCTGCTGTGAGCGCCGTCGCTCTCTGCGGCGAGCACGTCCACGGCCTGAGAGTCGAAGGCTTCGAACAGCTGCGTGTAATCGGAGTAGGTAACGACCTCTGCCGACACATGGTGGTCGCTTAGGTATGTATTCAAGACGTCGACCATCGCGCTGTCCAGCACGCCGATCCTGCGCCCCTCCAAAGTGGCGGGCTCGGTGGTAATCCTCGAGTCTGCTTCGTGTTTGACAAGATAGTAAGACTCGTTGCCCATCACGGCGTCCGGATAGGCAATCAGCGAGGCTCGGTCCTCTTTCCATGCGAGGCCTGCAAGCAAATCGATCTTGCCGTCAAGAAGCGCCTGGTAGAGCTCGCCGTAGTCGCCATAGACGTATTCGTACCTCCAGCCTGTGTACTCCGACAACTTTTGATAGTACTCGTAGGCATAGCCCGTCTTGATTGCGCCGTCGCGCGCACCTTCCTGGAACACCTCGTTCTCGTAGTAGCCCACGCGGACGGTGGTCGTATTGGTGTTGGCATAGGCAACATCGCAGAGGACGAAGGCCATGGTAACGGCCATGCAGACAATGGAAACGAGTCGGAGCAGCTGCGATTGGCGGAACTTGTCCTGAATTCTTTCCATTGCCCATCCTTTCGCCCGTATAGGCTGGCGACATGGTTTTGTAAGGCAGACGTCACTGCCTCTTTGAGCGAAATCCTATCATATGCGGAACCTTTCTACGGCCGTTTGGTGTTCTATTCGAGCCACGTGCGTGTCGGATGCGGTTGCGGATAAGAACCATGCGTGACATGTATGGGTAGGAATTATCAATAGGTATTTGTAATCGAGTTGATTCCCTATTACGATAAATCTAAGGGGTAGGTAGCAAAACAAAGGAGAAGAGCATGGCAAAGACGATGGATCGCGCGGAGTTCGAGCAGATGGACGCCTTCGGCATTGGGGACGACAACCCCGCCCAGGAGTACTTCCAAGGCAAGACCTACCTCAAGGTGCTTACCGAAGAGGGGTGTGCCACGCCTCTGTACAACGTGACCTTTACGCCGGGATGTCGCAACAACTGGCACGTGCATCACGCCACCTCGGGCGGCGGACAAGTGCTCGTGTGCACGGCGGGGGAAGGTTGGTATCAGGAGTGGGGCAAGCCTGCCGTGAGCCTTACGCCTGGCACCGTCATCACCATTCCCGCAAACGTCAAGCACTGGCACGGCGCCAAGGCCGACAGCTGGTTTAGCCACGTGGCCGTGGAGGTACCCGGTGAGGACGACTGGAACGAGTGGTTGGAGCCAGTGGACGCCAACGACTACGCGGCGCTGGCATAAAAACACGCGAGCGACACGAGTGAGGACTTTAACATGGTTTTTTATTTCACCGCGACGGGCAATAGTCTCTATGCCGCCCAGCAGCTCGACGAAGAGCTAGCGAGCATTGCCCACGAGCTTCGCAAGCCGGCCTCCGAGCGACACTACCAGGCCAAGGCCATAGGTATCGTGGTTCCGCTCTATGAATTCGACCTGCCGCGGCCGGTTGAGGAGTTCATTCTAAGCTCGACCTTCAATACCGACTACTTCTATGTGGTGAGCACCTACGGCATGCACCATGGTGGCATTGCTGAGCGTGTAGCTGCGCGCCTTACGACGGCAGGCCGGCGTGTGGACTACTACAACACCGTTATCATGCTCGACAACGCTCTTAACGTCTTTGATATGGACGAGCAGCGCAAGCTCGATCCCGAGAAGCGTGTGGACGAACAACTCGCGGCCGTGCGTGCTGACATCGACGCACGCAGGCACTACATCCAGCCTGCCACCCAGGTGGAGGTTGACTTCTACGAGGGATACATGAAGAAGCCCTTCGATCTGCATCCCCACGACGACGACCCGCTCTACCACGTGGGCGACGCGTGCATCGGCTGTGGCACCTGCTCGCGCGTGTGTCCCATGGGCTGCATCCGCATCGAGGACGGTCGTCCTGTCTACGATTACGATCGTTGCGCCAACTGCTACGCTTGCATCCACGCTTGCCCGACCAAAGCAATCCATTATGTGCGCTACGACGAGCCCAACCCCAACGCCCGCTATCGCAACCCACACGTCACACTCGCAGACCTTATTGCGGCGAACTGTCAAATATAGATGACGGAGGGAGTGTAAGGCCTAAACTGCGCTAGGCGTGCGGTGCCTCTATCTCTTTGATTATCCAGGCACAGACGTCGAGGGGTCGCTCTCGGTCGCTTTCTTTTGTCTGCACACGAGATTATGCTTATGCTGACTTGATAACAAATGTCTATTGCTCATATACTGTCATAAGCACTGCATATGCATACGACAGAGGAGGTCGTCGTGGAGCTCCGTACCCTGCGCTCGTTCCTTGCCGTGGCACGCGAGGGAAACGTCACTCGTGCCGCGCGTCAGCTGCACATTACCCAACCAGCGCTCTCCAGGCAGCTGGCAGACCTTGAGCGTGAGATGGGCTGCGCGCTGCTTATTCGTGAGGCGCGCGGTGTTACGCTCACCGAGCAGGGAATGCTCCTGCGCAAGCGTGCCGAAGAGATCGTAAGCCTGGCCAATCGCACAGAACGCGAGCTGAGGGCTCCCGCGGCCGAGGTGGAGGGCGACGTGTGGGTGGGCGGTGGCGAATCGCGTGCGATGGCGCTTGTGGCACGTGTTGCCACAGGGATTGCTGCCGAGCATCCCGGCGTGCGGCTGCGCGTTCATTCGGGCAATGGCGCAGACGTGCTGGAGCGAGTCGAGCGGGGTCTGCTCGACTTCGGTGTCGTCTTTGGGGGTGAGCCTGATGCCCGCCACGAGTGGCTGCGACTGCCCCACGAGGATCGCTGGGGGATCCTTTTGCGTCGCGATCACCAGCTGGCAGAGCGTGACGCAATCACACTCGACGACCTGCGCGGTGAGCGCCTCATTGTGAGTGGCGAAACCGGCGAGCTTGCTGAGGGTACCCCAACCATGTTCCGACGCCTGGTCTCCGAGAGTTTCGACGTGGCCGCAACCTATACGTTGCTCTACAACGCGTCGCTGCTCGTAGAGACAGGTATGGGCGTGGCCGTCTGCTTCGATGGCATCGTGGCGACGGGGGAGGGCACGCCCTTCGCGTTCGTACCGCTTGCGGACGCGCCGACGACGCAAGCCTACCTTGTGTGGAAGCGCTTCCAACCGCTCTCCCGTGCCTGTGACCTGTTCCTGCGTGGCATGAGGGAGAGTTGCGGCGAGGACTCGTAGGGGCGGATGAGTCGAGGCCGTTGTCTTGTTTGCGATGGGGGGAGAAATACAGACAAAGCATGCATGTAAGGCATGATATAGCATAAACGATGTGCATTTAACATGGTTTATGAAACCCTGTACCATAAGAGGTGCCAAACCCGAGGCTTCCAAAGAAAGGATTTCCATGGCTGCCATCACAACGCTTCTGCCCGTGTTCTTTATGCTTGCGCTCGGACAGCTGTGTCGTCGTCTCCACTGGGTGACCCCTGAGCAGAAGGACGGTGCCAACACCATATTGTTCGGCATCCTGTTTCCCATTCTCGTGTTCAACCTGCTCGCGAGCGCCGACCTCAACCTCTCCGTGCTGCCGGTGGTAGGCTATGTCTTTCTCATGTTCCTCATACCGCTGCTCGTGGTGGGGCCGCTCACCGCGCGGTTCACGGGAAAGGAGAACGCGCACTTCTCCAAGTACCTGCTCACGACGGTCGAGGGCGGCAACGTGGCGCTTCCTCTGTACCTCTCCATCGTGGGGGCCTCGTCCACCACGGTGGTGTTCGACCTGGCTGGATCGATCATCGCCTTTGTGGTGGTGCCCGTCATGGTGGCCAGCGAGGCGGCCAAGG
Source organism: uncultured Coriobacteriaceae bacterium (assembly GCA_902803315.1). GTDB lineage: Bacteria > Actinomycetota > Coriobacteriia > Coriobacteriales > Atopobiaceae > RUG440. Next base: position 5,140 of record CADCPM010000074.1, read on the forward strand.
GGGCACGAGCGGGAGACATCGTGCGCAGCATGGTGACAAACCCGTTCCTCATCGCGGTTACTGCCGGCGTGCTGTTCAACGTCACCGGCCTCTACAGTGCGATCGTGGCGTCTGACTTTGGACCAGCCATCACCTCCACGCTCTCTATGGCAACGAGCCCCATCGTCGCGCTCATCCTGTTCATCCTCGGCTACGACCTCACGGTGGAAAAGGACACCATCGTTCCCATCCTCAAGCTCTCGGTGGTGCGCATCGCGTGGTTCGCCCTTATCATCCTGGGGTTCTTCCTGCTGTTTGGCCAAAGGATGGCCGACCGCGACTTCATGCTCGCGGTTATTATCTACTTCGCATGCCCCACGGGATTTGCCATGAGCACCCTCATCCAGCCCCTGTACAAGGGTGACCGAGAGCCGGGGTTCGTGAGCGCCTTCACGTCGCTCTATGTTGTCGTGACGCTCGTGGTCTACACGCTGGTCGTCCTGTTCCTGGTGTAGGGTGTCACGGGCGTGTCGCGGGGGCGGTGACACACCGCATCGAAAAACTGGCATGCATCTACGCTATATCTAACAATGACCAATAGGTATTTGTCATTGCTCATGGCACGAGGCACAATAGCCACAGACGGCAAGGGAGGTGCCATGAAAAGAGTCCTATACGCTGTGGCAGTCGCGGCGTTCCTGCTTGCAATTGCAGGCTGCGCAAGCCCCAAGAGCAAAAGATTTACCCTGTCCTAGACGAGGCCGACATGATCGTGTTGGCAAGCCCCATTTACTACCACGGGCTCTCGGGACAGCTTGCCTGCGCCATACACCGCATATACGCCCCATGATATCCGTGCAGGCTCAAGAAAGCGTCTCTGCTTCTGAGTTCGGGATCAAAGGGCGTCTACGATGGTGCCGTCTATACCTACCAACACTCGTTCTTGAGTTGGCTGCATCTGGAGGACATGGGTATCTTCACCGCCGCAGGAGAAGAGAACAAGTCCCCGGAGTTGCTGGAACGACTGCGTGCAGCTGGTGCGGCCCTTACCGATCCCGACGATCGCAACGTCGCACGCTTGGTCATTCGCTCGGGCGACGTTGTCGTACGGGCACCCCTTAACCAGACGCAGGCGGCGCGTGACCTCATGAATCGCCTGCCCCTTACGGTCGTTGGTCGCGACTCGGGCGTGGACTACTGTTGTGAGCTCAAGGAGGGCTCCTTCGATGAGTCCGAAAAGCAGCAGGGATGGACCAACGGAGACGTGAGCGTAGCCGGCGGTTGGTTTGCCATACTCCACAGCGGACAGGAAGAGTCGGACAAGTACCGCGTGATGCCGGTTGCCCATTTGGATGAAGCCGAAAACGCACTCATCCGCACGCTGCCGCCCGAGGCGACCTTTGAGCTCTCACTTGAGGAGCCTTGGAAGTAGCGCTGGCGCAATTGAGTGTGTCACCGCCCCCCGTGACACACTGCCCGTGGCACACTCGTCGTACAATGGCCATTGTGAACAGCTAAGCCACTCGGGAAGGGAACGCCATGGATTTGAAAAGACTTGAATGGACGCGTGAGCCCAAGGAGTGGTCGGTCGCAAACGGTGTTGTGAGCATTACCACCGAGCCGGGTACCGACCTCTGGCAGCGGACGTACTACCACTTTCGTAACGACAACGCGCCGGCGCTGCAGCTGACTACCGACGAGCAGTACTTCTCGCTGGTCGTGCGCACGGACTTCTCGGGTGCGAGCCACCGATTTGACCAGTGCGGTGTGGTGATGTACCTCGATTCCGAGAACTGGATCAAGGGTTCGGTTGAGTACGAGGATGGCGTTATCCAGCACTTGGGAAGCGTGGTGACCAACCATGGTTGGTCGGACTGGGCAACGACGGTGATTGATGCCGACGTGCGTCAGATGTGGTATCGCGTGAGTCGTCGTGCGGACGACTATCGCATAGACTGCTCGACCGATGGTGAGCAGTGGCAGCAGATGCGCGTGTGCCATCTGTACGAGGGCGCGGGCGAGGTGCGCGTGGGCATCTACGCCTGTTCGCCTGAGGACTCGTCGTTTACCGCGCGCTTCGACCACCTGGAGCTGGGCCCCTGCGCGTGGGAGGCTCACGACGGTCAGCAGCCCGACGAGGAGTAATCAGGGGAGTGGGGCGTGCCAGCACGACTGCCTCACTCGCGGCATTGCGGAAGTTTTTGATATACCGTTTGGTCGATTCGTCAACTTGTGGATACTCCTCGCTAGTCGTTTGTGGCGGTTGCGCGTCCATCGCCCTAAGATGGATACAAGCGAAAACCCAAACGAGGAGGCAGATACCATGAGCGTCCAGATTCGTCGCAGCACGTCCGGTCAGGCCATGCCAAGGGAGACCGTGGCACTTCCCGCCGAGGCCTTTGGTCCGTCCGACACCACTACTGTGTATTGGTTGGGCAACGCGGGCTTTTTGCTCAACAGCCGCGGCACCACCATCATGTGCGACCCGCTGCTCGTGGGCTTCGACATGCCTACGCTCGTGGAGCCTCCCATCCTGCCCCAGGACGTGCCCAGCTTCGACGCGCTTCTCTACACGCATATCGACAACGACCACTTTGCGCGTGAGACGCTCGCGGGCTTGCGCGACCAGGCCAGCGAGGTGCACGCGTCGCACTACGTGGCGCAGGTTGCGCGCGACGAGGAGCATGTGCAGGGTGCCGTGGGTCACGACATCGGCGAGCGTTTTTGCGTGGGCAACGTCGACGTGACCCTCACTCCCACCTGGCATAACTGGCAGGAGCACATGACCAGCGAGAAGTACCAGCATCGCACTTGGGAGCGCAAGGAGTACTGCGGTTACTGGTTCGACACGCCCGACGGCTCCATTTGGCTGCCCTCCGACTCCCGCCCATTGCCCGAGTTCCTGGAGTGGGAGAAGGCCCCAGACATGATGCTCTTCGACTTTGCCGACAACATCTGGCACATCGGCTTCGCGGGCGCCGTGGAGCTGGCAAACCACTATCCCGAGTCCGAGCTGCTGCTCATCCACTGGGGTTGCGTGGACGCGCCGGAGTACACGCCCTTCAACGGCGACCCCGAGCGCCTTGAGGCGGCCGTGAGGAACTCTGGGCGCGTGCATGCGCTCGCGCTGGGCGAGGGCCTGAGCCTTTAGGCATCCACAGTACAGAAGCGGGGGAGAAATGCAGTACGCAAAGCTGGGAAAGACGGACATCGAGGCAAGCAGGTTCTGCCTGGGGTGCATGGGCTTTGGTGAGGTGCGCGAGGGCGCGCTGCACACCTGGACGCTGGGGCCGGACGACACGCGCGCGATCGTTGGCCGCGCGCTGGACGCGGGCATCAACTTCTTCGACACGGCCATGGCCTACTCGTTTGGAACGAGCGAGGAGTACGTGGGGGCCGCCCTGCGAAGCCTCGCGCCCCGCGAGGATTGGGTTATCGCCACGAAGTACAGCCCGAGACCGGCCGACGCGCAGGATGGCATGAGCGGCGCGGAGTGGATTGCCGCATGCGTAGACAACAGCCTGCGTCGCCTGGGCGTGGACACCATCGACCTGTACTACATGCACAGCTGGGACTACCACACGCCCATCGAAGAGAGCATGTCGGCTCTCAACGACGCCGTGGTTGCGGGCAAGGTGCGGGCGCTTGGCGTTTCCAACTGCCATCCCTATCAGCTGGCACGTGCCAACGACATCGCGGCCGCGCACGGCTGGGCGCGTTTTGAGGTCGTGCAGAGCCACATGAACCTTATCTTTAGGGAGGACGAGCGCGAGCTGTTGCAGCTGTGCGACGAGGACTCGGTCTCGACCGTTCCCTACAGCAGCCTTGCTGCCGGACGCCTCTCGCGTAGACCGGGCGAAACGTCCGCGCGCCTCGAGCAGGATGCGTTTGCCAAAGGCAAGTACGACGCCACGGCCGAGCAGGACAACGTCATTATCCGTCGCGTGGCCGAGGTGGCGGATGCGCATGATACCAGCATGACCGCCGTCTCGCTTGCGTGGATGCTCACGAAGGTGACGAGCCCCATCTGCGGCGCCACCAAGCCGCACCACATCGACGGTCCGGCTGCGGCGGCAGACCTTGTCCTCACTGCCGATGAGGTTGCCTACCTGGAGGAGCCCTACGTGCCCCATGCGCTCGTGGGCGTGATGGCGCAGAACCAACGCTAGGTGAGCGCCAGCGCGTCACGGGCGGCCAGAGCGTGTCAACGCCCCGTCCCCGTGGCACCGTCCCCGTGACACACTCCTCGTTTGCATACAAGTATGTAAAAAAGTGGTATTACTATGAAGAATGCAATGGGGCAAAAGACCGATGGCCGGGAGAAGATCATGCTGGAAAGACTCAAGTCACGACACACTTCTCGCTACCTCGTTATTACGGTTGTCTTTCTGCTCGTTGTTACCATATCGCTCGGATACTTGCTGGTAAGCCAAACAAAAAGGTCGATCGTCGCGCTCATGCAAACCAGGATGCTCGACATCTCCAACACCGCCGCGGCAATGATCGACGGAGACGCGCTAAAAAGCGTTACGCCCGCGGATGAGGGAACGGAAAAGTACGAGTCCATCATGCGAACGCTGCGCTACTTTCAAGACAACATCGACCTCAAGTACATCTACTGCGTCCGCGACATGGGAGACGGCACCTTTACCTTTGGTTTGGATCCCACCGTGGAGGATCCGGGGGAGTTTGGCTCACCCATTGTGTACACCGACGCGCTGCGTGAGGCGAGCAAGGGCCATGCCGCAGCCGACAGCGTGCAGTACGAGGATGCATGGGGTACGTTCTATAGCGCCTACAGCCCGGTCTTCGACTCAGAGGGCAAGGTTGCTGGAATCATAGCGGTGGACTTTAGCGCGGAATGGTACAACCAGCAGCTGGCTGGCCTTACCGGAACCACGATTATAGTGGCGGTCCTCTCGCTGCTCATAGGCGGAGGCATAGTAACCGCAATCGCCACCAAAAGACAAAAGCAAATCGGGTCGATTCAGGGACAGCTCAACAACATGGCAACCACGCTTATGCACGAGATGGGCAACGACCCCGCAGAAGGGGAAGGCAGCCCCACACCCTTAAGCGCGGGCAGCGCCGACTCCATGGATTCGTTGGAAGAGCAGATTCAGTCCATGCAAACGGAGCTTCAAACGCAGATCGCGCAGGTACATGGACAAGCGTATCAAGACGGGCTAACGGGGGTAAAGAGCAAGCAGGCTTTTATAAACGCCGAGGCAGCGCTCGACCAAAAGCTGGCGGAGGGCACGCTTTCCGAAATCGCCCTTGTTGTTTGCGACGTTAACGGTCTCAAGGTCATTAACGACACAAAGGGCCATAAGGCAGGTGACGAGTACATTCGCCAAGCGTGCATAATGATCTGCGACATTTTTACGCATAGCCCGGTGTATCGAGTCGGCGGCGACGAGTTTACGGTAATCCTTACAGATAGGGATTACGCGAACCGAGAAGTGCTCATGTATCGGCTGCACAACAGGTCCATGGCGCATATTGCAACGGAGGGCGCAGTTGTCTCTGGTGGGTTGGCAGAGTATGACCCAAACAGCGACCAAAGCATTCGCGAGGTCTTTGAGCGTGCGGATGCCACCATGTACAAAGAGAAGATGCTGCTCAAGAGCCTTGGTGCAACCACGAGGGAAGGCGCGCTGGAGCAGGCAACGTGGAATTCGTATGGCGATGGAATGCCCGCCAACAACGTGCGCAGGCAGATTTTGATCGTTGACGATATTGAGAGCAATCGCGAGATACTGGGCGACCTCTTGATGGACGACTACGACGTGCTCTATGCGGCAGACGGCGTGGAGGCGATGGGGGTCCTCCAGGGCCACAAGGATGAGGTTGACCTCGTGCTTCTGGATCTGTTTATGCCAAACATGAACGGTCGAGAAGTGCTCATGCAAATGCAGGTAAACGAGGACCTCGCGTCGATTCCGGTTATCGTTTTAACGGTGGACGAGGATGCGCAGATTGACTGTCTAAAATATGGGGCAATGGACTTTATATCCAAGCCCTATCCCGACATAGAGATCGTTAAGGCCCGCATTGCCAAGTGCATCGAGCTGTCGGAGAACCGCGACCTCATTCGGCAGACGCAACGAGACAAGCTCACGGGGCTGTTTAACGTCGACTACTTCATGCGCTACGTCGATCGCTTTGACCATCTGTACAAAAACGCCACCTTGGATGCCATTGCGTGCAACGTAAACGGTCTCCATTCCATTAACAGGCGGTATGGACGGCAGTTCGGCGATCTCGTGCTGCGAACGCTTGGCATGAGCATACGCAAGCTCGCGCGCAAAATCGGCGGTATGGGCTGCAGGCAGACGGGAGACGCCTTCCTTCTGTACTGCCCGCACCAAGAGGACTACGAACGGCTGGTGCAGGACCTCTTGTTGGACGTGTTTGCCAACGAGGAGATTGCGGGTGAGGCGAGCATGAGGTTTGGCGTGTTTGTCAACGCGCAGCAGGAGCCAAACATCGAAGAGAGGTTCGTCTGCGCCAAGATTGCCGCAGACAAGGTTCGGGAAGACGCCACCGCGATGTGTGGGTTCTACGAACTTGACTGAGCGGTTGTGCCGTGTGGCCTATTCCTCGTCTGAGTCAAACAGGTCCCAGTCGTCTTCGGACTTCTGGTGGTTGTAAAACTGCTTGCGCATGCGCTTCTCGAGCAAGAACGCAATAAGCAGGAACAGCACGACGCCAGAGCCCAAAAGCACCAATACACCCACGCGGTCGGAAAAAAGCCATCTAAAAAAGTTGCCAATGGTCTCCACGACTGTGCCTTTCTGGTACGCCATACGATTTTGCATGCACAAGTATATACTTAGATACACCGCGCGAACGCCTCGCGCGACAGTTGGCGTCACCCTTTTGGGTGTGGAGGCACTAAAACAGCCATACAGAAAGGCACACATTATGCTCGACATCAAATTCGTACGCGAGAACCCCGACGTCGTGGACAAGTCCTGCGAGTCTCGCCAAAACGCACGCTGGGACCGCAAGCACTTCTTTGAGCTCGACGAACTCCGCCGCTCCACCATTACCGAGGTAGAGGCCCTGCAGGCCGAGCGCAACGCAGCATCCAAGCAAATCGGTCAGCTCATGCGCGAGGGCAAGCGCGACGAGGCCGAGGCCGCAAAGGCAAAGGTCGCGGCAAACAAGGGCAAGATCGCCGAGCTGGACGAAAAGCGCAAGCAGGTGGACCAGGAGCTGTTTGATCTGGTCGCCGGCATCCCCAACATCCCCGACGAGTCCGTGCCGTATGGCGCCGACGACTCCGACAACCCCGAGGTGCGTCGCTGGGGCACGCCGCGCACGTTTGACTTTGAGGCCAAGGCTCACTGGGACCTTGGTCCCGAGCTCGGCATCATCGACTTCGACCGCGGCGTCAAGCTCGCCGGTACGCGCTTCTATGTGCTCGGTGGCCTGGGCGCTCGTTTGGAGCGCGCGCTCATCAACTTCATGATCGACTGCCACAACGAGGCGGGCTTCAAGGAGTGGTGGCCACCCGTCATCACAAACTACGCCTCGCTCTTTGGCACGGGCCAGCTGCCGAAGTTCGACGAGGACCTGTATCACGTGGGGGAGGACATGTACCTCATTCCCACAGCCGAGGTCCAGCTCACGAACCTCCATCGCGACGAGGTGCTCGACGGCGACAAGCTGCCGCTGTGGTACTGCGCCTTTACCCCGTGCTTCCGCGAGGAGGCGGGCAGTGCCGGCCGCGACACGCGTGGCATCATTCGCGTGCACGAGTTCGACAAGGTCGAGATGGTAAAGTTCGCCAAACCCGAAGACTCCATGAACCAGCTTGAGTCCATGACGGCGGAGGCGGAGCTGGTGCTGCAAAAGCTGGGTCTGCCGTATCGCGTGGTTACGCTGTGCACCGGCGACATTGGCTTTAGCGCAAAGAAGACCTACGACATCGAGGTTTGGCTGCCCAGCTACGATGCGTACAAGGAGATTTCCAGCTGCTCTAACTGCGGTGACTTCCAGGCACGTCGCGCAAACATTAAGTATCGCGATCCGGCCGAGTTCAAGGGCACGCGCTTTGCGCACACCCTCAACGGTTCGGGCCTGGCCGTTGGCCGTACGATGGCGGCGGTTATAGAGAACTACCAGAACGAGGACGGCAGCATTACCGTGCCCGAAGCGCTTGTGCCCTACATGGGTGGCGTGGAGGTCATCACGGCGGAGTAGCAAACGGTAGATGAGAGATTTTGTCCGGCCGGCTTTATCTGCGTGTATGGCGCGGATGCCGGCCGGCTTGCGCGAGGCTTCTTGAGCACAGAGTGATAAGTTCACACCTTCGGGCCACACCAGCCCGCAGGTGGCGACTCACGAAGTGAGCGAGCGAAGCGAGCGCGGAGCCATATGCGGGCTGGCGTGGGCCCGGGGACGAAGGCGCCAATAGGAGGGTCGTACAAAAAATAAGAACACACGTTCCCATCTTGGGCAAAATGTGCTATCCTTCTATTAGGAACAAACGTTCGTAAGGAAGTGATGGCATGACGAGTACCTATCCGCAGGAAACAGTTGGAACTACCTTGCTATGCGTTAGCGATAACGGGGAGTATCGGCGTGTGTACATGCGCAAGCGCAAGGGCTATATGGAGGTGGGGGAGCTCACGCGGGGCATCGTTACCCAGGAAATCTACCAAAGCGATGCGCATCTGCACGCCATACACCTGCCTTTGGATTTTCCCGAGGAGGACTTGGTGGAGTTCTTCAAAGAGGGCGAGCCGTTTTTGGCCGACTATATGGATGCCCTGGATGAGGAAGGCATAACGTACGGATACCTCAACAACGAGGAGAACAAGTACGTGTGCTTTCGGCCCGCACGTCCTAAGGTGTAGTATCTTGCCTTGGAGTATGGCAGGAGGGCACCATGGACTACGATGTAATTATCATTGGGGCAGGGCCAGGTGGCATTTATGCGGCCTATGAGCTTTGCGAGCTTGCGCCACAGTTGCGCGTGGGCGTGTTTGAGGCTGGCAACGAGCTAAGCAAGCGCAAGTGTCCCATAGACGGTAAGCGCATAAAAACGTGCGTCAACTGCAAGAACTGCTCCATTATGAGCGGCTTTGGCGGTGCGGGTGCGTTTTCCGACGGCAAGTACAACATCACGAACGACTTTGGTGGCACACTGTACGAGTATTTGGGCCGCGAGCAGGCGCTCGAACTCATGCACTATGTAGACAAGATCAACCTCATGCACGGCGGTCAAGGCACCAAGCTCTACTCCACGGCAAGCACTTCCATAAAGACGCTTTGCATGCAAAACGGCCTTAAGCTGCTCGACGCCTCAGTGCGTCACCTGGGAACCGACATCAACCATGTGGTGCTGGAAAAACTCTACGAGAGGCTGCGCAGGCGGGTGGATTTCCACTTCCTCTCGCCAGTCGAGCATCTTGAGCTCTTGCAAGGCGGCGGATACCGCGTGTATGCCAAGGGCAAGGAGTATACGTGCACGTCTTGCGTGGTGTCGGTTGGCCGGAGCGGAAGCAAGTGGATGGAGAAGATCTGCCGGGAACTCAACATTCCCACCGAGTCCAATCGGGTAGACATCGGCGTGCGCGTTGAGCTGCCAGCCGAGCTTTGGGCTCACCTTACCGACGAGCTGTACGAAAGCAAGATCGTGTACAGGACGAAGAAGTTCGAGGACAAGGTGCGGACCTTCTGCATGAATCCCAAGGGAAGCGTGGTAAGCGAAAACACGAACGGCATCATTACCGTAAATGGCCACAGCTACGAGGACCCGGCGCGCCAAACGGGCAACACCAACTTCGCTCTGCTGGTTTCCAAGCACTTTAGCGAGCCGTTCAAAGACAGCAATGGCTACGGCGAAAGCATAGCCCGCCTGTCCAACATGCTGGGTGGAGGCGTCATAGTGCAGCGGATGGGAGACCTCATGCGCGGTCGGCGGTCAACGCACCAACGCATTGCAGAGAGCTTCGTGTCTCCCACGCTCAAGGCGGAGCCGGGGGATCTGAGCCTCGTGTTGCCCAAGCGCATCCTGGACGGCATCATCGAGATGATCCAGGCGCTCGACAAGATCGCCCCAGGCACCGCGGGCGACGACACGCTGCTCTATGGCGTTGAGGTCAAGTTCTACAACATGCACGCAAAGGTAGACAAAAACCTGCAGTCGTGCCACGAAGGTCTGTACCTCATTGGCGACGGCAGCGGCGTTACGCATTCCCTCAGCCACGCGAGTGCCAGCGGCGTGTTCGTGGCGCGCAACATTGCCGGCTAGGCAGCCCTTGTCGCCAGCGTGCAAAAGGGGACAGTCCCCTTTTGCCCGCTCTTCCCCCGTTTATGTTGGGCAACGCCGCGTTTCCTGCGTATAATAAATAATATGGCGGAAATATTCTAAAAAGGAGCCACCATGAGTAAACGCGCCCGGGCTATAGTTCCCTCTCTCGTCTTCTGCTTTGTCTTTGGCGTGATTGCCTTGCTTGTGCCACGCCCGGCGTATGCCGATTCGATGTTTAACTTAACCATCAATGGCGCGAAGTCGTATCCCAACTCGCTGGCGGACCTGCAAAAGGCGCTCAATGCCCAAAACGGCAAAGGGAGCACCATAACCATCGACTTTAACAAGGACGTAAAGGGTGGCCCGTTGGAGTTGCCCGAGAAGGCCACCATAACCATCAACCTCAATAGTCATGTTCTCGATCGTGACCTCAGATCGGAGAACTCAAAAGGCCACGCGATGCTGGTAAAGAGCAATGCGCGAGTAACCATTAACGGCGGTACCAACATCAACTTAAAGCCGATTAATGCATGGAACAAAAACGGTTACAACGTTGGCACGCAGGTAATCGCGAGCGGTCTTATTACTGGCGGATACAGCACCAACAAGGCGGGCGGCATCCATCTTTATGGCGGCGCGCGCCTTACGCTTAACAACGTAACCGTGGCTGGCAACCGCGCAGAGCAAAAGGGCGGAAGCGATGGCTACGGCGGCGGCATTTGGGCAAGTGGCTCCGACGTAATGGTTTCGCTCAACAACTCCAACATAAGCTTCAACTATGCCTACAACGACGGCGGTGGCATCTGCAGCACGTCGAGCAGATTCAATCTGTTTATGAACAACTCAAAAGTAAGTTCTAACAGTGCCAGGCGCGACGGCGGCGGCATTGCCCTGCGCGCTTCCAAAGCCGTTATTACCGGCGACCCAAAGTCGGTCGTAGGTTGGAACAGTTGCTACGACGAATACGGCGGCGGCGTATACATAAACGAAAACGACGCATCTGTGAGCGGCTTTACCGTGGAAGGCAACGATGCCAAATACGGCGGCGGCGTGGCAACGCGCAACCACTCCATTACGCTTTCGGCGCTTACGATTACAAAAAATACGGCCCAGTACGGCGGCGGCGTGTACATTGGCGACTTTACCAACATAATAAGCACCGCGTCCGACACCATGAACAGCTGCGCCATAACCAAAAACAGTACAAACGACAACTCCAGCTGGGGCAAAGGCGCAGGCGTGTATGTGGTTGGCAGCGGAAGAGGATGGTTTGTAAAGTCCTTCTCGCTGGAAGTGGGTGGCAAAACCATAATCAAGGACAACGGCGCCGGATCCGGCAACCTCGTTTTTGGCTCAACTAGCGTGCATCCCAACTTTACGCTTACCGGCGATTCCGACGTGCGCATGGGCTACGAAAAGATATCGGAAGACGCCGTGCAGGTAACCCACGACCGCCTAAAGGGTCCCAACTGCATTCGCTACCTTACGCCGGAAAACGGTGGGTATCACTTTACCTACAACCCCTCTCCCACCAAGCGCAAGATTTACTACGTGCGAGATGGCAAGGACAACAGCGATAAGTACGGCACCTCCTATGGGCAACGCCAAACGGTAGGCAAGCTAACATCAGCCGCCGCAGCACCCAAGGTGGACGGCACAAAGACCTACAACGGCTACCCCGTAACGCGCGGCTACGTGCGCTTCCCCAGCGTCGTGGAAGAAAAGGTTGACCTCACGACGCCGTTCTTCTACTCCGACGGCTACTTCTTCGACAACCCCGAGACGTACAATCCCCATCTGGCGACCGCGTCCCTATGCATGGCTATGAGCGGCTTCTACCTTAATACGGGCGACATCAACGCAACGGGCGGCTATGTAAACAAGCACGCCTCGGCACGTCAGTTTATGGCCGACATCGGCTGCGACGACCAATCGATCTACGTTAACGACTTTAACGTGCAGAAGCCGGGCATCGACACCATTGGCGTAACCATTGCCCACAAGCGGCTCAAGAACAAAGACGGCAAAGACTCGGACTATTACCTCATACCGGTTGCCATCCGCGGCGCCAACTACGAGGCGGAGTGGACCAGCAACGTTACGCTCAACAAGGCCAAAGACGTAAGGGATGCCGAGGCTGCAGGCTTTGCGAGTGCCGCCGACAAGGTATACAGAGAAATACGCAGCTACATGCAGCGCTACAACATCCCCGCATACAAGGTTCGTTTTTGGGTGGCGGGCTACTCGCGCGCGGGCGCCACGACCAACCTCGTATGCAAGCGCCTCATTGATGCCTGGAACTACGCGGTGAGCAACAAGCCCAAGGTGTTTGGTTATCCCGTGGAGGCGCCGCAAGGTGGCGTAAACAAAAATGTCTTTGACCAGGATTACTTCTCGATTCACAACGTAATAAACCAAGGAGACCTGGTGCCGCTGGTGGCGCCTTCGGCCATGGGCTTTAAGCGCTACGGCGTGGACCACTACATCCCGGGCACGGGCGCAATGGCGCCCGTAATCGTGGAGAACGATGCGGTAACGCGTGGCGGTACCGGCGGTCCTGCCAGACGCTATCTGTACGCCGACAACATACCCTTCTACACCAACGACCCGCGATACAACAACGCCGGCGCAATTACGCAGCTTAGGGCAATAGATCCCAACATCGTGTTTGACGACTACTTTGCCACGTGCGGTATGGACTTTGCCCCATCGCCGAGCATATACGAAAAGTCCACTGGTAAAACGACGGTATACGAAGAGAAGTACATAAAGGACTTCCTCAACGAGCTGCAAGTGGGAGCGATTTCTAGTCGCGATGCTTACGCCAACGACCTTGAGCCCACGTTCCGAACGGTTATGGGCATGCTGTTTGGCATGGCGCCCAGCAGAACCAAGGCCTTTGTGGACAGGGCTTCCACTACCATGAATCGCTTTGACACGCTGATCGCGTCTTGGAACGACCATGGCATGCTCCGCATTTGGTGGTCGCTCATTGGCGAGTGGAACAAGTCGGATGCCGCCAAGAAGAAGGAGTACACCGACCTCTTCTACAAGAAGCTCAAGGAGACGGAAGCCTTGGACGTGCTTAACCCGGAGGAGCGCGCCAAGTTTGACGCCGCCTGGCCCAAGCTGTTTGACTTTATAATGCGCGTGCTGGATCGCGACTACAACACCGAGAGCTACAGCACCGCAAAGATGATGATGCTGGGCACCTTTGCGTACAACTCCTCGCGCATTATGGCCAACCATTATCCCGAGGTCACGCTGGCGTGGCTGCGCACCTATGACGACTACTACAACAGCGAGCGCACGTCTGCGACCATCGCCAATGCTCCGTCCGTGTCGGCACCTTCGGCCAGCGTGGGCAAGACGAATCTCAAGGCCGGCGGCCAAGACAACGAGATTCCGGGCGGAAAGCAAACGGTAACGCTGGACGTAACCAACCTTAAGGGCGAGGCCATCTACTACAAGATGAGCGGTACCAAGACGTCGGCCAACACCTGCAAGAATGGTTACGATATCTATCGCGGTGGCATCGACTTGGGCAGGGTGGCCAAGGGCAACGAGTACACCATTACCGCCTATGCCGTGAGCTACGGCACCAAGAGCGCGGAGGTAACGTACAAGATTAAGGCCTCTGGCGCTCCGCACAAGGTCGTGGTGTACAACGAGTACAACGCGCGTCGCAAAAAGATTTCGCAAACCTACGAGTGGGCCGAGGGGACCTCGCAAAAGGTTGAGGCAAAAGAGACCGCAGAGCGTAAGCTCGACGACTGGGCGGTATGGGACGAGCAGGGCCGAAACGTTACGAATGATGTGCTGGGAAACCAGAAGAAAAATCAGACGGCCACGTTCACCATGCCTCAGGCCGGCCAGTACGGCCTCTCGGAGAACTACAAGCTCACGTTCATAGCTTCGTTTAAGTGGAGGCCAACGGAGTATCCCAAGCACACCTTTACGGTTAAGGTCGGCAACAGCATCGAGACTTTCCAGGCGTCGGAGTGCTCGACCTTTAAATATGACGCGACCAGCAAGATTCCGACGGGCAAGCACTTTAAGGAGTGGAAGGTTACCGACCAAGCTGGCGTTGATGTTACGAGGTTTATGAGGACCGGATATCGCAACAGCAGGACCGAAGACTACGTGTGGGGATCCAAGTTTAAGCCCAACATGTCCTGCGAGGTAACCGGCAATAACCAAACGGTCAACCAAACAAATGACCCGAAGTCCTACACCTTCGCCAACGGCTACAGCCTTACGTTTGAGGCGCAGCTGGAAGACGTCGTTACTGTTAACAAGATAGAGATTACGGGCGTTGGTAAGGCCATGTATGGCGGCTCAAATAAAACGACGATTAAATACTATGTGGGCACAGACGAGGTGCATAGCCTCTATCAATACGCTGGCTGGAAGTACAGCCAGAACACGAAGAAGAACGAGGACACCACGGTTACCACCACAACCACCTACACAAACTATATCAACTGTCCTGCGGTGGCCGGCAAGCCGTTTGCCGCAGACGATGCTCTGAGCATAACGGCCCAAGTAGCTGGTAAGCTTATCGATCAAAACTCGGACTACACAGTTGCGTGGGAACGCAAGAAAGATGGCGCCATACGGGTGACCATAACCAAGACGGAAACCAAGACCACGGGCACGCCCACGTTTACGTACAACGTTACAGCCCATGCGTGCGACAAAAACGATGCGAGTCGCACTGTGCTGAGCCAGAACGGCAAAGACCTAACTGATGAACAAACGTTCAAGGCCGGAACGGATGGTGTGTTTAGGTTCTATAACGGGCCCACTCTTTCGGGCGACAACTGGAAGTTCTGTGGCTACGAGGCAGCCGCGAACTCCGGCTTGGTAAAGGTGAATACGACCAATCCTCGCGACAACACCTTTAAGGTCGTGGACACGGACAAGCCGCTTGTGGTCAATAAGCTGTACGTGCCCGAGATCTCCAAGATTCAGGTAACGCAATTCCCGCAGCCGGTTATGGGCGAGCCGTTGGCTAATAAGGATGATGCCAGGATCGGCTTTGCGTACATACTCCCCGAGGACTCCGTGTTTGCGGGCGCATTTACTACGAGGATCAAGAGCCTCAACTGGAAGCCGACGCCAGGCGAGGGCCAAAATGCAGCAGCCGATACGGCCTACACCGCCGAACTGGAGCTGGAGTGCGTCAAGAACGGTGACGCGAGCGCGCCGTACGAGTGCGCCTTCGAGCAGCGTGGCGTATCGGTCTCCACGGACGCCGAGCATCCGGCCTTCGAGTCCGCCTCGTTCGATCCCGCGACGAGCAAGCTGTATCTGTACTTCAACAAGACAGCTCGCAATACCAAGCACAAGGTCACGATTGTTGACTTCTGTGCAAATGCGCCGGAAGAGAGTGAAGCGAAACCTAGGGTTGAAACGTGGGACGAGGGGGAGGCCAAGAGCGTTACGGCCAAGAGCTATGCCAACTACGTGTTTAGCGGTTGGAGCGTAACTGGCGGCACGAACGACGCCCGGGCGGCCCTGGGACTTACCGACGAAGACCTCAAGCAGCAAACGATAACGTTCGTTATGCCAAACAAGGGCGGCACGTTGGGCGATAACTACGAGCTGCGCCTTACGGCGAGCTACGTGCCTAAGGCCCAAAGCCTGCATGCGACCATTGTTGCACCAACAGTAAACGACCAGAACATCTCGCTCGCGGATAACGCCACCATTAAGTGGAAGGCAACGGAAGAGAGCGCACAACGCTCGGCCACGGTGCCGGTGGCTTGGACGGCACACGTCGTGTCTAGCGGCGGGAACACCGAAACCTGGACGTATACGGCTACCATGCGTTTGGATGCGGCCGCAGCGGCGGAGTTTATGTCTGGCGATATAACGGCTACAGCAGGGCCGTCCGACGACAAAGTCTATACAGACGTGACTCCATCCTTTAGCCGTAACGCCGACGGCAGCATAACGGTGAGCGCTACGTTCCCGCCCATCGAGGCAGTGGCGAGCAAGGAGGACGTAACCATCAAGGCGCTTGACGCCAATACAAAGAGTGCGCTTGCGGGAGTGGCGGACGAAACGCTGTCGGTCGCCTGGGATACGAATGACGAAGGCAAGTTCGAGCTACTTCCGCCTGCCATAGACGGCGCGACCTTTGTTGGTTGGGAGGTTCCAGAGGTTCCAAACAACTCCATTGAGCGTGTGGGCACAACAGGCAACACGTTTAAGTTCAAAAACGGCGCAACTGCGCAGGACCCCGGCGACGTGCATGCGCTGTACGTGCCCGTGGTCACCTCGGTAACCATCGCGGGTGTCGCTGCGCCTGTGGCAGAGCAGCGGCTTACCGAGCTGTCGAACAACAACGTAACGGCAACCCTGGGCTTCTCGGATGCGACCAAGACGCTGTTTGGCGAAAACACGCTGCCGGGCGGCGCAGACACTGCGGCACGTATAAAGGTAACGAATCTCGCGTGGACGCCTGCGGCAACCGGCAGTGAGGCCGACTACGAAACCGAGTACACCGCAGCGGCAAAGATCGTTGCCAAGCGCGTTAGGATCGAGGACGAGCAGGAGGTCGACACCTGGCGCTTTGTCTATGCGAACGGCGTAAGCGTGCAAGCAGAGGGCGCTTCGACCACGCGTTTGAATGCTGCCGCAGACACCGCCTATCTGTACTACCCGGAAACGGGACGTGACAAGTACCACCAGGTGAACATTACCAAGAGTACCTACAACATGGACGGCAACGACTATGTGACTAGCTGGCACGAGGGCAATGCATACACCATTACGGCCCGCGGATTCGACGACAAGCTGTTCTCTGGTTGGACGATCGTGGATGGCGGGGGTGCAGACGTCGCGTCCAAGCTGGGCCTCTCCGCAGATGCCCTCAAGAACGAGACCATCAACGTCATCATGCCTACCTACACGCAAGGCGGAGAGTTTGCCAAGGACTACAGCCTTACGATTACGGCTAACTATACCGACAAGCTCAACGCGATAACCGCCACCGTACCGCAGCCCGACCCCAACGCGGAGCATCTGCCCAACAAGGCCATGCTCTCGTGGGGCGAGGGCCAGCCCGCCGAGGTCGACCTCTGGTGGGAGTACGAAAGCGAGGTAGAGCAAATCGGTGCGAGCAAAACCGTTGCCGAAACCTACACGGCCACCATGCAGCTGGATGCGGACAGGGCAAAGGTATTTGCGAGCACCGTGACCGTCAATGGCGCTACTACCGCAACCGGAGAGCCCCAGGTTAAAAGTGCCGCATGGACTTGGAATCCCGACGGCAGCGCTACCATAACCGTGGCATTCAACCCAATCGTCACCAACGTACGGGCACGCACCCTTGTGGCACAAGCTTGCGACGTCAACGCGGAGGGGCAGCCAAAGCTTGACGATACGACCGACGAGGAAGTCACGTTGTTTGAGGACAACAATGAGCCATTTGTGGTCTATGCGCCAGAGGTCGAGGGTGCCGAGTTCGTCGGATGGGTCGTACCCGACAAGGTAACTCAGGTGTCTGCGCCTGAACCCGATTCGCAGGACGACACCGACGTCTTCGAAGACGGTCCTACGATGGGCTTCTTCAAGTTTGCGGACGACGCGCCAGTTGGCCAGGTCTATACCGTAAAGGCTCTGTACAAGCCGGTGGTCAGCGATGTTGAAGTCATGTTCGACGCACCGAAGAGCGGCCAGCCCATGGCCACCAAAGCTACGGCGTCCGCTAGCTTTGGTCTGCAGAACGAGAACTTCTTAGACATAAGCGTGGGTGTCGATAGTCTTGAGTGGGATCCTGCTGTAGGTGCGGACGGAAAGGCTGCGTACAATACGCAGTACGACGCCACGGTTAAGCTCGCGCCCGAGAAGGATCGCCAGTTCGCCTATGCCGATGACCTTCTCGCAAGCTATCTTGCGTCCGAGGAAGACGATGAGTACGACTATTCCCTGGTGGAATACACCACGATCGATCCCGCGCACACGATGTATGTGAGCTTCTACGAAACCGGCGAGCCGGGAGTTCGGCAGATCATTGAGCCTGATCCCCTTGTTAAAGATAATTCATATAACAATAAAGAGTCCTTGCGGGGTGTGCTTCCCCAGAAGGTGAAAGTTGAGGTTGATGGCTCCAGTACTCCTATTGACGTAGACGTAACTTGGAAGGATCCCGTGTGCGAGGTAAACGGCGGCAAGGCGTATGAGTCCGAGTGGTATGCCGAGGGCACGATCACGTTGCCTGCTGGCGTGGCCACGCAAGAGGATGACCTCACGGTCTTTATCTCCATCTATGTTATGCCTGCTGAGACGCTCAACCTGCTGAGCGTGGAGCAGCCCGCCGACCTCACGGATGTGGATCCAAACAGCGTCATAAAGGATCAGCTGCCCACCACCACGACCCTCACGTTGGATGACGGCGTGCAGGTGGAGGCGCCGATTGTGTGGGAGAATCCCGTGCCGGTGGATAACGGCATACTTGTGCCAGGCGGCGAGCAGGTCAACGATTCCGTCTGGACGGTAACGGGCAGAGTGGAGCCGCTGCCGGAAGGGGTTGTCAACCCTGTGGGCGACGGTCACGTGGACTTGAAGCTTGCGATCAACGTATATGTGAATCCGCCCGACCGTACGAGGGAGCCAGCCGATCCGCCCTATGCCACGCTGGACGACGGTGTATACGACCTCTCGCAGGTAATCTATTTGGACACCTACAACCCCGATGCAATTATCTACTACAACACCGATGCCAATGCCGATTTGACGGCCTTTGTGGAGTACACGCGCGGCACGCCCATCTACCTGGACCGCAACACCACCGACGAAGACGGAATGATGACGATTCAGGCCTATGCGACCGAGGCAAGCAAAGTCGCAAGCGAGCCCGTGACGTATTTGTACCTGCTGGACGAGGTCATCGAAGTTCCCGAAGGCGAAGAGCTCGTGTTTAACGGCGAGGAGCAAACGGGCGTGTGGTGCAACGACAACTACTCGCTGCTGGATCCCAGCAATGGGGCGCGCATAGACGAGTTCGGCGATGCCGTGGCCACCAACGTGGGAACCTATACCGTTCGCGCTCGTATTGCCGACAAACTGAAGTGGGAGATTGGCGAGCCCGATGAAGAAGACAACGTGCCGACGACGCCCGAAGACCAGACCGTTACCTTCAAGATCGTACCGGCCTCGATTAAGGACTGCGACGTGAGCGCCATTGCCGCGCAGCCCTATACCGGCAAGGCGGTGGAGCCCAAGCCCGTGGTTATGCTGGACGACTACAAGTTGGTTGAGGGACGCGACTACACGCTGTCGTATGCGGACAACGTCTCCGTGGGCAAGGCTCGCGTCACGATTGTTGGCAAGGGTAACCTCAAGGACTCCGTGACGCTGGAGTTCGATGTCGATGGCGGCGATAAGCTCGCGACCACCTATTCCGGGCATGTTCAGAACGTCGGTGACGTAAAGGCTTCAAAGAACGGCGCGACGTTGGGTACCACCGGTCGCGGGCTGCGCTTGGAGGCGCTCAAGGCAACCGTGGAGGGCGGCTCGATTGAGTACCGCGCGCACGTGCAAAACGTCGGCTGGCAGGAGTGGGTCAAGGACGGCGCGCAGGCCGGCACCACCGGTCGCGGGCTGCGCCTCGAGGCACTGCAGATGAAGCTCTCCGATCGCCTTGCTGCCGCGGGATACCATGTGTGGTACCGCGTCCACGCGCAGAACCTTGGCTGGATGGGTTGGACCTGCGACGGCGAACTGGCAGGTACTACCGGGATGGGCTTGCGTGGCGAGGCGGTGCAGATCCTCGTGCTTAGGGGCGATGCCAAGCCCAAGGGCTACGACGCGGCCAAGTCGGCCTTCCGCACATACGTCACGGCCAACGCCCACGTGCAGAATGACGGCTGGTTGGGATACGCTCCCGCTGGCAAGTTTGGCACCACGGGCAAGGGCAAGCGCCTTGAGGCCATGTGGATCAAAGCGGGCTTGCCGTTTGAGGGCGGCATAGACTATCAGGCCCATGTGCAGAACATTGGCTGGCAGGATTGGGTGAGAAACGGCAAGATCGCGGGTACCACTGGGCGTGGTCTGCGCATGGAGGCCGCGCGCATAAAGCTTACAGGCGAGGCTGCTGAGCACCTGAGCCTGTGGTACCGCGCCCACGTGCAGAACGTTGGTTGGACCAAGTGGGTGCGCGACGGCGCGATCGCGGGCACTACTGGGCGTGGGCTTCGCGCTGAGGCTGTGGAGGTCATGGTGCTCTCCAAGGACGCCGTTCCCGGCAAGTAACGCGCAAGGGAACGCCGGCAGTCCAAAGGGAGCAGCTCCCTTTGGATTGCCGGCGATTTTGTCTACACAAAATTGTAAATCCGTACATAAAACGCGACTCTTCGTGTCAAGGCAAGGAGGGGCGCCCCCTCAATAAGCGAAACGAGCTTGTCAACAAAACCAGTAAAGAGTAGTAAAGGCAAGCATTATGGAGAGAAACCCTTACACCCTCGTTTTTGGGCGGGAGCCCCTGCAAGTCATCCCACGTGCATCGACTGTTACCGAAGTTGTCGATACGTTTTGCGAAGAGCCCCCAGCTCAGCAGGTCTTTCTTATAACAGGTGTGCGTGGCAGTGGAAAAACGGTGCTGATGACGGAGGTTTCGAAGCAGCTCGCTTTGCGCGACGAACGTCTACCGTCCCAAGGACACGTCAGCGGACCCCTTGCCCATTGTGGTGTTCGTGCACGGGGGCGGTCTTTTTGTGGGCAGTCGCAAGGGTAACCGCGAGTATGTCGAGCGCGTGGCCGAGCGGGGATACGTGGTGTTCGTTCCCGAGTACCGCGTCCTCGAAGAGACTGACGGCATAGGCTCGATTGCAGACGTTTGCGCGGGCCTCTCGTATCTTGCGAGCCATGCCCCCGAGTATGGTGGCGACCTCACGCGTGTCATGGTCAACGCGGAGAGCGCCGGTGCGTTTCCCGCGCTCTACGCCACTGCAGTCCTTGGCTCTTCGTACCTGCAAGAGGCGTTTGACATTCAGGCGCCGGAGCTGTACGTGCGAGGGCTCGCGTGCTTCGGAGGGATGCTCTACACGACTGCCGGGACGGCGGACGCACGTGAGGGGAATGGCTCCTATTTAGGGTCCTGATCCGCCACGCTTGCCCCATCTTTAGGGCCAGGGACAGACCCCTTTTGCACGGTTTTGCTTCAACAAGCACTTAAATCCGCCGCCAGCCGACATGACGCACTTATGCACAGCTCCTTGTATTACCCTTGTCCCAGCTATGAAAACCGAGGTTAGGAGTCGTGCCATGCCCACAAAGCCTGCTGCACCCGTTGACATTACCGCCACCGATGCCTGGAAAGCACTCGCCGCGCACTACGACGAGCTCCAGGAGCAGGGCATTAGCCTTAAAGATTGGTTCGCAGCCGATCCCGAGCGTGTGGAAAAGCTTACCTTTAGCACGTCCGACCTGCACTTCGACCTTTCCAAGAACCTCGTTACCGACAAGACCGTGGAGCTCTTGCTCGACCTCTGCCGTGCCGCTGGCGTGGAGGAGCGTCGCGACGCCATGTTTGCGGGCGAGCACATAAACACCACCGAGGACCGCGCCGTGTTCCACACGGGCCTTCGCCGTCCGGCCAACGAGAAGGGCAAGTTCATCGTAGACGGCGCCGACGCCGTGGCCGACGTCCACGAGGTGCTGGACAGGATGTATGCCTTTGCCGAGCGCGTGCGCTCCGGCGAGTGGAAGGGCGTAACGGGCAAGAAGATCGAGAACGTCGTGTCCATTGGCATCGGCGGCTCCGACCTCGGCCCGGTTATGATCTACGAGGCGCTTAAGGCCAAGCTCGACGGCCCCGCCTGCCGCTTTGTTTCCAACATCGACCCCAACGACATCGCCGAGAAGGTAAAGGGCCTCGACCCGGAGACCACGCTCATGATCGTCGTGTCCAAGACCTTCACCACGCTCGAGACCATTACCAACGCCAAGATGGCGCGCTGGTGGCTGCTCGACACGCTGCGCAAGGCCGGTGCCATCGCGGCCGACGGCAGCCAGGACGCCGACGCCATTGCAAAGCACTTTGTGGCCGTGTCCACCAACCTCGAGCTCGTGGCCGACTTTGGCATCGACCCCGTTAACGCCTTTGGCTTCTGGAGCTGGGTCGGCGGCCGCTATTCCGTGGATTCCGCGGTGGGCCTGGCGCTCATTCTGGCCTACGGCAAGGAGACGTTCCAGGAGCTCTTGTCTGGTTTCCACGACATGGACGTCTACTTCCAGGACACTCCGCTCGAGAAGAACGTCATCGCCCTCATGGCCATGACCAACATTTGGTACAACAACTTCTTTGAGTACGAGACCCACGCGGTGCTGCCCTACAACCAGTACCTGCATCGCTTTGCGGCGTATCTGCAGCAGCTCACCATGGAGTCCAACGGCAAGAGTGTGCGCTGGGACGGCAGCCCCGTTACCTGTGGCACCGGCGAGATCTTCTGGGGCGAGCCGGGCACCAACGGTCAGCACGCGTTCTACCAGCTCATCCACCAGGGCACCAAGCCCGTGCCGGCGGACTTCATTGCCTTTGCGAACAGCGCGAACCCCATCCAGTGCGACGGTCAGGACGTGCACGAGCTGTTCCTGGGCAACTTCCTCGCGCAAACCAAGGCGCTCGCGTTTGGCAAGACGGCCGACGAGGTGCGCGCCGAGGGCACGCCCGAGTGGATCGTTCCCGCGCGCTGCTTCGAGGGCAACCGTCCCACGACCTCGATCTTTGGCGTGGAGCTCAACGCGCACGCGCTGGGCGAGCTCATTGCGCTGTACGAGCACATCACGTTCGTCGAGGGCGTGGTGTGGGGCATCGACTCCTTCGACCAGTGGGGCGTGGAGCTGGGCAAGCAGCTTGCCAAGCAGATAACCCCGGCGTTGCACGACGACGCTGCCTTGGCAGAGCAGGATGCCAGCACGCAAGCACTTATCAACTTCTATCGTAAGGCTCGCAAGTAGCAGCGGCTTTGCGCGTTTGCTGGAACGTTATGCGGGGCGCCTCCCTTTGGGGGGCGCCCTTTTTTGCAGGGTTTGGGCCGCCGCCTGCTCCTGGCCAGCGCCTGGCCAGCGTCTGGCCTTGCAGTTTGACCCCTGGGAAGTTGGCGGTGGGCCAAACTGCAAGGTTGAGAGGCTTGGTTGGACGGAAAACCCCGTCGCGAGCTGGCCTGAGTGCGGCAACAAACCCCGTCGCGGAATACATTGCCACGCTTTCAAGTCCTGCTTGCGCAAATAACATCAGTTCAAGCTCACAGGGTCAATACTCGCGTATTATATTGTGATAGGTCCTTCAAAGGAGACGGTATGTCTAACGAAACGCAGCACAACGACGCCCCGGCCCCCGAGCCCACGGCCCCGACCCCGACCCCGGCCCCCGAGGCCCCGGCCACGATCCCGGAGCAAACCCCAACCCCCGAGCCCGCCGCCACCCCGTCCCCCCAGGAAGAGGAGGATCTGGAGGCCCAGCTCGCATACGAGAACCTCAAGCGCAAGCGCGAGGCCCGCAAGCGCAAGCGCATCATAATCGCTGCAATCGTGGGCGCGATCGTGCTCGTAATTGCAATTGTCTTCGTAATCGGCCAAACCAACCAAGCCGCCGATCAGGCAAACCAAGAGAGCATGGCCACTGGCTCTGCCTACGAGGGTGACTTCGCCACCACCGTAACCGCCAACGGAGCCACCGAGCCCGTGAAGACCACGGTTGTGTCTCCCGAGGTAGAGGGCATCGTGGAGGACCTGCAGGTGCAGGAGGGCGATACCGTAAAGGAAGGCGACGTCCTGTTTACCATAAAGAACGAGACGCTCGACAAAGAGGTCCACACGGCCGAAACCGATCTAAGCGCGGCGCAACGTGCCGCCGATTCGGCCGACCGCGCCGTATCCGATGCCTACAACGCCTACAACAAGGCCGTGGACGACTACAACAACGCCGTGCAAAATGCCGCGCAGGCTGCGGCATCGGGCGACGCCACGGCGTCGGACGCCGCGGCCGAGGCTGTGGCTGCCTTTGACGACGCCAGCCTTCGCTCGGCCATATCCACGGCCGAAGACGCCTACCAAACTGCGCAGGATGCCGTTCAGTCTGCGCAGGAAAAGGTGAACGACGCAAAGAAGAACGCCGACAAGCGCGTCGTGCGCGCGCCGGTATCGGGCACCATCGTGAGCCTCAACGCAAAGAACGGCACCACCTATGGCTCCTCGTCGGGTTCCGCGGGCGCCTCCTCAGGTACCGACGGGACGCTCATGCAAATCAGCGACCTTTCCACCATGAAGGTAACGGTGCAGGTAAACGAGGTCGATATCTCCAAGATCAGCAAGGGCCAGACGGCCAAGGCGACCTTCTCGGCGATTCCCGGGTTGGAGCTCGATGCCACCGTGGAGCACATAGCATCAGTTTCCACGGGAGCGGCCTCGTCCGAGGGAGGGTCGAGCGGTGTGGTTACCTATGCCGTGGACCTCATAATCCCCAAGCCCGATCCGGCCCTCAAGCCCGGAATGACGGCAACGGTAACCATTACGACGCAAAGCGCCCCGAATTCACTCATCGTGCCTTCGGCGGCCGTGCAGGACGGCGCGGGCGAGGACGGCACGCCGAACAAATTCGTTACTGTGGTGGACGACGAGCAGTCCAAGAAGACGCACGACGTTCCTGTGGAAGTCGTGGCCGAGAACAGCTCCGAGGCCGCGGTGAAGGGCAACCTCAAGGACGGCGACAAGGTCTTGCTGGGTGCGGCGGACGCCGCCGACGCCGCGGGCGCAGATGTCGCGGGCACGGCGGGCGTTACTGGTGCAGAGGTAACGGTCTAACATGGCAAAGGTACTCGACGTCATAAACGTGCATCGCATCTACGAGTCGGCGGCGGGTTATACCCACGCGCTGCGCGGGGTCTCTCTGCAGGTGAGCAGGGGAGAGTTCCTGTGCGTCATGGGGCCTTCGGGTTCGGGTAAGTCCACGCTCATGAACATCCTTGGCGGTCTGGACCGCCCCACGTCCGGAACGTATAAGCTG
The DNA here is from genome assembly GCA_902803315.1 of uncultured Coriobacteriaceae bacterium. GTDB lineage: Bacteria > Actinomycetota > Coriobacteriia > Coriobacteriales > Atopobiaceae > RUG440. The sequence goes on from CADCPM010000074.1 coordinate 30,402, forward strand.
GAGGGTCTCGACGTCTCGGAGCTCACCGACGACGAGCTGGCAGAGCTGCGGGCGTCTCGCCTGGGGTTTGTCTTCCAGAGCTTCAACCTGCTACCGCGTGCCACGGTTATGCGCAACGTGCAGCTGCCTTTGGTGTATTGCGACGTGCCGCGCTCGGAGCGCGTGGAGCGGGCGGTAAAGGCGCTGCATGCGGTGGGCCTGCCACCCGATTACTACGACCATCGCTCAAACGAGCTTTCGGGCGGACAAATGCAGCGCGTGGCCATTGCGCGTGCGCTGGTAAACGACCCCGCCCTCATTCTTGCGGACGAGCCCACAGGCAACCTGGACTCCGCCACGAGCGAAATGGTTATGGAGACCTTCTCCAAGTTGCGGGATCGCGGCAAGACCATCGTGCTCATTACGCACGATCCGGAGGTGTGCGAGTGGGCCGACCGTACCGTGCACATTCGCGACGGCAAGCTGCTTACCGACGAGGAGGAGCACGCGCTCCACGCCTCGGAGAGGGGCCACACATAAGAGGGCGCAAAAAGGGGGCTGTCCCCTTTTGCTCCTTGTACACAAAGGCGAGGGGGTCGCACATGAAAGTTCGCGACTTGGCAGTGGAAACTTGGAGCGCGCTGGATGCCAACCGAGGGCGCAGCGCGTTGACGGTGCTGGGCATCGTCATTGGCATCTCGGCCGTCATTGCCATGACCGCTCTCATAGGCGGCATAAACAAGGCGCTCGTGGGCGAGCTGGGCCTCAGCCAGGCGCAGCTGGTGTACATAACCGTAAATACCGGCAAGCCGCTGACCTACGATGACGTAGACAAGATGTCCCAAAACCTCACCGACTACGACTACATGGTGGCCACAAGCATGGGTTCCGGCGAGGCGACCACGGGTACAAAGAAGGCCTCCGCCAACATTACGGGCGTTAAGCCCGCCTACTTTAAGGCAATGGCAACCAAGTTCGTGCAGGGACGAGCCTTTACGGATGCCGAGGAGGGCAAAGGTTCCTTGGTTGTCATCCTCGACAAGAACTCGGTAAAGACGCTCTTTGGTGATGCCGACGCCGAGGTGGTGGGCAAAACCATAACGCTGAACAACAACGAGTATTCCATCGTGGGCGTAACCGAGTCCTCGGGCGAGATGTACGCGGGCGCAGACTCCGTGTCGCTGCTCATGCCCTTCTCTACGGCGGCCACGCGTGTGGTTGGTAGCCAGGAGGTGGGCACGATTATGGGCTTCGCGCACGAGGGCTCAAACATGGAGTCGGTGGTAAAGAAGACGAAGGACTACATTGCCGCGGCGTACAACATTCCCGAAAGCGAGCGCGAGGAGAACATGTACGTGTACTCCATGCAGTCCATGATTGATCAGGTAAATGCCACCATGGGTGCGTTTTCGCTGCTCATGTCCGCCGTAGCGGGCGTGTCGTTGCTGGTTGGCGGCATTGGCATTATGAACATGATGCTCACCAACGTTACCGAGAGGATCCGCGAGATTGGCTTGCGTAAGGCGCTGGGTGCGCGCCGCTCCGACATTACCAGGCAGTTTATGCTGGAAAGTGTATTGCTGTGCGTATCGGGCGGTCTTATTGGCGTGTTGCTTGGCTATTTGGGCGCCTTGGCTTTGGCGGGTCTTGCGGGCAGCGCCCTTATGGGCGGGGGAACGACGATTACGCCGGTGGTGGACCTGAGTACCGTGCTTATGGCCACGAGCATCTGCGTCTTTATTGGCGTGCTGTTTGGCTGGTATCCGGCGCGTCGTGCCGCGCGTCTGGACCCGGTGGAGAGCCTGCACTATCAATGAGGCAGGCAAAGGGGATACTCCCCATTGTCTGATGTTATTACGTGGCGGGCTTGTGCAGATTTTGCATGCGCGCGACACATCCGCTATACTCCCTTTTTACGGAGTGCGTTGGATGGGTTCGGGTGACGATATGTTCCGAACCTGGTCAGGGTCGGGAGACAGCAGCCATAAGGAGCCTCTGCCGGGTACCCGTTCCC
>CADCPM010000075.1 GCA_902803315.1 uncultured Coriobacteriaceae bacterium
CCGTTGCCAAGCGTGTACATCTTGCAGAGGGGAGCCGTCTTGCCCGTATCGGGATAGTCGTAGGCATAGCGTCCACGCGTGAGCGACGGGCAGCTCGCGGGCTCTACGGCAACGAAACGTGTGTCTGGCTTCTTTCCCGTGAGCTTGTCGCGCATAAACGGTGCGATGAGGCCTCCGAGGTTGGATCCGCCGCCGGCACATCCGACCACGACGTCGGGGTATTCGCCAAGCTCGGCAAGCGCCGCCTCACACTCGAGGCCAATGATGGACTGATGGAGCAGCACTTGGTTGAGCACCGAGCCAAGCTGATAGCGCCCTCGGTTTTCGGGTACGTGCAGTGCGCGCTCCACCGCCTCCGAGATGGCCGTACCAAGAGAGCCGGTATAGTTCTCGGGATTCTCGAGCATCTTACGGCCGATTTCGGTGGTGTCGGAGGGGGAGGGAGTTACGTTTGCCCCAAAGGTCTCCATGACAGAGCGACGGAAAGGCTTCTGCTCATAGCTTGCGCGCACCATAAACACGTCGCAGTCCAAGCCGTAGTGCGCGGCAGCCTCGGAGAGGGCGGTACCCCATTGGCCGGCTCCGGTTTCGGTGGTAATGGTCGAGAGGCCCTGTTGTGCGGCATAGTAAGCTTGCGCCAGGGCAGAGTTGAGCTTGTGGGAACCGCTCGTGTTGTTGCCCTCGAACTTGTAGTAGATCTTGGCTGGGGTGCCGAGCGCCTTCTCCAGGTTATAGGCACGGCAGAGCGGGCTGGGACGATACACCTTGTACATCTCGCGAATGCCTTCGGGAATGGGCACGTAGGCGGTCTCGTCGTCGAGCTCTTGTTTGCAAAGCTCCTCGGCAAACACGGGGGCGATGTGCTCTACCTGGGCTGGGGTGCCATCGGGCAGCAGCATGCGCCCGGGCTTGGTGGGCATGTCGGAACGCAGGTTATACCAACTCGTGGGAATCTGCTCTTCGCTTAGGTAGACGCGATACGGGGCCTTCTTGGGATCGGTTGCGGACATTGCTGCCTCCCTCTCTGGCGCATTGCGCCAATTGTGGGAACGGGCAGAAAAAAAAGAGAACGCCCGTCCCCGGCCATTGATCACGAGGACAGGCGTAAGTGCCTGCGGTGCCACCTCGATTAGCGGACGCGCGCGTCCGCTCTCTCTGTGAAGGGCCAATACCCCTCTGCTCTGTAACGGGAGCACCCGTCGCGACTTCCTCGGAGATGTGCTCCGGTTCTTCGCGCCCTCAGCGGGTCCATTATGCCTCCCTGCCACCGCTCGGATCTCAGCTGCCCGAACTCTCTGTACGCGCACTTGAAGGCTTTACTTCCGCTTCAAAGGTTTGTGGTGCTATGCAATTGGGGAACATATTAGCGCCAATTTTGAGTTCGTATGGCTTAGAAACGATATAGAAACGTAGAGAAGCTAGCGCGTGTCCTTGCCTTAGGGAATCACCGAATCTGCGGGGTACAGATAATAACGCTACTCGAGTTCATCACAAGATAACCGAGGGGAGACGGAAGTGCACGTCGCAGTTCGCGAAGTGATAGCCGAGGGAGGGCCGGCCGTCACCGCGCGCAGTTCGCGAAGCGTTGTTTGAGCACAGTGACCGCCGACCCTCCCTCGGCGGGCGCAGCGTTGTTCGAGCACGGGCACTTCCGTCTCCCCTCGGCTATCGTAGCGTTGACCGGGCACGGTGACCGCCGGCCCTCCCTCGGCGGGCGCAGCGTTGTTCGATTCTTAGGCGTTCTCGAAGTCTTGCATCTGCACGTTGTAGGTCGCCTCGGGGAGCATCCAGCCATCCGTCCCACGCGCGGTGTCGCATATGCATTTCGTGCCGTCCGAGGACGTTACGTACACGATGCCGTGGTCGCCCCAGCCACCACCTTGCAACTGTACGAGCACGCCTTCCGCCTTGGCATCGTCGAATCCCATGTACTGCATGCAGTATGAAAGAAACGCAGCGAACTCGTAACAGTTACCACTGCTGCCGTTTTCGTAATACATGCGAGCGAACTCGGTGCGCCAATTCTTGCCTGACGGATGCTGGGCTGCGTCACGCTCCACGTATTCCGACCATGCCACGCCCTTGTATACCTCCAGGACGGCTGCGTCGCGATCCATGGAGGTGTTCGCTATGGAATCGCAGAAGGCCTTTACCTCGCTGTCGAGCACGGCGTCGCCCGAGGTGAATTTGCCAGACTTGGTCCAAGGCGAGTCAACGCCGTCTCCCTTTGCCGATTCGCTCTTGTTCGCATCGCCCCCCTTGTTTTCGGAGCTGGAGCTTGCGTTGGTGCTCGAGGAGCTTTGACTTGCGGTGGCGCTGGAAAGCTGCTGGGTAAGTGTGCTCACCTGGCTCTTCGCAACCTCAGCCTCCTTGTGGGCTTCCTCGATCTGTGGGGTAAGCACCGATTTTGTTATGAAGACTGAGGCCGCCACCGCAATCGCGAGCAAAAGAATCACAACGATTACGGGCACTCCGCGACGGCGTTTGGGCGGTTGTGAGGACGTTGAGCCACGACGCGATGTGGATGGTTGTGAGGCGTGTCGTGCGCCTTGCTGCCTGCTTCGGGCGCCCGCGCGAGAGGCGCTCGAACTCCTGCGGGCGTTTGAGCTGCGCCCACGAGATGTGGATTGCTCGGCGCGCACGGCGGTCCTACCGCGTCGCGTCGCGTTTATGGCGGGCCTTTCTTGGGTGTTGTCAACTTCTGCGTTCACGGAGGTCTCTCCTTAGAGGTAGTTACCGTTGGGTGTGAGCGTGACTAGAACTGGTTGTAGATAAATTCGGCAGATGCCCCAAATCCCGAGAAGGTCACAAACACAAACAGACCTACCAAGGCTACGGCAATACTTGCCGTTATTACGACGCACGCCATGGCTGGATGTGAATCAAGCCATGAGTCGTAGCGCATGCGTATGGTCTTGGTCTTCTTGCGTGCCATGTTATGCGCCTTCCGTCGCAAAGTCATAGAGTGCCTTTTGGGCTTCGATCCAGCCTGTCCATCCAAAGTGCACGATGTCGAACATAAAGTAGCGTTCGTATTCGCGGTCGGAGAAATCGGCCAGGCCTGCCGAGGGGTGAGACGCCACCACGTTGCGAATGTGCTCGTAGGCGTCTGCCCTTGTTTGCTGTGAAATGCCAATATGGTCATAGTAAGGACCCAGCGAGGGCTGAATAACCACCATGGGCGAGATTCCACAAGCCTCGCACACGCTCAAGAACAAGTCGAGGTCGTCGTATTCGGGGGTATTCGTATAGGTTTCGCTGGCACGTGTTCCAGCCAGTGAGCCGAGAGCCGGGGCGAGCTGAGAGGTGTAGAACTCATCCTCCACTCCCCAGTCGTTGGTGGTGCTCATGCGCTCGGCGTCCAAAAGCGCCTCTTCGTGCAGCGCGTCCCAATCGGGCGTCTCCATCGGTCCCTCTGCCAAGGGAATTCCGGATGCTCGCACCTCGTTGAGCTGGTTGCGGAGCTTGAGGTCGTCCATGGCGTCGAATACCGTTGCGTCCACGGTGTCTATGGGATCCGCCGGCGAGGCGGAGCGCAAAGTCGTCTCATCCACACCTTGCTGGGCGAGGCGCTCTCGTACGCGATCTCGAAGGTTGGCAGGAATCCGCCCATTCGCGTTGAACGCCCGGTAGAGGGAGCGAGAGAAGCGCGTTTGGAACGTGGCGTTGTCCAAGCCTCCGTCGGTAAACTGCCCGAGGCCAACAATTACGGCCACACGGTTGTTCGGCAGCCCGTCCTTTGCCATCGCGCCAAGGGCTATGGTATCCCAAAGGCACTGGTCGAATGCCTCGCCTACCAACATGAGCCGTACGCCGTAGTTGTGGGTTCCCATAATGGCCGCAGGTACTTGCGGCACGAGGCGCGCGGGAGTGGAGAACTCGGATGAGCCGAGCACGAGCAGCGTGTTATCGTTGAGATTTGCTCGCACAAAACCCACGCTAGACGATTTGGCCCCGGAGTATACGTAGCCATAATCGGTATGCGCATCGTGCGCTTCCTGACTGGGAAGCACCACAAACGTACCTGCCACCACGCCAGCAGCAATGGCTACGCCTAGAGCGAGGGCGCCCAGGCGTCTATGGAGGGTCTTAGAATCCATACGTCTTGCTTACATCCTCTCGCTTACGCGAGCGATTATCTTGTTGATGGTGTTCATCTGGTCGCGCTCAAGCTCGGTGGGAGCAATGGACACGCCGAAGTTGTCCTTAATTGCCACCAGCAGCTCGATTGCCGCCATGGAGTCCAGGATGTCCTCCTCAAAAAGGTCCATATCCAAGTCCTCGGCGGCATCGTCGTCGCCGGATATGTCTACCACAAGGTCGATGATTTGGCTTTCGAAGTCGTTCATGTGCCAGCCTTTCCATTTGAGAGCTTTGATTTTATGCACATGGTAGCGCTATGTGCCAAGTCCGAGGAGCGGGCTTACCACATATCCACCAAACAGCGCAAATCCAAAGAATACGACGACCATGTTTACCGTCCATGACGCTACGGCAAACCAGCGGTCGCGACGGTGCTTCTTGTAGAACGACCACTTCTTCTGCAGATAGTGACAGAGCGCCAACATGATGCCGTGATATACGCCGTAAACAAGATAGTCGGGCGTGATTCCGTGCCAGGCACCCATGAGCACCATGTTTAGCATGAATCCCATGCAGGCGGTCGTAAGGCGCGACTTGAAGAGCTTGCGCGAGAGCGCAAACTGCGAGAAGCGCATAAACACGAAGTCACGCAGCCAGGTGGAAAGCGATATGTGCCAACGATCCCAGAACTCCTTGATGTCCTTCGCCAAAAAGGGCGCTCGGAAGTTGCGGGGAACCTCGACTCCCAGCGTCAGACCAAGGCCCATGGCCATGTTGGAGTAACCCGCAAAGTCGAAGAAGAGGTCCATGCCGTAGCAGAACACTTGGCCAATCCACGCGAGCGCGGGAACGCCAACCACGTTTGGCACCATCCACAGGCCCCATTGGGCAAGCGCGGAACCCACGAACTTGTACACCGCGCCCAAAACGAACCAGCCAAGGCCGCGATACAGGCGATCCAGATAGGCGTCGCGCGAGAGGGGAGTCCGCAGGTCTTCCACAAACGGCCGGCTGCGCATGATGGGCCCGGAGGTGAAGGGTGGGAAGAAGGCGAGGAACGACACGTACTCGCCCACGGTCATGTCCTCAATGAGGCCATCGCGCACCTCTATGAGTACCTGCGCCGCCTTAAACGTGATATAGGAGATGCCCAAAAAGCCCGGGAAATCCGGAGCGAAGAGCACGCCGACCTTATATATTGCCAGCGGGGCTATCTGTAGTGCCAGAGCCACCCGATAGCGTGCGATGGCATGTGGATCGCCCCTTGCGAACATCGCGCGAACCCAAACGAAGAGCAATACGCTCATACCCATGTACGCGATGAAGAAAGCGAGCGTAGGCAGCGAGCGACAGAAGAGCAGGACCAGCATGGCACACGATGCCACGAGGCCAAAGCGACCCATGGGTCGCTCCCTCACTCCCAAGAGTATGGCAATCAGCACTATGGGCACGCATGCCACAAAGAATGCCGGCTCAGTGTAAAAGCTCACGGACGTACCTTGGTTTCCGAGTCGTGTCTACGAGACTAGTTGTTGACGACGGGCATGTCCTCGCCGTAGCAGTTATCCTGGTCGTTCTTAGACCCGCCGCAACCGGCCATCGAAAGCGTCCCGATGATGAGGACAAGGGCAACGAACAAAGATATAAGGGAGCGCGTGCGTGCGTTCATGTTTCTCCTTCGGTCGGATTCTTGCTTGAGGGCCTAGGGCCCATAGGGCATCATACTCTAGCATACCTGCAAGTCGCTTTACGCAAAAGACACCATCTGCACGATTCCTCTTGCCAGGCTCTTCCAGCTAGCTATTTTTAGTCAATCCGCTGAGCGAGCACCTTTCTATCTGCCTTACCGTTTGTGTTGAGGGGCAAGTCGTCAAGGTATTTGAACGAGCGGGGAACCATATAGGCGGGGATGTTCTCGCGCAGGCGCGCCTTGAGCTTGCGCGTAAGCGCGATGCCGCGCTCCTGGGCGAGGTCGGTGGGAACCACGCATGCCACGAGGTGGTGGATGGCGCCGTTGCGCCACACGGGTAGCACGCAGGCCATCTGGACAAGGGGCGACGCGCAAAGCTGCGACTCAATGTCGCCAAGCTCGATGCGAAAGCCGTGGAGCTTGATCTGGAGGTCCAGCCTTCCGTGGAAGTAGATGCGACCATCCGGTCCGTAGTTCACCTCGTCGCCCGTCCTGTAGGACCTACGGCCGTGCGTGTAGGCGTCGGGACAGGAGTGGAAGGCCTTGTCTGTGAGCTCGGGGCGGCCCCAATAGCCGCGTCCGACCGTCTCGCCCACAATGAAAAGCTCGCCTGACTCGCCGTCGGGAACCCTTTCCAGCGTATCGGGATCGAGCACCAAAAGATCGGATCCGGTCTTGGGGTAGCCAATGGGCAGCGCGAGGTCGTTTTCCAGCAGCTCGTCGTCTATCTCGCACAGCGTGACGAGGTCGGTCGACTCGGTGGGCCCGTAGCCGTTGAAAACGCGAATCCCCGGGAAGCGACGCTTGACCTCGCGCACGGTGGACGGACGCAGCGTCTCTCCCGCAAGGAGCATGCGTTTGAGGTGTGGCATGAAAGAGTGGTCGAACGTGCTGTCCGAGAGGCATTGCTCAACGGAAGACGGCGTGGAGACCCAGTCGGTTGCGTTGCTGGCCGACAAAGCCTCGAACATGGACGACATGCTCGTTTCGGCACCCTTTTCGAGCGCGAAGGTGGTATCGCCGCGAACGGTTCCGCACACCATGTCGGTGATGCTCACGTCGAAGGAGTAGGGGGTGCGGTTGAACCACACGCGCGGCCCGTCATCAAACGTATAGGCGTCGAGCATCCACTTGGAGAACTCGTCCACGCATTCCGTGAGTATCTCCACGCCCTTGGGCTCGCCGGTTGAGCCAGAGGTGAAGAGGATATAGAAGGTGTCGTCCTTGTTGACGCCGCACAGTGCGGCTACGTCGGTAGATGCGGGGTCTTGCGCGCAGATGCCACGCAACTCTTCGAGCGATACGGTTGCGCAGGGAATGCCCTCAAGCTCAGACGACGTGGTGTTTATGAGGGTGGTGGCCCCTGCCTTGGTTTGGATCTGCTCTACGATGGCCGCAACGCGCGTAGCGGGAAACACCGTGTCGATGGGTGCATACGCGTGGCCGGACTTGGCGCAGGCCAGCATGCAGGCCAACATGTAGGGCGATTTGTGCCCATAGAGCACCACGGGGACGCCTGCGGTAACGTTTTTTTCTTCCGAAAGCCAGCAGGCAAGCGCGTCGGAGCGTTCCTTTAGCTCGCCATAGGTCATGCGCTCGTCGTCGCTGTTTACAAACGCCAGCGTATTGGGCGTGCGACGACACTGCTCCTCAATGGCGCAAACAAATGCGCTGCGATATGTCATGGTTCGTTCCCATCTGTGTTCAACTACAAAACTTCCTCGTTGCATCATACGGCAGCGAGCTCGGAATTTGTCGTGGACTTATTGTGCTTCACGTACTGGCCAAAGGTTACCGTTTATACCCTGCGCCTTTGTCCGGACCGCTAGAGGCGACTCGCAAAGCGAGCGAGCAAGGCGAGCGCGGAGCCGCATGCGGGACCGGCGAAGGCGCAGGGTGTAAACGGTAGCGGCCAAAATGCCGGGCCCTTGGTGGCCAGGATTGTGTCCTGGGCGCAGGGCGGAACGAGGGCTAGAGCTCGGGCTCCGCATCCAGGCGAATCTTGGAGCGATAGGCAAGCGAGGCGTACCTTGGCCCAAGCCACGTCTTGGATTCGCCAGGTGCCAGGACCAAGGGCATGCGCGTGTGATAGGCGCCTACGTCTGCATTGGGATTGGTGGTCACGATCGAGAAGCGCCCGTCTTCCTGAACGCCGGCGAGCAGGAATACCTGACGTCCCGGCATGGTAAAGCGCACGTCGGAGCGCCTGCGCTCGGCAGACTTTGTCCATGACTCGTAAAATGCGCGTACCGGAACAAGGCACCGACCGTTAGTCATTGAGCTGGCCCAAAGGCCACTGCCCGAGGCGCTTTGACGCAACGCGGTGTCCATACGCGTGTTGAAGACGAGCTTCTGTGAGCCCTTTATGGTGGTATCGAAGCCCCAAATGAGCTCCGTTACCTGCAGTTCCCCTTCTTCGTCTGGGACAAAGAGCGGCATCGGCTTGCCCGGGTAGGCGTCTGGTATCCTCGCCTTTGGGTCACGTGTGGGAACGCGTGCCCGACCAGTCTCCTTGAGGTCTATAAGCGCCTGCTCTAGCTCTTCAAAAAGAAGTGGAGAAACCCGGTGGCACATGGCAATCCTATTCATCGATAAGGGCGTGGATGGTGCGATGATGTGATTAAGCATACGCCTTGGCTAGTGCTTGCACCGACCACGTTCAAATGACCCTTGTATTGCTGCCGTTCGCGACTCATTAACGTCCGTATGTCGAACTGTCATCGGTTTTGATTAAAAGTGCGCGTAGCGCTTCCTATAGTGAGAGTCAACATATGCATATATGTGGACTATCAGGATGCGGGCAGGTGCTAACCATGAATGCCGAGTACAAGCGACGTGCAGGCCAGCTACTACGTGAGGAGCGCGCTCACGCAGGAATCACGCGCGCCGAGATGGCGCAATGCTTGGGATGGCCCGAATCGTACCTGCGCGTCATCGAGAATGGCTACCATGCCTTTGGGATGCATGTCATACGCCGCTATGCCAACGCGTTGTGCGTAGACCTTAACGCGCATTCGCAGTAGTCTCTTTGCACCGCTTCTATAACGTACCGCCAAATACGGGGAAGAAAGAGTTCTCGCCATAGTCGGGAAGGCTAGCTGCAGCGTTGAGCTGATCCATGTCGGCAGGCGAAATGCAAAAGTCAACGCTGGCATTCTCCTTCATGCGTAACGGATTGGTGGTTTTGGGAAGCGCAATCATACCGAGTTGCAGCACATAGCGTATGCAGAGCTGGGCAATGGTTACGCCGTATTTGGCCGCCATGTAATCTATGCCGTTTATCCGCTCGGCCTCACCATGAGCGATCGGGGAATAGGCCTCGATTCGGATTCCGTTGCTCTGGCAAAAGGCCGCAACCTCAAAAGGAACGCTGCCCACATGTGCCTTAATTTGGTTGACGGCAGGCTTTACCTCGCAGTTGTCCAATATGTTGCGCACATCCTCGATACGGAAGTTCGAAAGGCCGATGGCACGCAGCTTGCCTTGCGAAAGCGCATCCTCAAGAGCACGATATGCCTCTACGTTACCTTTGAAGTGACGATCATCGCTAAGGTTTACCTCGGTCCACGGCTGGGGAGAGTGAATGATCATCATATCGAGGTAGTCGAGTCCCATGGTCTGAAGTGATTGGTCTATTCCAGCTGCCGCCTGCGCGTATGTTTTGTGCTCTGCGGCGACCTTTGACACCAAGAACAGCTCTTCGCGTGGGACTCCGCAACTGCGGGCCCCCTCTCCAATGCCACGCTCGTTGTTATACGCTTGCGCGGTATCGATGTGCCTATATCCAACATCCACGGCAGACCGTACGGCTTGTGCGGCATCGCCATCGTCTATGAGCCAGGTTCCGAGCGCGAGCTTTGGGATGGACACTCCGTTGTTGAGCGTGTATGTCTCTTGAAGAATCATAGACTTTTCCTTCCGCATGGCCTGACGCCTCCGATGCGCCATTGGTGGGAACGACTTATAAATGGAAACGTCGTAAAGTGCTGCAAGCATAGCATTAGCCAAGCCGTTGTCCCTATAAATCTGAAACTCGGGAAGCAAATTGAGCTCTGCTCCGACTCGCTGTTAGTTACAGTTCACACCCTGCGCCTTTGTCCGGACCGCAAACGGCGACTCACGAAGTGAGCGAGCGAAGCGAGCGCGGAGCCGTATGCGGGACCGGCGAAGGCGCAGGGTGTGAACTGTAACCGCTGTTATGGCTATGGGACGGAGCATCATGCATTCGCCATTTCTTTTGCGCGCACATCTTATATACTGTGCTGCGAAAGAGACGTCCTGCGAATCGCAAGGGACTATATGAGGGAGATGGTCATATGTCGGTACGGACAGGCCTGGCAATTGCATCCTGTAAGGCGACGCATCGCGTCATGCGGCTAATGGGGCGCACGGCGCGCGCGATGCCGGGGATGGTGGCGCTCGCCATCGATCCCAAGCTCGTGTCCAAGCTCGCAAAGGGATACCGAACGATTCTCATAACGGGTACCAACGGCAAAACGACAACTACCCACATCATCCAGCAGGCAATCATAAACTCCTATGGCGGCGCGGCCTACGATCCCTCGTCTACCAACTTGGAGCAGGGTATTGCCACGACGCTGTGTTTGGACAGTACCGTGAGTGGAAAGCATGCGAGCGAGTGGGCGGTTATAGAGAGCGATGAAGGCGCGAGCAAGCTGCTGCTTCCAGCCATGAGGCCAGAGGTCATGGTCGTCACCAATCTCTATCGCGACCAGGTAGACCGCTACGATAGCTGGACGACGGCGCGCGACTACATCATTACTGCGGCAAAGAGCAGTCCGAACACCGTGCTCGTGCTCGATGCGGATTGTCAGGTTACGGCCTCCATCGCCGACGCCGTGAACAACAAAGTCGTGTGGTTTGGCGTGGAGTGTCCCGTTTACGAGGAGGGCATTGCAGACTACGACGAGAGCGTACAATGCGTGGAATGCGACGCCGAGCTGGAGTTTGATAGCAGGACATTCGCCCATCTTGGTGACTATAGGTGTCCCTCGTGTGGGCGCGTCCATCACGCTCCCAGCATCGCTTGCACCGGCATCGCCGACCGTCGCGAGAAGAGCTGCAGGCTTACCTTGCGCATCGATGGCGAGGAGCATGAGGTGGAGGCAAACGTACGCGCTGGCTACGACGTATACAACGCGGTCGCGGCCGTGGCGGGCCTCCTTACGGCGGGCATGAGCAAGGAGGACGTGTTTGGCGCACTGGCGCACTTCACCCACGCCGCCCACCGCTTCGAGATTTTCGACATTAACGGCACGCCTACGCGCCTGCTCCTTATGAAGAACACCGCAGGTTGCAACCAGTTGATCAACATGCTCGTCTCGGAAGACGAGGTGCCGCGCCACCTCGTGTGCATGCTCGGTGCCGAGATTATGGATGGTCTTACCACGGAGTGGATTCAGGACGTCCAATGGGAGAAGCTCGTGGGACCCGACACCCAGGTAATCGTGAGCGGGCCTAAATACGAGGACATGCGCGATCGGCTCCTGCGTGCGGGCGTACAGGAGCAGAACATGCGGGTGCAAACTGACTACGAGGCGCTTATTTCCGACATGGAGGCCATCGGTGAGCCGGTGACCGTAATTGCCAACTGCTCGCCCATCGAGGATTTTCGCGTGCATCTGGTTAAGAAGTATTCGCCTCTGGACTACTGGTCGGAGTAGCCCTGTGCGAACGGAGGATTCTAAAAGGCGCGTGGCGCTGGAGCTCTTGTCACCTGCGGGTGGGTTCGAGCAGCTCAGAGCCGCCATTCGCTTTGGTGCGGACGCGGTGTACTTGGCGGGGCCTCGGTGGGGCATGCGTGCTCGTGCAAGCAACTTCGAAGACGATGAGCTGGCACGTGCTGTTGCTTATGCGCACGAGCGAGGTGTTGCCGTCCACGTGACGCTCAATACCCTTATGTACGACAATGACATAGACGAGATGCCTTCCTACCTGCGCCTGTTGGAAGGACTTGGCGTAGATGCCGTTATCGTCGCCGATATGGGCGCGCTCATGCTCGCGCGCGAGCACGCGCCGCATGTGAGCATGCACGTGTCGACTCAGGCGTCGGTGACCAACGCCAACACCGCGCTGGCATATGCGGAGCTGGGGGCTTCTCGCATCGTTCTTGCTCGCGAGCTCACGCTGGAGCAGATAGCGGAGTTGCATCGACGTGTGGGCGAGCGCGTAGAGCTGGAGGCGTTCGCGCATGGGGCCATGTGCATGGCGGTGTCGGGCAGGTGCCTACTCTCCAGCGCGTTGGTGGGACCCGATCGATCCGCGTCGTGTGGCAACTGCACGCAGCCTTGCCGTTGGACGTGGAGACTCGTCGAGGAGACACGTCCGCACCTGCCGCTGCCCCTGGAGGCGGATGACCGAGGGAGCTATTTGCTCTCGGCTAACGACCTTTGCATGCTGGAGCATGTGGACGAGCTCGCCGAGGCGGGGGTTCGCTCGCTCAAGATAGAGGGGCGAAACAAGGGGGCCTACTACGTGGCCGCCGTTACCAATGCATACAGGCATGTGCTGGATGGGGAGAGCCCTCAGGATTGGATGGGTGAGCTTCAGGCAACGAGCCATAGGCCCTTCTCTACGGGATTCTTCTTTGGCAATCCCACACAGAATCCCGGGCATGCGGAGTACGCGCGTGATCGGCTGTTGGTAGGGGTTGCGGATGCGAGCGAACGGGTCGGAGATGAGTGGCTCGTAACGGTGGTGTGTCGCAACAAGGCACGCGTAGGCGACGTGCTCACCGTTCTTTCTCCGGGCCATCCCGTGCGAAGGGCGGAGCTCAGGGAATTGGAGCGCCTCGTGCCCGAAGAGGGCTGGCAGCAGGACAGTACGATGTCGGTGAACATGGAGCGGTACCGCTTCGTTTCGCCCTTTGCTCTGGGTGAGGGCGACATGCTGTGCCTTTAGGGACGCGACGTCGCTTTGACAATCCCGCAAGAGGGAGGACGATATGAGCGAGGAGGAGCGGCTTCTTGCATCGCTGCGCGGGCGTGGGCTTGTTGTTGGCGACGAGTCCAAATGGGGGCAGCCGGCGCTTCGTACGATTGAGCTGGGACATGAGCCGCAGCCGCTTATGGAGGCGAGTGCCTTGCAGCGGCGCTTTGTGGCGTGTGCCCACGGCACGCCTTCGCCGGGTAGCGACCTGTGCGCGAGCTGGGTGGAGCAATCGTTCTCGCGGCTGGGCTTGGGCGTCGTGCTGGGGGATGCCAGCGAACTCTATGCCGGGTACTGCCACTACACCGACACGGCCGACCTTAAGGTTGGCATGGTTGTGGCCGTGCCCGCGCATCCCTATTCCCCGCAAGGCCTCTGCCATGGCCACGTGGGCATATATGCAGGTGACGGTATGGTAATGGATGCCGTGGAAGATCGCGTGAGAAAGATCCCTCTGAATCTCTGGCTGAGCGCCTACGGCCTAATGGCCACGCCCCGTTGGGGATGGCTGGGGAGTATGGGTCTTCAGTAAAACGGGGCGGACACCTCGTATGACGAGGTGCCCGCCCCGTGGAGGGAAGCCTTAGTGTCGTAGCGTTACTGGATAAGGTCGAACTGGGGGAACTGCTGCAGATACTGCTGGTATTGATCGTATTGATCTCGTTGGTTGTACTGGTTGTACTGCTCCATTTGTTGCTGTTGCTGCTGCTCCTGAGTTCGCTTTGCCTCCTCCTGCGATGCCTGCAAGGCCTCGTCGGAGCCGAGCGTTACCGTTACCGTTTGCTCTGAGCCGCCACGCACGAGCTTCACCTCCACTTTATCGCCCACCGAGTAGGAGCGCACTGCCAGCAGCAGGTCGTCTGCCGAGGCAACGTCGTGATCTCCGACCTTGGTTACGATGTCGCCCACCTGAATGCCCGCGGCCTGTGCCGGTCCGTTTTGGGCAAGTTCGGCAACATAGGCGCCTTGGCTTGCCGACAGGTTGTTCTGACGCGCGCTCTGCTCGTTGACCGTCGCGCACGAGAGTCCGATGTAGGCATGCGTCACCTGTTCGCCATTGATGACCTTGTTCGCAATGTCCACGGCGTAGTTGCCGGGAATGGCAAAGCCGATACCCGAGAAGGAGCCCGAGCCCGAGGCGTCTGCGAGCAGGGAGTTTATGCCTACGAGCTGGCCCTTGTCGTTAACGAGCGCTCCGCCCGAGTTGCCGCCGTTAATGGCCGCATCCACCTGGATGAGGTTGGTATAGAGGGTGTTGCCGCTCGCGTCGGCCATGAGCTGGTTGCGATATAGCGCGCTCACGATGCCAGTGGACACGGACTGGTCCAGCCCCAGCGGGCTTCCGAGCGTCATGACCCAGTCGCCAACGACCAACTCGGAGGAGTCGCCCACCTCGATGGGGGTGACGATGGCGCCGTTGAGGTTTGCCTTGATCACCGCGACGTCGCTCGAGGCATCTCCGCCTACCAGGGTGGCGTCATAGGTGTTTCCCTCTATGGTCACCTTCATGCTGGTGGCATCTCCCGCAACGTGCCAGTTGGTGATTATGTGGCCCTCGGTGTCCAGCACGACGCCAGATCCAATTCCTTCGCCCGATGGAGTGGAGACGTTAATGGAGACCACGGAGGGAAGGCACTTGTTTGCCACTGCCTCGGATACGGTGGCATCGTCGCTGGCCGTGTTGAGGGTCATGGTTTGGGCTGGGGCGCTTTGTGTGGAGGAAGCCTTGTTGTTGTTCAGGCCTGCGAGAACGGGGCCGGCCAGAACGGCCACGAGCGTGGCGGAAACGGCTGCGCCCGCAATCGCTCCTCCCACTATTCCTTTCCAGGCACCGCCGCCGCGCGGTGTTTTATCGTTGTTGGGATCCGGGTTATATGCGTTTTGGTTCGGATAGTTTCCGTATTGCGGATACTGGGGGTATTGCTGGTTTTGCATATGCTGTTGCCTCATGGTTGACACCTTTCTTTGAATGCCTTGCTATGGAAAATGTACCCGCGAAAGAAGATGTCATGTCGCTGCCTCGGCCGCTTCCACAGACGTGAAACAACCCTTTTGGTTAACTTAAAATTTGGCTTAAGTTAAGGTCTGGAGGTACCGACCGCCTGCTGCGAAGGTGCTGCTAAGGGGAGTCGCGGAGAGGCTGCGATCCTATTTTCGGTTATAGAAGGCCGTTATAGATGCGTTGGCGTGCTCGCTCATCTTTTTCTCGACCCAGCGGTCGCGCTGCTCCACGATGGTGAGCATTTCGTCGGCAATCTGCTCGGGACTATGGGGCTGGGCATTGCGGACGTAGGAGGCCATGCGGCGCATCGCGGATTCGGAACGCAGCTCCGAGGCAAGGACCTGCGCAAACTCCTCGGGATACCCCAGTTTTACGATCTCGTGCGCAAGCTCAAGATATGCTTGTTCGCGCAAGCGTTCAGTGGTTCTCATAGCACTCTCTCTTTCTGCGGTGTACAGACGGTCCAATGGTTACTGCTCAGACCCCCGCGCCAGTGCCGGCCCGCATGTGGCTCCGCGCTCGCTTCGCTCGCTTACTTCGTGAGTCGCCGTTTGCGGGTTGGACGCTGGCGTGGGGGTCTGAACAGTAACGTCCAACGCTCGCTTATATCTCCTAAGGTCCTCGCTCAAGGTGTATAGTAGCGTTCATTTCGGTTATCATAACCGTGTATTATTCCCAAGGCCCGAAACGAGCCGCGTTGGTGAGCCCTTGCCCCTCCTGGGGAGTTATGATCGGGAATCGGCGTGGTCGGGCGTTACCCAGGAGGAGATGTATGCAACCATATTTGTTGGATTCGCCCGCAGTGCTTGACGAGCAGCACTCGGACCCAGAGGTAGGCTTAGCCCCTGCCGAGGCGCAAAAGCGCCTGCAGGAGGTCGGCCCGAACAAGCTCGATGAGGGCGAGAAAACGCCCATGTGGAAGCGCTTCTTTGCCCAGATGGCAGACCCCATGATCATCATGCTGCTCGTTGCAGCCGTGGTGTCGGCGGCCGTGGGCATCTACGAGGGCGGCAAAGACGGTTTTGCCGATGTGGGCATAATCCTGTTCGTCGTAATCCTTAACTCGGTGCTTGGCGTCATCCAGGAGAGCAAGGCCGAGGAAGCACTTGAGGCCCTGCAGGAGATGGCCGCCGCACAGAGCAAGGTCGTGCGCGACGGACGCATAGTCACGGTACCATCGTCGGAGCTCGTGCCCGGCGACGTTGTGGTGCTCGAGGCGGGCGACTCGGTCCCTGCTGACTGCCGCATCTTGGAATGCGCCAGCATGAAGGTTGAGGAGGCCGCCCTTACGGGTGAGTCCGTGGCAGTGGAGAAGCATGCCGACACGTTGTCCATTGCCAAGGGAGAGGACGACATCCCGCTCGGCGACCGCAAGAACATGTGCTACATGGGGTCGGTGGTCGTGTATGGCCGCGGCAAGGCCGTTGTCGTGGGCACCGGCATGAATACCGAGATGGGCAAGATTGCGGACGCGCTGGCCCAGGCAGAGGACGAGCAGACGCCGCTCCAAATAAAGCTGGCCGAGCTTTCCCGCATCCTTACCTTCCTGGTCGTGGGAATATCCGCCTTCATCATTCTCATTGGCGTAATCAAGCACGGCGGGCTTTCCTTCTTTAGCGATATCGGCCTCGTGCTCGACACCTTTATGGTCGCGGTATCTTTGGCCGTGGCGGCCATTCCCGAGGGCTTGGCAGCCGTCGTGACCATTG
Source organism: uncultured Coriobacteriaceae bacterium (assembly GCA_902803315.1). GTDB lineage: Bacteria > Actinomycetota > Coriobacteriia > Coriobacteriales > Atopobiaceae > RUG440. The sequence continues at coordinate 16,433 of CADCPM010000075.1, forward strand.
TGCTTTCCATTGGCGTTACCAAGATGAGCCGTCACAACGCCATTATCCGCAAGCTTACCGCGGTGGAGACGCTTGGCTGCACGCAGCTCATCTGCTCCGATAAGACCGGTACCCTTACCCAGAACAAGATGACGGTCGTGCGTCACGAGGGCGAGGACATGGACGCGCTGGTGCGTACCATGGCGCTGTGCTCCGACGCCAAGTGGGACGACGTGGCACAGGAGGCCGTGGGCGAGCCCACCGAGGCGGCGCTCGTTGCCGATGCGGCAAAGATGGGCTTTACCACGCGTGACCTCGAGGCGAGCCGTCCGCGCATCGGCGAGGCGCCCTTCGACTCCGGCCGCAAGATGATGAGCGTAGTCGTGCGTTCGCGCAGCGGCAAGATCGTCCAGCACACCAAGGGCGGCCCCGACGTCATCCTGAGCCGTTGCAAATACGTGAAACGCAAAGACGACATCGTGCCCATGACCGACGAGATTCGTGCGGAGATTCTCAAGGAGAACAAGGACATGGCCGACCAGGCGCTGCGCGTTATGGCAGCAGCTCGTCGCTACTGGGACAACGAGCCCGAGAGCTACGATCCCGCATACCTTGAGCAGGACCTTACCTACATTGGTCTTTGCGGCATGATCGACCCGGTTCGCCCCGAGGTCAAGGACGCCATCGCAGAGGCGCATTCCGCTGGCATTCGCGTCGTTATGATCACGGGCGACCACATCGACACGGCCGTGGCAATTGCCAAGGAGCTTGGCATCGTAAAGGATCGCTCGCAGGCAATTACCGGCGCCGAGCTGGATCGCATTTCTGACGAGGACCTTGCACAGAAGATCGAGCAATACGGTGTGTACGCGCGCGTACAGCCGGAGCACAAGGTCCGCATCGTCGACGCTTGGAAGAAGAAGGACAAGATCGTCGCCATGACGGGTGACGGCGTAAACGACGCGCCCTCCATCAAGAAGGCCGACATCGGCATTGGCATGGGCATCACCGGCACCGACGTAACCAAGAGCGTGGCCGACATGGTTCTTGCCGACGACAACTTTGCCACCATCGTTGCGGCCGTGGAAGAGGGCCGCAGGATCTACGACAACATTCGCAAGTGCATCCAGTTCCTGCTCTCCTCGAACCTCGCTGAGGTCATCGCCGTGTTCGTGGCGTCCATCATTGGCTTTACCATCCTCGCACCCGCTCACCTCCTGTGGATCAACCTCATTACCGACTCCCTGCCGGCACTTGCCATGAGTATGGAGGAGGCGGAGCCTGGCATCATGAAGCGTCCGCCGCGCGATTCTCGTGACGGAATATTTGCCGGCGGCATGGGTGTCGACTGCCTGGTGCAGGGCATCGTGATCGCGGCCCTTACGCTCATAAGCTTCTATCTGGGAACGGTCGCAGAGTACGGTGTGCAGGACTTCGGCCAGCTCGTGAGCATGCTCACGGCGAATCCCGAGATGGCACACGAGGGCATGACCATGGCGTTCCTCACGCTCTCCATGGTTGAGATGTTCCACTCGTTCAACATGCGCAGCCGTCGCCAGTCCATCTTCACGCTCAAGGGACAGAACATGTGGCTGTGGGGCGCCTTCCTGGTGGCGTTCCTGCTCACCTTCCTCGTTATTGAGATTCCGTTCCTGGCCGATATGTTCAAGTTCACCGTGCTTGACATCAGGCACTATGGCATGGCGCTCGGCCTTGCCATCCTTATCATCCCCATCATGGAGCTGTACAAGGCCATCATGAGGGCGGTAGAGAAGAACAAGTAAGCAATTGGCCCCTCGTCCGTCTCTTCGTTGTATTCGAACAGCGTGCTTCGCACGAACTCATACAACGATGAGACGGACGAGGGGTATTTTCTTGCTCTTCTGGCTACCTTTTATAACATCAGGCAATGGGGAGTACCCCCTTTGCCTAGAGTGGGAGGGATCAGGCAATGGGGAGTACCCCCTTTGCCTAGAGTGGGAGGGATCATGGCAAAGAGGAACAGTCGCGACAGGCGCAATGTGCGACGCAAGTCGAAGAAGAGGGTCGACAGGAGCAGGGATCAGGCTGGATTGCCCGAGCTCTCATTGCTTACCGAGCTGCCAGAGTATGACGATTTGCATCCCTCGACCGAGCAGGTGAGCGCATTCGAAGCGCACTGCTCTAAGGCGGAGGACGCCAGCGACCTTGCGCTTGGCTGTGTGGTGCGCCTGGATCGCGGGTTTCCCGCCGTGCTCACCTCGGACGAGGTATTTCGCGCCGAGTTCGCCGCCCAGCTTACCAAGAGTGACTTCTCCCGCGTGGCGGTTGGTGACTGGGTGGCGGTTCGTACGCCGCATGGCCATGACATGGGACTGATCGAGTCCATCTTGCCGCGCGAGAGCGACATCGCACGTTGGCGTGGAGGGTCGCGTGGCGAAAAGCAGACGTTGGCGGCCAACGTGGATGTGGTCATCGTGGTTCAAGCCTTAGAGAAGGGCAGGCTTTCGGTAAACCGCATCGCTCGTTCCGCCGTTGTTGCAACCGACTGCGGCGCGGACGTTGCGGTGGTTCTTGCCAAGTGCGACTCGGTGAGCGAGGAGGAGGTTCGAGCTGCCAAGGAAAGCGTCCAAGAGGTCTTGGGCGAAAACTGTCCTGTGATTTGCTCGGCCGTGGACGGCGACAACATGTCTGGCATTGAGGACGTGCGCTCCCTGGTTCCCACGGGTAGGATCGGGATTATGCTCGGCCCATCGGGAGCGGGCAAGTCGACGCTGCTCAACGCCCTGCTGGGGCGCGAGGCGCTTGAGACGGGATCGGTTCGTGAGAGTGATGGCGTTGGGCGACATACCACGGTTACGCGGCGCATGGTGGCGATTCCGAGCGCAGGCATCATCGTGGACGAGCCTGGCTTGCGCACGTTGCAGATGGTCGGTCACGAGCGTGGCCTGGCCAAGGTGTTTCCCGACATCGCGGATGCCGCGGCGTCATGCCGCTTTCGCAACTGCACGCATACCCACGAGCCGGGATGTGAGGTTCTCGCGCGCTTTGGGTCGGGATCGGACGATCGACGTCTGGGTGTGTATCTATCCCTTGCAGAAGAGATGAGGGAGAGTGCCACGACTCTCGATCCCGACATAGTGCTGTAAGCGAATGCACATGTCGGATTGCCAACATGGGGCAGGCCCTGCCTGGCAGGCTGGGTGTGAGCGACGCAACGCATTGCAACCATAGAACACAATTGATCGATTGCGTGGATTCGCTTGGAAAAGACGCAGGTCAGCGAAGTCCGATTTGGTCAGTTTTGTAATTGTGTGCCTGTGAGGTTTTTCGCTAGCACACAATTACAAAGTATGGTGGACCGATATGGCAAAACCCCAGCATGTCGCGCTTTCAAAACCAATGAGGGTGCAATTGTGTGCTCTTCGGAAAGGACCCAGTACTCACAATTGCCAAACCGAGTTGCGGTGCGTTGCTAGGGGTGCGATATAGTCTAGCCTCGCGACCTGTAATATCCTAAATTGTCGCAGCCGTCGCTAGTAGAGGGTGCTGCCCACACAATAGAGCTCCCGATTTTAGCTGCTGCCCCTTTTGGCGTTTGGCATTTTTTTGCAAAAATCGCATCGACGTGCATAATAGTTGCGAAGGGCCCCAAAACGGGGCCCTTTTTACGTCGAATGTATTTTGGCACCGCCCGAGTGCAAAACAAGACGACCATTTGCACCTGCGAATATGCGCGCTATTGGGAAAAAGCAGTGCAATATGCGCGCAACAGCTGCGAGACGGCCCCATAAACAGGTGAATCCCTACCTCCACCCGCTCGCACAATAGATGCAGGCAACCAATGAGGTGGAGGTGGTCCTGTGACTAAGCGAATGCGCCTGCTGGTGTCGGTAGTCTGTGCCGTGCTGGCGGTGGCTGTCTGCGCGCTGTATGCGCAGCATGTGGAGGCAGAGGCTCAGCGTGAACGTACCCAAACGCTGCAACGATATGGCGGCGACGTTATTTCTCTCGTGGTCGCAAATCGCGCGTTGGAGCCAGGCGAGACCGTCGTTGCGTCGGATGTGGAGGCAAGGGATTGGATATCGTCACTGGCACCGGAAGGTGCGCTGTTGAGCATGGACGAGGTGGTTGGCAAAGAGGTGAGCGTTCCCGTAGCGGCAAACGCTCCACTGTTGGAGCTCAACTTCAGGGACCTCTCGCTCATTAAGGACATACCCGCGGGGCACGTGGCCGTGTCGATTCCCATTACTGAGAAGCTCGGCATATCGGCTGCCGTTGCGGTAGGCGCACGCGTGGTTGCTTACAAGGCGACGGAAGGTGCGGCAGAGCCCCTTGGTAGTAGCGCCATCGTGCTGGCCGTACCCACTGGAGGCTCATCACTGAGTCATGGAACCATAACCATCGCCGTGCCATCTGCCGACGTATCGGCTGTCCTTGCCTCCAGCGCTGCGGGCGATTTGCGCTTGGTGGTTCCTGCCGATGACGTGAAGGAGCTTCCCAAGCAGAAGAAACAGGCGAGCGAAGTCGAGCCTCAGGGCAACGCAGATTCAAAGAAGGCTGGTTAAGCAGATGCACGTAGGCGCTAATAGGCAGGTATGCCTGCCAAGGAAGGAGTGGGAAATGGCAAACGTATGGATGTGCCTGTGTGAGGACGATGTTGCGCAGAGTATGAGACAAGCCCTCAGCTACTTGGACTCGGATGCAATGCTCTGCTTCGCCTCGTCTGCCCAGGATTTGCGCGAACGGGTGCAGCAAGCACCGTTTGGGATGGGCGTTTTGGTGGGCCCTCTGGACGGTCCGATGTCTGCGCTCAACGTAGCCGCGGCGGTGGCGCACGATGGTTTGGCGGCGGACGTCGCCATGGCGACATATGGGGTGACGCAAGGACTTAGGCAGCGTGCGCAGCGGGCGGGCATTCGCACTGTTTTGGACCTTGCAGACGTGCGTCCGAATGCTCTGCCAGATTTGGATGAGCCCACCTTTACGGCGGACGAAGTGCCAACCATGGTATTTGGTGGTTCGATGCCCAGCGTGCCATCGTTTGAAGGGGTTCCGCTTATTGGAAATCAAGCTGCAGAGGATGCAAGCGTTCGCGGGTATCCGGAACGCGTTCACATACCTGAGACCTTGTCATCGAATGACGATGCCCGGAAGAGTCGCACTCTCATCCTTGGGGATGAGCCCGCGCATGCGATCATGGGCGACGAGCTTTTAAACGAACCGGGGAAGCCCCTGCTGGTCGGTGGTGAAATTGAACGCGTGACGAGTGAGGGGGATGCCCCCGTGGTCGTCTTCGTGTCGGGAAGGGGAGGGGTTGGTAAAACCTCGCTCGTCGCCATGATGGCAACGGTGGCGGGTGCATGGGGCATGCGCGTGGCGTTGTGCGATTTGGACCTCTCTTGCGGCAACCTCTATAGCTGCTTCGGGATTCCGGGTGCGGCCGATCTTGCAAAGATCGTGGGGGTGGAATCGTTTAGCGCTGACGACGTGGTGGGAGCGGGCGTTCGCGTGGGAGAGCGGTCGTCGCTTTGGGGACCCTGTGAGCTTCCGGAGATGGCGGAGGTCGTCTATCCAAAGGTGAGGGAATTGTTGGATGTCCTTGCACGCACTCACGACCTCGTGCTGGTGGATACCTCATCCACCTTTACGGATGCGGTCGCGCAGGCGGCCCAGCGCTGCGACAGGCTTGTTATTACCGTGGACCAGGGTCATGGCTCTGCGGTGTCTCAAGCGCGGGTCGCTGCGCTCGCCGTGCGCTTGGGTGTCGCGCGCACGCGCATGGTACGTCTTGCGAATCGATGCGGACCGCATGGAAAGGGGGAGCCAATCATAAACCGTGCCGAAGTCGGGTTGGAGACGGCGCGGCCCATGCGCGTGTTTGACGGTGGGCCGGAAGTGGCGGATTGCATGGCGGAGGGTCGCATGGGCGAACTCATGGACTTGGGATCGCGCTTTGCCGAGTCATCTGCGACGGCTTTGGCATTGCTCCTGCAGGAACTGGGAAGGTTGCCGGACTGTGCCGACGCTCGTCGTGCAATTGAGCGCACGCAGCAAAAGCCGCGATGGTCGTTTGGCAGGCGCAAGGAGGCGATGTAGCGTGTCGGTCCTTGAACTCGTCCGCGAACAGGAGCAAGGAGTTGGTCAGAGAGCGTATGGTACGGATGCAAACGCGCAGACTCTTACCGAAGCTCGCGAACGCCTGAAGAGGGAGTTGGTGGAGAGGCTGGGTCTCTCGGTGGTTGCCTCAATGGCAATGGGTGACGATGTGGATGCGGCCCGCTCCGAGATCTCCATCGCCTGCCATGCCATTCTTAACGCAGGGGCATATGCCGACCTTGCGCCCGAGCAGAGACAGGTTCTCGTGCGCCAGGTGCTGGACGAAGTATGCGGCCTCGGACCCCTTCAGCCGCTTCTTGATGATCCAACCATTACCGAAGTCATGGTGAATGGATGCGACAAGCTGTTCTTTGAGCGCGCGGGAGAGCTACATCCCGCACAGCGCGTGTTTGACTCTGCCGACCAGATCATGCTGGTAATCGATAGGATTCTTGCACCTTTGGGTCGTCGCCTCGACAAGGCAAGCCCCATCGTGAACGCACGCCTTCCCAATGGTGATCGCGTGAATGCGGTGGCTGCGCCCACCGCAATCGACGGTCCCGCAGTGACGATTCGCAAGTTCTCCAACCGCATAACAACGCTTGCCCACCTGCAGGAACTAGGGTCGGTTCCCGCATGGTACGCACAGCTGCTCGCATGGGCGGTTCGCATGCGCAAGGACATTGCGGTGGCGGGTGGCACAGGGTCGGGAAAGACCACGTTGCTCAATGCCCTGTCGTGCGAGATTGACCCGCGTGAGCGGATAGTGACCATAGAGGACTCGGCCGAGCTCCGCTTTGACAGCCATCCGAACGTGGTGCGCCTGGAGGCACGTGATGCCTCTTTAGAGGGGACGGGAGAGATAACCATCCGGGACCTGGTGAAGAACGCTCTGCGCATGAGACCCGACCGAATCGTAGTGGGGGAGGCGCGCGGTGCTGAGGCAATTGACATGTTGCAGGCAATGAGCACAGGGCACGACGGCTCGTTGACACCATTGTTAGTAAACCAGTATGGGTGAAATAGTAAGAATTGAAGGGGGTATCGTAATGAAATCGCAGGTAAAGACGGTTGTAGGGGTAATCGATATTTTGGTCGAGGCTTATTCTGCGGAGGTTTCTCAATCGGTGGATGGCGATTTTTCGGCGGTGTGGGCGCAGTGTCAAATTAAGATTGATGCTGTTGTTGAGATGTTGTCCGATTGGATTGAAATAGAAATTTCTGAAATTAATAGTTGACAACGTTAGATTTATGATCTATGTTGTCATATGGCAATGCCGTTAATGTCATGTAACGCGCATGACTTAGACATTGCACAGCATCAGGAGAATGCCACACTCCTGCCAGGGTTGCACCCTGAGACACGCGGCACACCGGGCGAAGACGGTGGGGAGCTATGACCGGGATGGCGATCCTTACGTGATGCACAGTTTGCATCCCACGCTCCGAGGTGGCTCATAGCGGTGAAACAGGTCGTGCAAAGTACCCGATTACCACATGGCGAAACGTAGACCGAGACCGATGGCTTTGGCTTATGCCTTTGGCATGGCCTTGACCGGAGGTCTCGGTTTTTATGTCTGTTGCAAAAGAAGAGGTAATCAAGTGGGTCACGCTCAACGAGGCTGTCGCGATGGGTTTCGGCTCACGCTCGACTTTGTTACGTCGTAAGGATGCTGGGGTTTTGCATCCTGAGAAGAGGCATGGTCGGCTGTATTTCAGTCTGGACGAGTTGCGCGACAAGATGGGCGAAACCAAAGTTGATGACGAGTCGTATGCGGAGTTGATTCGTGAGATCGTGGATACGGCTCCGCGCATGTCTCGTGACCAGGCGCTGGAAGTTATCGGTTATCTGTTCAAGAACGCGGCTATTTGAGGAGTGGGTTCTATGTCTACTCCTTTACTTCTTGGGATTATTCTGAGTGCTCTTCTGGCTGTGCTTTATAACCATGTGCCAGAAAGCATGGTTCTTGTTGCTTTTGGCATCCTTCTTTATATGTTACGAAGGTCTCTTTTCGCTTCTTGGATTTCGCTTCAACCTTTTTTTCTATTTCTAAAAATATTCTTGGTACGTTTGGTACAAAAACCGATCGCGCGCACGACTCAGGGCTTGTCAAGAGAGGGCGATAATAGGCAAATCTTCGCAGTTCACGATATGGAATTAATTCAGAAATTAATTTTATGTCGTTGGCTCTGTACTGCGAGAATAAGCTTCGTTTTGGACGTACCAGGGTTTTTTCTAAAACTACGTTTATTCATGGTACGTTTTGACGTTTTCGCAGGTCAGATACTAAATGACTTGCAGCGTTTTAAAGTACCAAGGTTTTTTCTAAAACGCCGTTGTTGTGGTGGATTTGTGAATATTCTTTCAGAAATGATGCCGCTTTGTCGTTTTGGAGCACGTTCCAAACTTCTTTGCGGTGTTGGTGGTGATTTGTATGTCATCTAAGCGACAAGTGCGTGCTGGCACGTATTGGATAAGGGCGGATCTTGGCGTAGGTGACCCTTCGACTTGGCATGCGATGCGATCTGGTGCTGCCAAGGGTTACTTTGGCGGGTTTCAACGGGTGAACAAGTCTGATATTCCAGCGGGAGTCCACGTCCAGGATATGGTGATGCTGGCGCCTGGTGCTTCAGACGATGAGTCTGCGAAGCATTGGGACTCGTTTTCGGACGTCATTATCGCTGGTGATGTAGTTCATCTGGTGTCGAAGCGCAAGCGTGGTCGTCCGTCGAAGTCTTCTGTTCCATCTTCTGGCGATTCTTCGGGTGGTAATAATAACAACGATGATGAGGGCGTGGTCAACGGCGCGAGTATCCCAGACAAGCCTACTACGGTTCTATTCATCGAACAGTTTCTCTACAAGGACAAGTGGGACTGGTCTGACCAGCCTGACCTTGAGGCTGCACTGCACGATGCCATTGACAGGAAGGATGCGGTTCGTATCGGTATTCTCATCTTCCTTAAGTTTGAGCGTGCTGGCGTTAGCTTCAATGACTTCTACTTTATCGTGCATGATGAGGACAAGAGCGATCCCGAGTGGGACGAGGCCACGTCCGCCTATGTCCGTAAGCCGAAGGGTCCGCATATTCATGTCGTGACCCGCATAGCCACGCCGACTCATGGAATTTCTCCAAATCAGGCGTCTGGATATCTCGGCATCCAGCCATCGCAGTTTGAGATACCGAAGTCAAAGCGATATGGCTTTGAGAACAAGATGGCTTACCTTATCCATATCAAGTATCCGCATAAGCATCAGTATGATCCGTCTCGCGTCGTAATGCTTGCTGGCAGTTGTTCGTACGTGAAGTATTACCACGATCACCTTCACGCTTGGGAGGTTGGTCGTGCAAAGAAGCTTGCTGCAATCGAGGAAGTCACTGTCGATGTGGACTGGCTTTGGGACGAGTGTTTTCATGGTCGTGTTACCGAGGACAACATATATCTGACGGACTCGTACCGAGCTTGCTATGCCCGACACAAGAAGAAGCTCGATGACGCGATGGATTCGTACATCAGGTCTCGTATTGCTCATCTGGTGGAGGACTTCGACAAAGGTCTTTTCAGCACTACGTTTGTGTACGTGCAGGGTCCTTCACGGTTGGGTAAGTCGTTCCAGGCCGAGTGCCTGATAGATGCTCTGAAGGCACGTTATGGTTGGGAGCTGAATGACCTCGCATCTAAGAACGCTTTGGACGATTACAAGGGTGGCGACATCATCTTGATTGATGATGCGGGTGCAGCCGCCATGGACGGCAAGGCATGGCTTAACCTTATAGATCCTAATACCAGCCATCCGGCTCCGGCGCGTTTTAAAAACAAGCCTAGGATTGCGCCACGCGTGGTTATCATCACGAGCACCAAGGATCCGCTTGATTTCTTCTACTTCGCGAGTCAGCTTGGTGGTGACAGGAACGAGGCGATGACGCAGTTCATTGGCAGGATTATCATGTCATGCGTTGTCTTTGACTACCGCGATCTCCGTAACCAGTTCACCGTTCCCGCGTTGGATGGCTCGCAGGTTGATGCGTCGGTCTATAACATGCAACTGCTCATGAGCCATATGACAGAAACGCCAGTGCGTCGAACAATCACCACGAAGTCGGGAAGAAATCACGAGTCGCACGAGGAGATCATCGAACTGGAGGCTGAGCTTTTACCGCTACGCGAGGATGGGATTGAGCTCTTCTATTCGCCGATTGGAGCCATGCTTGAGATGGTTCGTCGTATCGAACAATACAATCCTGGCGTAGTGACGGTTCATGCTGATGAGTCGGCGTTGGTGGATGCGATGGGTGCAAAGTATCTCGCGCGCATCGAAAAGGATAAACAAAAGTTTGGTTCCTCAAACCTATGCCTACCAGATAATTATGCCGCTTTGCCTGAGTGTATTGCTGCGCCGCTGACCGCACGTGGTCAGGCTGATGCTGCTAAGGCGGTGGAGGACGAGAGGGTTCGTTTTGAGGCAGAGCAAGAGGAGATTATTGCCGAGGTCTCGAAACCGACGTATGCCTTGCATGACCTGCCAGACTACGATGAGCTTGCCCGTAAGTATCGCGATGTTTACGTACGTGACATGTCTTGTCGCTTGCATGTGCTACAGGACAAGTCGAGTCCTGAGTATGCACGGTACATGGCGCTTCTGACCGAGTCCTCTGATTTTGAGCACAAGGCTCATGATGAGGCCGTTAAGCCTGTTCTAAGGCGTCGTATTCGTTCTCGTCTGTCTGACCTTGCTGACGATTATTTTGCGCTCCGTCACACGGACGCGGATAAAAAGAAGGTTGAGGTTTTAGCAGATAAACCGCGCTTTCTATTGAGGGCAGTTCGCCATTGGATGCGGGTTAGTGACCAGGACTTCACCTTTAAGGTGAAGAGTCCTCTTAGGGCTTCGAAGAACATAAACAGCAGCCGTAATGTTAAGTGTCAACCTACGGATTATGACGTTTTATTGGCCTTCGCAGATAGTTACGAAGGTTATTACGGTGAGGTGCCATTCGATGTGGAAGCATTCAGGTTGAAGAAGCCTGACTTGTCTGCGGATGATAAGGCTCGTGTACTCGCTGATGAGTTTATGGCTAAGGCTTTGGCAAAGCGTACCGAGATGAAGGCAATGGAGGACGCAGATGCGGCTATCGTGGTGCCTGAGCCGTCGCAGGAGGACGTGGATTATTACGTTGCGTCGCACACGAAGCATCTTTTGGTAGATGTGGACGCCGTTGAGTACGGTGTGGTGGACGATGATTTCTTTCATCGCATCGAACTTCGTGCGTCTATATCAATTTCTTAATTTATTGTCGATTTGACGATTGGAGTTATTAGAATGCAAGGTTTTGTTAGCGAGAAAGAGGGAAAGATGGAATCTCAGATGATGGTCGGTGCTCCTCCCGAGTACCATGCGCAGGACGGTATCAGGCTGGCTCACCTTTTTATCCGTAGGGCTGAGGCGTTTGAATTAATGTCTGATTACGCGGAAAATGGTAATATGGATGACTATTACGATATGCATGAGCTTGCAAAACGACTCGACAAGGAATGCTACGAACTCGCAGCGGATATTTCTGCTTGGGATATAACGGGTCGCTGTTTCAACCGCAAATGTTTTGATTGGGTATGGGTTGATAATCTTTTGCACTCTGTGGATTGCGACCGTTTGGGCATAGGCCCTCTGAACGTTGAAGTTCATAGTCTTAGCGATACGATTGTTGTTGTTATTCGTGGCGGGCAACCTAGTGATCGGTCCCAGTTTGCGCGGGAACTGTATTACCTTTTTGACACAAAAGTTGATATGTCTTTGGTCTGGCTATCTAAGACTGACAAATATTATTGCCGTCCGGAAATTGTATTTCTTGATGGTTTTAAGAATGCTTCTCGTCTTGCATATGACTGGAAGTTTGACGATTTTTTGCGGGACGAGTCTTTGCTTGGGGATTCTGATTGTGATGTATCAGAAGAGCAGCCACGGATTGTGGTTGTAACGGCTTGTAAGTGAGTGGTTATTTGGAAAGTTAAATACGTAATTGGTTTTATTGTTGTCGATTTGACGATTGAAGTTTTAGAAATGTTGGATGTTGTTGGAGGTATTGGTATGTGTAATGTTGTTACGACTGTCTTGGTTATTCGCGGTGACTCGGGTTGTGGCAAGAGCCGTCTTGCGTCAGAGATTATGCGTTTTGCAGAGGCGCAGTGCGGTTGGGACACGCACGTAGGCTTGGAAGGTTTCAGCAGTGCGGAGGTATTAGTCCTCGATGAGGATGAGTCTCCGACTTGTGTGTCTGATTTGGCACAGTTGCTTGACTGTGGTGCGATTGATCGTTGTATTGTCAATCGTTTTGTCAAGCATTCTGTTACGTTGCCGAAGCTCGTTGTTATCATGACGCAACGTGATCTCGATGACACTGATTTCGCTGAGGCAATGTCGCGGTTGTCTCGTCTTTGTCGTTGCGTATCGCTTGAGCTTCAGGGTTTGGTAGCAGCCTAGTTTTGTCTGACACTTTTGTTTTAGGAAAAGGTAAAGCAGCCTCACCGTTTTGGTGGGGCTGCTTTTCTGTTAGTTCTTCTGGATCCACATGATGTGAATATGGTGCGGTCTGCCGTTTTGGTTGCGGTGCGCTATGGCACATAATGGCATGCCGTTACCATCCCTGATGGCTTGCTTCATGTCGTTCCAGATCTCATCGAAGTCTTCGTCCGTGATGGTGTCGTTCGGATTCTCGACTTCGATGATGGTTCTGCCCAGGCTTCTGCAGAGCCGTTTCCATTCGTCGGTTGGTAGCTTTGCGATGGTTCTGGTGTACCACTGTACGAAGCTTCTGGTCTTGTTCTTGGCTGTCTTGAGTTCGTCTGCGCCCATGTTTGTTGCGGTGCCTCTGGGTCCGATGACTACTCGGTCTCCTTCGCTTGCGCCGCTCTCGTAGAGATACTTTAGGAAGTTCTCGAAGTGTTGGTGACCGTTGATGAGTGATGGTTGTCCGAGGGTTACGACTGGCATGGTGTGCTCCTTCCGTTCTTTTGTTCTCCGCATGTTTTGTCTCGTGTGCGTCATGTGTGTAACGGATGGCGTACGTTTGGTTGTTGGTTTTGTTGGTTGAGAGTGGGGCTCATCTATATTGTTTGCGTAGTTTTGAGGGTGCAAATTCTTTGAGCACTTTGCAGTCAGTGGTTACGTAATGGCTGACTTTGTAACCGGTGGGTGTTATCGGTTTGAATGCGATTGAGTCGCTTGTTGGTCTCCGTATGGTGAGGCCTCTGTTCTTACATTCGGTGATGAAGTCTTCGACAGAAGTGGTGCTGTCGGCGATTTCTTTGAGTATTGGGTAGAGTGCTTGTGCGGCTTGTTGTATGTCTTTTTCTGTTGGCTTAGTGGTTATGATGTGATGTAGTTTTTCATGACAGGCTCTATGCACGAGGATCATTCTGGTGCCGTTTGTACATTGTGTATATGCTTCGGGGCGTTCGGTTTTGCATCGTTTACAGGGTGGGTATTGGTTTTCGTCTGTGTATTCGCAGGACCATAAGTAGTCTATGTGGTGGATGTTGAGTGAGGGTCTGTAGGTGGTTAGTTTTTTCTTGCAGACGGGACATGTTTCTTTTTGGTTGTGTCTGAGTGCTCTGTAGATAGTTTTGGACTTGTTGGCGTTGAGCATGTTTACTTTGCGCTTTGCTCTTTGTTGTTTCTCTGTCAACGGATTCTTTTTATTTGGCATGATTTATCTCTTTTTCAATGGGTGTTGTTGATTGCTTTGTTATTAATAGTATCCGTGATTGACAAATGTTTGTCAGTCGTTATGCACAGTGATGTGTGGGTGAGTGCTGAGTTATTTTGTTTGCTTTTGGGTTTTTTCGGTACCGTTTTACGAAAAATGTGTTACCCATTTTTCGTTCGGGACCGTTATTTCAAACGTGGGATAGTGTCGGATCGTGACCGACACAATGCCATGTTTGTTGTCACCAAACTGTTTTGTTTTCACACCATGTTGGATGCTAATGGTTATCATTAGTGTCCGATCGTGGTGTGTTTGGTGACGCTTTGAAGACACTAACACGTCGGCATTTGGACGAAACAGTTCTCTGTTTTGTCGATGCAGTGTTGGTGTCTTTTGTGTTTTATCATGACCAAAACGTCGATGCTAACCATGGCCTGTGGCTGTGGTTGTGCATAGTTTTGGTCGTGATTGACATTTCCGCCGTGTGGGTTTCTTGGTTGCGGAAATGTGTACTTTGGGGAGTAAAGAGGGGAACGTAGTAGCTCCTCTTTCAAGCGCCCCCTTGAGTACGAACGCCCCTCTGGGGTGTACGTACGTGGGGCATGCTTGCCAAGAATTTACACGCCGTTAGTTGAACCGTTAGAATACTGTTTTTTCGGGTCAACATTTTCCGTACAAATGGCCGGTACTTTTCTGTTTTTTTCGGCCAGTGAAATTGTGGTTTTAGGTTTTTTAGCGATGCGTTTTTGTATCGCTATTGTTGCTCTTTTGGTCTTCGTAATGTACCGTCATACTGTTTTGTTCGGTACTTTACGTTTGGGTTTGTTGCTGTGTTTAGTTCGCTGGCACGTGGGTTATAACGTTGTTGGTTTGACAGTTTGATTGAACGTTATATACTTGTACGTACATAAGTTTTTTGCGTTCGCTGCGTGAACATATTGCTCAATGTTGGCTGCGAGTTACCGCGATCCTTGCGTAAGTCCAGCGGGAGTGTATCGGGTGTGGGAAACCGAATGCACGATGAGCACACAGCAACCCGGCATGCAACTTTGGGGATCACTGCACCTGCAAATCTGACCAGAGACATGTAATCGGCGGCAGACGAACGACGGCATTATGCTGTCGTTCGTAGGCCGTCTGTTTTTTGTCTGCCTCTTTCGCAATTTGGTTGCTACTTGCGAAAGGGTGATTGCAATGGCTAACGATGAATATCGTACCGAACGTTTAGAGATACGTTTGACTCCCTCTGAGAAGGAACGTCTGTTGAAGCTTGCTGATGCTGCTGGCATGAGCGTTGCTGCCGTGGTTCGTGCTTTGAGCATTGCCAACGGATCGTTGTCGCTGCTCGGTGGTCACGATGTTGATAGCTGGTCGCATGTGCGTGATTACGCGCAGTACATGTCGGAGGTTCGTACGCTGTCCGCAGAGGTTGCTAAGACTCGTACTGAGTTACGTCGTATTGGTGTTAATGCGAACCAGATAGCACGTTCACTTAATGGCAGTCGGTCTGTTGGTATTGAGGATTTGGTTGTGGTTGAAGCTCTGGAATCTGACCTCAAGCGTGGTTTGGAATCACTGTCTCGCGTTGCTGAGTCGGCTGACACACTTGCCGTATCATATGAAAGGCTCGGTGGTGAGTGATGCCAACGACGCATGTATCTACCATTCCATCTATGGCACGTTACCTGTCGTACGTCACGCGTGGCAATGGTGCCACGTATCGCCAGAACGTTGCTGATGGTACTGTTCGCTATTTGGCACAAGATTCCGATTTGGGGTCTGTGGACAATACCATTGCTTATGTTGGTGCTGTTAGGAGTCGTTTTCCTGTCCGTCGCTTGGAGGGTTACGACATTCGTGTTTCCTGGTCGCGTGATGAGCTGGATCCTAACAATCTGGATGATGTGCGGACTGCGATGGCTTTTGGTCATGACTTGGTGAAGGCAGTTTTTCCCGATTGTCCAGCTGTCGTAACGGCGCACGGCGATGGCGATGGTGGTTGTTTGCATCTGCATATTGCTGTTGTTAACCACAACATGGTTACGGATAAAGCTATTCGTGGTAACGGTAGGGATCACCGTCATATTGCTGCGATTTCTGACCGTATTGCAACTGACGAGTATCACTTCCGTAAGGTGGAGCGGCATAGGTCTAATGAGTGGTCGTTGCGTCGGCAGGAGCTTGAGTCTGCGATTGAGGGTTACGAGGCGCGTGAGTCTGGTAAGTGGTCGAAGGCTCACAGGGAGGCTGCTGTTCGCCTTGCTTTGGGTGATGCTGTGGCTGGTGCTTTGGATGACGAGCGCGTTACGGATCTTGAGTCGTTCGAGCAAGTTCTTTTTGAGGACTACGGTTGTGAGATTCGACGTAAGGAGATTCGTCAGAAGAACGGCACGGTTGTTGTTGGGTTTACGTATGCCATGCCTGTAGAGCTTGAGGGGAAGACTCGTAAGCGTCGTTCTAAGGCGTCTGCGGTCTGTCCTGGGTTTGATGCTGTGCATATTGAGCAGACGATCGACGCTTACATGGTGGAGCGTAAGCGACGTGAGGCTCTTGTCGAGGCTGTTTCGTCTGGTTCGGTGGTTGAGGATGTTGTGGTTACTCCGTCGCGTGATGAGCAGTTGCGGGAGCTTGCTGCGTCGCATTCGCTGATTAGGCGTGTTCCGGTTCGCGATGGGGATGGTCGTACTACTGCTATTCAGTTGGTTCCGCACGAGCTGTTATTTGAGTCTGAGACTGATCGTGATGCTGCAACGTTTACGTTGCGTGTTAGCGAGCTTCGTGATGTGGTGGCACATGGTGTTGAGGAAGCTAACGATGATTCGTTCTTGACTCGTTATAACGCATTGCCTTCTGTGGATTCTGTTGGTGCTGTTGCTAAGAATTTCTGTGAGGATTACGAGGCTGCTGCGGAGCGCGTTGTCGGTGCGGACACGACTTCTGGTGTGAATGCTAAGACGTTTGTTGGCGAGGTCTTGTCGTTTATGGCTAAGACTGCCAAGCGTGCTTGGTCGCGTTTGTCTTCTGCTGCTTTCGACTTGTCTCGGCGTTATGGCCTTGGTTTTGAGGACAAGGACTACCAGGCTTCGTTCTCTGCGTTTGTGCGTAATGCTGTGGGTAGGCGTAGGCGTGAGGATGACGGTTTTGATGCTCGGGGTAGTGTTGTGATGCATCGCCGTGTACGAAAGTCTTCAAGTCCTGTAGATGACGCTGTTGAGCCTGCTGTTGAGCGTTCTGCTGAACAGTCTGTTGCTGATGCTATTGCGGCGGATGATTCGGCTGGTCTTCGTGATGCTGTTGAGTACTCTCGTAAGTCTCGTGAACGTGAACGAGTTAAGAAGCAGGCGCAGCAGCGTAAGAAAGATGCTGCTAAAGCGCGGCAACGGTCTATGGCACGTCGTAATAGTGGCCGTAGCCGTGGTCATGGTGGTTTGGGTTCGTAAGAACATATTGTTCTTTGTTTAGTAATTGATAGGAGTGATTGAGCTATGATTGATGGGGTTGATTTTGGGTCTTCGAACAATAAGGGAAGACCGGCTAAGACCAAGTCTATTAAGTCTATGCAGGGTAGGGAGCCTGTATCGTCTGTTACTGAGCAGCCATATCGTCTTACTTGTCCTCGGTGTGGTAGTACGAATGTTAGTGTTCAGTTGGTTGAGCAGGGTCAACGGACTAAGCGTAGTGGTGTTGGTTTCTCGGGCAATCTAAATAACTGTCTTCGTTTTGTAGCCATGGTCTTTACTCTTGGTATTGCTGGTCTGTTCTGGAAACGTGCTGAGGGTGTTAACGACACCGAGACAGATACCTCTACGATGGGTATATGCCAGACATGTGGCTACGTCTGGCATATTCAAAAGCCTCAGCCTGTGGAGAAGGAGGGTCCCTCTGTTGCTTTTGTGGTTGTGGTCATTGTCCTGCTTTTACTGTTTATCGGTAGCTGTTCACGTGGTTGTGGTCGTGGTAGCACGGATACTTCTAGCCAAAGGCGGGAAGATACGTCTAGCCAAAGGCAGGAACAGACTGAGTCTGTAAGATGGTCCAAGAAAGGCGATATCTCGTATACGAATGCTCGGCTTGGTAGTGGTGATACGGCTGAGGTTGTTGGTATGATTCGCAATGATAGCGATGCTCCGATATCTCCTGTGAAGGTAAGCTTCTTCTTGTACGGTCGTAATGGTGAGCTTCTTGGCACGGCTTCTGACGAGATTGCTACGTTGCGGCCAACTGATACATGGTCTTATTGTGCTAAGCCTTCTAATGCTGTGAAGACTGCTAACGTTACTAATCTTGCCGTTGATTACATAACGCTTGGTTCTGATGAGTCTGGTGATGTGGTTGCTGGTAATAAGAAGTCTGAATCAGAGCCTACGCCAGAACCCGAGCCAGAGTCTGAGAAGATAACAACACCAGAGCCAGCACCAGCTCCTGAACCTGAGCCTGAACCTGAACCAGAGATTGGTTCTTCTGGTGAGACGGATAAGGTGGTTGTTAGTATCGATGGTTATCGTCGTATTGAGAACGTTTTGGGAGATCCGATTGTGATTGTTGATTACACGTTTACGAACAAGTCTGATGAAAACCAGGCGTTCATGTGGACGTTGAACGACAAGGTTTTCCAGAATGGTGTTGAGTGTCAGGATAGCTATTCCTCGGATACGGGTAATGTAAGTAAGTCACAGGATATACAGCCTGGCAACTCGGTCACGGTTTCTGCTGCGTACAAGCTTAACGATACGACAACGGCTGTAGATGTTGAACTGAGGTCTCAGTCCATCTTGGACAAGAAACTGATTGCTAAGTGCACTTTTAACATTGCGTAGCGTTTGGTTGTGATATTGCCACCCGTCTTCATGGTGGGTGGCTTTCTTTTCATTCTCGATTTGCAAACTGTTGATTTTTGATCTACATTGTAATTATAAAGTAATTACTAGATATTGACAGTGTGGTGATTGGTATGAAAACGATTAGCCTTGTTTGCGAAAAAGGTGGCGTTGGCAAGTCGATGCTTGCAGGTGAGTTGCGCTATTACTTCGAGCGCCATAATCTTGCTTGTTCGCTGTATGGGCTAGATGCTCAGTATCGGTCAGCTTCACATACGGTTCCCGATCCGGATGTGGTCGTTGTTGATACTCCTGGTCGTTTCGATGTGAAACTCAAAGGGGTTATCGAGCGCTCTGATGTGGTCGTTATCCCCGTTCGTCCGACTCCTTCTGACGCTGAACCTTTCCTACGCACTGTTGACTTGGTGTCTTCAATTACGGATGTTCCTATCGTTGTATGCGTGAACGGCATGAACACCTTCAAGATGGCGACATCGTTTATGGATTGGCTCTCGAAGCAAGACATTGGCGATGAGACGGTCTGTGTTCCGCAGTCCGAGGCAATTGTGCAAGCGCTTGGTGAGGAGCGTTCTGTTTATGGTCATGACCGTCTCGGCCATGCGACTGATGCTCTTGAGACGCTTGGCGATACGGTGTCTGACCTTGCTGGCATTAGTGTTACAGTAGGTGTCTGGTAATGTTTAAGTATATATCCAGTAATTACTGTATGATTATCCAGTGAGGACGGTGGTGGGATTGTCTAGCACGGATTATTTTGAGAACTTGCAAGCGGAGGCTGCTGTTGAGCATGAGCGTACGCGGGATCGTTTGCAGGGTAAGTCAACGCAACCGGGGTCATCTGACCGTGCGGTTGCGCAGGTGACGATGACAAAAGCCGAAAAAGCTAGGTTTATGAGGCTGGCGAAAGAGCACGGTCTTGGTCTTTCGCCTTTCATTCGCTTGGCTTGCGACGAGTACATTAGGGTACATGGTTGGGAGTGACGGCTGATGGCTGTGTTTAACGAGGATACTCGGGTGAAAATTCCTGCCACAATACAGTTTATGAGGCTCGGCTATGAGTATCAGTCTCTTAAAGATATTGAGCTTCATAGCGAGACGCGCATTGCTTTAAATCGTCTCAAACCTGCTCTTGAGCGGATTAATCATAGACAGTTCAGTGATGAAGAGGTTATTGCCATTGTCGAAGACATTCATGCTGTAATTAGGAATAACGATCTTGGTAAGGCTTTTCATCATTGGCTTGTTCATCCAAACGACAGGGTGAGGCTAATCGATTTTGATAATATCGAGAATAATGATTTTGCGGTTGTTGACGAGCTTTCCTTTGGGAAGGACGGAAGCGAATCGGATAAGCATGGTTCGTTCCGACCTGATATTAATGTGCTTATTAATGGTATACCGTTGGCATTTCTTGAGGTGAAGAAGCCAAATAACGAGGGTGGTATACAGGTTGAATTTGACCGTATGTTGAACAAGCGTCTTATTATCCCTGAGTACAAGAAGTACTTTAATATGCTTCAGATTGTCGCTTTTTCGAACAATATGGAGTATGAGGATGATGACGATTCTGCTCTGGCAGAAGACATTAAGGCAGGGTCATTCTATACAACGCCGAATGGGTTCAAGACTACATTCTCGTTCTTCAGGGATGAGCAGCCCAAGACAACGGGTTTCATTGACATTTCTATGGATAAGGTGAAGTCAATACTGAAGGACAACCACTACAGTCCTTCGGAGGCTGATACTGTTGAGTTCCAAACGAATCTGGATATGAATACGCCTTGTAATAGATTTGTCACCTCGGTTTTTGATAAAGAACGTATTCTCTATTTCATCCATTATGGAATGATGTTCGTTGCAAATGCTGTTCCTGAAAAGCATATCATGCGCTATCCGCAGTTCTTCGCGGCAAGGGCTCTTCAAAAGAGGCTTGAGAACGGTGGTAAGTCTGGGATTATTTGGCACACGCAAGGTTCTGGTAAGACCAATCTTGCAGCTCTTTGTACTCGTATTCTGCGTGACTATTATGCGACGAAGGGCATAATTACACGTTTCTATTACGTTGTAGATCGTCTCGACCTTCTTACGCAGGTAAGTGGCGAGATGACCAAACGTGGCATCAATGTGATTAATGTCAACAGTAAGAAGCAGTTTGAGTCAGAGTTGAATAAGCCCATATCGGATCACATATCAACAACGACTGATGGTGAAATCACCGTTGTAAATATTCAGAAGTTCGATGACGAGATGCCTGTTGCGAAGAACGAGTATAACGCGAATATCCAGCGTATTATATTCATTGATGAGGCACATAGGTCATATAAGACCGATGGTGAGTTCTTCAAGAACCTCATGCTTGTTGATATAGATGCGGTGTTCGTGGCGCTTACGGGAACACCCCTCCTTTCTAAGCGGGAGCGTTCGAATCTGAAGTTCGGTGACTATATTCATAAGTATTTCTATGACAAGTCCATAGCTGACGGTTATACGCTTCGCATCAAGAAGGAGTCGATTGAGACAACGGCCAGGACTGAAATTAAGAAGAATCTCGAAATTGAGAATCCTAAATCATCGAAGTCCGATGTGTATGAGTCTGAGGACTATATACAGGCTTTATGTCGGTTCATTGATAAGGATTTCGAGTATTTCAGGCTTACGAATTCTGACCATACGATTGGGGGCATGGTAGTTTGTGCTTCAAACCCGCAGGCTAAGAAGATAAAGCGTTGGTTTGATGAGAATTCAAAGCTTACAGCAGGTCTTGTAATCAGTGATGAGTCGATACCTTCCGCTGTGAACAAGAAGACGCAGATAGCGTTTAAGGAGACGTTGTCTCCTGATATTTTGATTGTTCATCAGATGCTTACTACGGGTTATGACGTTAAAAGGCTCAAGAAGATGTATCTGCTTCGCAATGCGAAAGAGCATACGCTTCTTCAGACGATATCGCGCGTTAACAGGCCTTATAAGAGCGAGACTGGAAATGTGTATCGCTATGGCTATATCGTTGACTTCGTGGATATCGAAGAAGAATACGATAGAACCATAGAGATGTATCTGAAGGAGATTGAGTCTGACTTCAGTAACGAAGACGGTGACTTGTCGTTGACAGGCCTTGTAATCGGACCTGAAGATATTAACGAGAAGTATCACAGTTACGTCTCTGAGCTGGATTCAATGATTGACACGGCCAATCTTGAGCGGTTCAGCAAGCAGCTCACGTTTATGACTAAGGATGCTCTACTGACTATTCGTAGGCTTCTGAATGGTATAAAGACGTGTCATACGGAGTTCAAGCTTTCGAGAGCAGAGGATTATGCGAAGCAGATTGATCTTGACCATATCCGTAAGCTCTTAAAGGCTGTCCAGGCGAGAATTGACTTTGTGAACCTAAAGTCTACGCCGACCGATCTGTTGTCCATCATTTCTAATAATGAAGTGGTCGAAATCCTGTATGAGTTCTTCAAGACAAAAGTCGAGGTAATGGATCTCTCTAAGTTGATTGAGGCCATGAAGAACGTTACAAGTTCTGAAGAATACAAAGACCTTACCGATTTGGTCGGTAAGGTTCAGGACGAGATTAAGCGTAATCGAAATCACAATCAGATTGAGATGGTGAAGCTTGATGATATTCTGAAGCATTTGTTTGAAATACTCGATATCTCGAACATGGCTGATATTAACGAGGAATTGCGGCAGGTGCTGGATAAGATTCGTCGTATTAATGAGGAGAATGAGCGCATATCAGAGCGTTACGGTGGTAGCTATGCGTTTGTGAAGACGTATACCGATGCGGTTGAAATTCATCCTGAGCTGGATAAAGAAGTGGTGGCACGTGTCGTTGATGTTGTGTATGCCGCTGTTCAGGAGATTCAGTCAGCAAACATGCTGATTCTGCAGGGTCGAGAAAACTTTATGCGGAGCATTAATCGCAGTACAACGGTTGAACTCATTAAGTCTGGTTTATATGACGATGCCGAGCTTGACGATTGGTATGACGAACTTTTGGCTGAAACATATGCGAATATGAGGATTTTTTAGAAGGGATTGCTAATGGCGTTTTATGAGTTGGAGAGCAGCATTCATAGGATGGTGGACGATCTTCAAGGACTTTGTTCAACGGTTGGTTTGAGCAATACCGCTAATGAGGAGGTGGTTGTCACCTCGGTGTTCTTGTACAAGTTCTTGAACGACAAGTTCATGCATAATCTCAATGCGTTTGCTAATGAACTGGACATGGCTCCTGAGCAGATTCTGGGTAATGAGAAGATGCTGAGACGTTTTTATAAGCAGAGTTCTACCGATGTTGCTTTTGCATATGAGGACACGATTGAATACCTGGTACAGAAGCTGGATGGTGAGCAGTTCTACAAGGATTTTGATGATGCTCTTGAGCATATCGCTAAGAACGAGCAGAACGAGGCGTTCGCTGTCGAGACGGCTGATGGCGAGAAGACACCGTTGTTCACTCGTATAACTGAGCTTGTTAGCGGTAGCCAGAGAAATAACTTTGCTAAGGCGATATTCGGCATAATTACGCAGGACAGGTTTGATTTCTCGGAAGCATTCGAGGGTGGGTTTGACTTCTACTCTGCCATCTTTGAGTACTTGATTAAGAACTATAACGTGGCGAGTGGAACCTATGCCGAGTACTTCACGCCTCAAACTGTGTCTTCAATCATTGCCAAGATCCTCGTTGGTATGAGCGAGAAGATTGAGGCTGCGGAGATTTATGACGGTGCTGCTGGATCTGGATCCCTTATTTTGCATCTGGCTCATGAGTTGGGTCAGGAGAGCGGTATGAACAGGGCTATTGTTTATACGCAGGATATATCGGCTAAGTCCTCGCGGTTTTTGCGCCTGAATATGATGCTGAACGGTAAGAGCGAGTCTTTGGGTAACATTGTTCAAGGGGACACGCTTTTGAGTCCGGCACATTATATGGTCGAGCACGAACCCGATTCTGGTCTGAAGAGGTTTGACTACATAACGATGAATCCACCGTTTAAGACGGATTTTTCTGCAACACGCAATCAGATTGAGCAAAAGTGGCAGGATACGAACCGGTTCTTTGCTGGCCTTCCGAACATTCCTAAAAGCAAAAAGGCTTCGATGGCGATTTACCTTTGCTTCTTGCAGCATGCCTTGTATTCGTTGAAGGACGGTGGTAAGGCTGCGCTGGTCGTGCCTACTGGGTTTTTGACTGCGAAGAGTGGTATCGAGAAGAAGATACGCCAGAAGATGGTTGATGAGAAGATGCTTGCTGGTGTCATTTCGATGCCGAGTAATATTTTCGCCAACACAACGACTAATGTCTCGGTGGTGTTCTTGGATAAAGCGAACAAGAATGATGATGTGATTCTTGTTGATGCGTCTAAGTTGGGCGAGAAGGTCAAGGACGGCGGTAACCAGAAGACGGTGCTTCGATCCGATGAGGTCGAACGAATTATCGACACGTTTATCAAGCGTGAGGAGGTCGATGATTTCTCGGTTAAGGCTTCGTTTGATGACCTGAAGGGAAAGAATTGTTCGTTTTCAGCGGGTCAGTACTTCAAAGTTAAGATTGAGTACTTAGATATTACAGCGGAAGAGTTTAATAAACAAATGAGTACGTATATGTCAGACTTAAATGCACGGTTTGGACGTGGGCGTGAGCTTGAAGATGAGATTATGTCTAAGCTGGGAGTGTTGAGACATGAAGGTTAAGGTGTCCGAGATTGCAGTACTTAATGCTAATTTAAAGAAATATCGGGGTTTGTTTTCCACAATTAAGTATCTTGATACTGGCAGTGTTGAGCAAGGTAAAATATATGGTTTTCAAGAGTTTGACTTGAGTTGTGATAAGATACCAAGTAGGGCGCAGCGTGCTGTTAAAGATAAAACGATAGTTATTTCTTCTGTTCGTCCTAATCAATTACATTATGCTATTTTGAATAAACCTGATGATAATCTAGTCGTTTCTTCTGGATTTGTGACGGTTGACGCTATCCCTGAATGCGTGGATGCGCAGTTTTTGTATTATGCTTTAACATCTGAACAAGCGACAAAATATTTGGACTCGATAGCATCTACAGCTGTTTCTTCTTACCCGTCGTTTAATCCTGAAGATTTGGGTAATTATGTTCTTGATATTCCAAATTCTATAGATGAACAAAAGAAAATTGCAAATGTTTTTGCTTCTATTGATGAAAGAATTGAAAACAATAGTGCAATTTGTTCCGACCTCGAAGCTATGGCGAAGCTTCTGTATGATTATTGGTTCGTTCAGTTTGATTTCCCTGATGAGAACGGTAATCCATACAAGTCTTCTGGTGGGAAGATGGTGTGGAGCGAAGAGTTGAATCGAGAGATACCAGCTGGGTGGCAGGTGAATACCCTTAGTGCATGCGTTGCAAAGAGTAAGAATGGCGATTGGGGTAATGCTTCGCCGAAAAAGCCTAACGATATTGAAGTCAGGTGCTTCAGGGGCGCAGACTTTCCATCGATTACAAATGAATACCGAGTGACAGCTCCCATTCGTTACATAAGTGCTAGTAGAGCAGACCGGTTGCTTTCAGCTGGTGATTTGATCGTCGAGATCTCTGGTGGTAGTCCAGTCCAATCGACTGGGAGGATAGGTTATGTGAATCCGAAGTTCTTGGAGCGTAATGGCAATGCGATGGATTGCTCGAATTTCTGTAAAGCCTTCACACCGATGAACAGGAATTATCAGTTTTGGTTGTATCAAACTTGGCAATTGCTGTATGACGCAGGTGTGATGTTTAATTACGAGAGTAAGACTACTGGTATTAAGAACTTGATGTTTGACGAGTTTGTAAACTGGACTAATGTGGTCGTGCCGTCCGATGATTTGCTCAATAGGTATCAGGACATTTGTGATGACCTGTATGGCAAAATTCAGGAGAGTTTTATCGAGAGCGCAGAGCTTGCTTCACTTCGTGACTTTCTACTTCCTATGCTTATGAACGGACAGGTGCAGGTCGGTGACGTATCATGATTGTTCTCAGCACGCTTGAAGAGATAACAGACCTTCGCACAGTGTGGCCTCACGAGGCGTTGGACTTTACTCCTTGGCTTGCAGAGGACGACAACATGGCACTGCTGTCCGATGCTATCGGTCTCGATATAGCCGTTGATGAGACTGAGTCTGCCGTTGGCGACTTCAGCGTGGATATCTTTGCCACTGAGGTTGGCACGTCCAGGCGCATCATCATTGAGAACCAGCTTGAGGACACGAACCACGACCATCTGGGCAAGCTCATTACCTATGCTTCTGGCAAAGATGCTGATGTGATCATTTGGCTTGTGAAGCATGCGCGTGAGGAGCATAAGTCCGCTATTGAGTGGTTGAATAACCACACTGACGAGAAGGTTGGATTCTTTCTGTGTGAGATTAAGTTGTTTAGGATCGGTAGTTCTGACCCTGCCGTGAAGTTTGAAGTTGTGGAACGTCCGAATGATTGGACGAAGGAACAGAAGAAGGCCGATACGGTGAGGCCGACCCAACAGGCTCGATATGATTACTGGGTGGCATTTCAGGACTATGCTTTTGCGAATGAGCATTTTGCTAAGCATTTCAGACGTACTAAGGCTAGTTATGACCACTGGATGAATTTTGCCATTGGTTCATCTGCGTGCCATCTTGCGGTAGATCAGATACGCAAGTACGGCCAGTTGGTGGTTGAGCTGTATATCGACAATGACAAGGATCTGTACCATTCGCTTTATGAGCATAAGGGTGCCATTGAGTCTGATTGTGGTCTGTCATTCGACTGGCGTGAGCTTCCTGAACGTAAGGCTAGTCGTATTGTGGTTGAGAAGAATGCCGATCTTGATGACAAGGGTATGTGGAATGAACAGTTTGCGTGGGCTGTTGATACGCTTTTGAGGATGCGAAAAGCCTTTTGTAAGCATTTGTAGTCTTGTTGCTGGTTTGAATGAGCCATTTTAAGGCGATTTAAGACCCGTTTTTTATGTGTAAAGGTCATATGATACCTAAATAATTACACCTCTCATTACAACCCTCCTCTATTTGGGAGGGTTGTAATCATTTATGATGTATTGCAGTGGTGCATTACGCTTATTAACATACCGGTTCAGCGTTGTAGCTAAAAAGAAGCAGGTCATAATCATCGGCAGTACGCGGCCATAGATCCGTGTCTATCTCACTCAGAAAATCTACATACCGACACATACGTTGAGGGATACCATCCTCATCGAAGCAGATGTATGTTGTATCAAGTGCTGGTGCAGTCCAAGTTTCGGTCATGGTGCAAACTCCTTTTTATTGGGTGCCATATGATATCATGGGTGGCGTTGTGGCGACGCGACCGAAGGGGTACACGATGAGTGGCAAAACGATTGACGATATCGCTGGCGAGTATGCAGTATCCATCGGCAAGGCTTTTGAAGCTGCTGACTTGTGGGCAGCAGCAGAGGTTAAGCGCCTGGCACATGAGCGTGAGGAGAACCCGTCAGAGGAGACGGAAAGGGACTTCCGAGAGATTGTCAAATACAGCCTGACGATAAAGGAATGCCAGATTCACTTCTTGGAGCAGATGGACAAAGAAGTGTTCGAAAATGGTTACGACCATGCCGAGCAGTGGGCACAGTATGAGACGATGCGCGACGCATTTCAGTTTGTCATAGAGTCGTAGATGGTACATCGTAAAAGTAAAAGCACAAGCCCCTCTTATTTGTTGAGAGGGGCTTATGCTTTTACCGTCTGTTTTTATGGTCGTTTATCCAACGACGAATAAGCGCTGATGCGGTGGTGTTTTCATTTCTTGCTGCTAGTTTAAGTGCTCTGTGTTGGCCTCGGGTCATGGTCACCGTTATGTTCACGGTGGCGTTATGGCTTCGTTCGTTGCGCTTTGCATTCTGTTCATTCTTCATTGTTGTTCTCATCTCCGAATGCTATGTCGCAACCGACGAAGTTCCTATCACATCGCATGCACGATTCCAGTACGGAGTATCCTCCTGCTGCTGGATCCACAACGAGTTCTCCGGGTTGTGTGACTGCGCAAATCAGTCGTTCTTGTAGGTCTATTGGCTTGGCGTGTGGATGGTTTGTCTTGTCAGTTTTTGCCTGCCACACGTCGGGAATTGCATGGTCGTGCCATGTTTTCGCTGCATGCAACGGTTCTCGTTGCAGTACGACTACATATTCCGCTTGGTGACGTGTGCGCCATCCCATGCCCATCCTGCCTTTGTCCCAAGTAATCAGATCGACTGTGTGAAGTTTGGTGCCCTCAAGCCATGGAGCGACACCTTCCACGAGATGAAACTTATCCACCCACAAGAAGAGGTAACCACCACGGACGACGACCCTGTCGAGCTCACGAACGAGTGCGGCTATCATTTCGGAATCCATCTGCGCCAGCGAAGCGCGACCAATTTGCCGCGCACCCTCGTTGCCGTAGGCAAGATGGTCAAGAAGCCCTCTGTATTGTGGATCGAAGAAGGCACAAGCTGCTGTTTCGTCACTGAGTTTACCGAGCATTATGAGGCCATCCATGCGTTGACGAACGTTCAGGCGAATGTTGCTGTCACTGATTGATGCCGATGGTGTGCATCGTGCATCTATCCATGACTGGATGAGTCCAGACACAGTAGTGCCATGTTTTCGTGCGATGGCTTTCAGTACGTCACGTTCTTTCGCTGTCATCGATAGTGTGACGTGAATGGATTGTGCGTCAATGGCGTTCACTCCGTCTGCTATGCGGTGATTTTTGGACGATCTTCCCAGCTCCACGTAATGCTCCTAATCTGTACATAAATAGATGTTTATGTATAGTTTAGATGTTAGTTTGTTACCATGCTTTCGTGTGGTGTAGGCATCAAAAGAACAACAGCCTTCCTGCTTATGTGGGAAGGCTGCTTTGGTGTTAGGGCTTGAAGCTCTCTGTGATTATAGCTGGCACGTGTGTTGTGTGGGCTGTGTGTAGTTAATTGTTTGTGATTTTCCAGTCAAAACGTATGCTGTCAGCAAGCTCTTTTGCACTTTTGTAGCGATGCCGACCATGTGGTAGAAGGGTTATCGTGCAGAGACTGCCAATCACGTGACTGAGTTGCCCAGGGTCTTTGATAGAGTCAAATGCCTTTACGGGGTCATCTTTATCGAGTAAGGCAATGGCAGATGGTTGCGGTGTGAGTTCGGTTCGTTCCGCTTCTAGAGCAGCGATTTTTGCTTCCTGCCGTTCAACACTCTTCTTGTATAAAGCTGCTGGTATGTCTCCATTTGCATAATCATCCTCAAAAGCGCTGATAAGTCCTCGTGCGTGCCGTAGTTCTTCGTCAATTTGTGATACTCGTTTTGGATCTGTGGGTTGTCTTAGTGTGGCACACCAATCACGGAAGTCTGGTCTGCTGATGCGTTCGCGGATAACGTCAAGGACAAAAGGATCTATTCGGTTTCTCATGCGGTTGATATGACCGTCGCAGCGGTAACCTTGGTCTGAGGACTTCATTGGTTTGCCGCAAACGCCACAGCGGTACAGACCTGCGCCGAACCACCTTTTTTGGGATCCATTGTGGGGAATTATGGTGCCGTCTGCTTTGGTGAGGTTGGCATCACGGATTGTTTGCACTTGCCACCATGTTTCTTCGTCCACGATGGGTTCCCAGTTCCCTCGTATTGGTTGATGTTCTTCGTCGCGCATGATGAGTTCACGCCACTTGGAGTTTGTAGATTCACCTCGTGGTTTGCCTTTGGGGTCGGTTCGTTTGACAGGGTTGTAGTAGACGTAACCTGCGTATTTTGGGTTTCGTAGAATGACTTGTACTGTTGACAGGTCGAATTCTTTGTTTGGTATGGGTTGACCAGCTTCACGTGCAAAGATTACCGATGGTGCGTCGCTGTGTGGTATCTCTGGTAACGAGTCGTTTTTACCTGCGACTGCACGTGCTATGGCTGACATACTTGATCCACGGAGGTAAGCCTTATAGATTGCATGTACAACGTCAGCTTCTTCTTCGATGATATTGTTCTGTCGGTCGTAGCCGAAGCATCTGCGGCCTTTCATTGGTTTGCCTCGTCGTGCTCGTTGTAGGTTGGCACGTTTCTGACGTTGACTTTTGCGTGCCGATTCCGCTTCCGCTTGCATGGCTGCACCGATTGCCCTGTGTCGGCCTTCGATGGTACGCATGTCGAGTTCTCCGAGGTCATCAGAGTATATGCGCAGTCCTAATGGTTCAAGCTCTCGAACCATGTCCACGGCACCATAGGTGTTTCGTGTGAGGCGGTCGAGTTTCCACACGACGATAATGTCAAACTTGCCACGCTCGAAGTCTTTGAGCATGCGGTCGTAGGCTGGTCGGTTGACGCCTGAGTATGCCGATATGGATGTGTCGGTGTACGTTTTGACGATTTTCCAGCCATGCTCTTCGCAAAACCAGGCGCAATCTTCGATCTGCCGTTCAATGGCTGCTGATACTTTTCTAGTTTTCTTGGCTTCTGTGTCGCGTGAGATTCTTGCGTAGATTGCTGCTCTGGTCTTCATACTTTTGTCTTTCTGACGGCACTTCCTCTTCCTGCAATTCCATTGTACTCAATACTGGTGTTTCAAAGGTGTGGTGCTGACGACACTCCATGCCGGGTCTGCGCACGAGGCAATATCGCGTCTCATCCTCATGGCACGGTTTGGCATGGACCTGCCTACCTCGGTCATAGAGATGCAGATTGCCTCTGCGCTGGACTTCGTGCTCATGTCGAGACGCACTGCGGATGGATCGCGTTACCTCGCGTCTCTCTCGTCGGTGGGGGAGTCGTCGGAAGGGGGAGTGGAGCTGCACGAGTGCGTGCGCTTCGATGAGATAGATCGCTCATGGGAACTCATCGAGGAACCGGACTTCGTGGAGCAGGGATTGCATGAGGGCGTATTGGACGAAGAGGAGGTGGAAGCATGGCGTGGTTGCCTTGCCTGATATGCGGCTTGCTTGCGTGGTTGCTCTGTTGGGTATGCCTTGGCTCGGGACGTTTTGCTGGACGTGTGGCAAAGGCTCGACTTCAGTCACTCTTTCGGATTGCCAGGCGCTGCGTAAGCGCGTTTGCCTCGTCCGGTTTGATTGTACAGCTGCTTTCGTTCGAGTCGTTTGGTGCCGCTGTAGACGAGGTCTCTCGTCGCCTGAAGATCCGCGGATTGGATGGGCACGTGTCTCGCGAGGAGGCGGCAGCACTGCTCGTGGTGCTCTTGTCTGCTTCGTGCGTGGTTGTTGGCTTGCTTGCACGCAGTCTACTGGCCACGGTGTTCGCGTTGATTTGCGTTGTGGTGGGATTGCGAGTGAGGCGGCTGGCAAGAAGACGCAAACGACAGCGCGAGCTCGCAAGCGAGATGCCAGGGGTGCTGCGTACCATGGCAACCGCCCTGGAGTCGGGTAACACGCTCGTGCAAGCCATCGAGTATGTTGGCCTCCACGAGAGGGGCCAGGCCGCCAAACCATTTGTGCGTGCGTCTTTGCGCCTTCGCTGTGGAATGTCGGTGGACGAAGCGCTCGAGGGTCTGAGGGGAGAGCTGAGCGCCCCTGGCGTGGACCTCATGGTTACGGCGCTTTCCATATCCCAGAGGACGGGAAGCCCGCTTCGCGATCTGCTGCGTAGGGCTGCCGTGCTGGTTGAGCAACAAGAGGAGTTCGAGCGTCTCCTTGCGGTTCGAACGGCGCAAGTACGACTGTCGGTTCGCATCGTGTGCAGCCTGCCGGTAATTATGGTCGCGCTGCTGCTGATCATGTCGCCAGATTTCCAGAAGGGCGTCACTTCCGCGCCTGGTGTTGCGTGCATCTCGCTTGCCGCACTTATGGATGGCGTGGCGCTGCTGCTCATACGAAGGATTATGGGAGGTGTTCTGTAATGGATATGGGATCGATCAGCTTGGTTTTGGCTGTGGCGACCACGGGATTTGTTGCCTCGTATGTGCTGCTGGGAGGTGAGACGGTCCAAATTGCACATGCGGTTCGGAAGCTGCGAACATTTAGGCAGCAAAACGGTGGCAGGAGAATGGGCAAGCTGCGCAAACGCGCGGACGAAAGAGCGCGTAGCGCACGCATTGGCAAGGAAATGCCCGCGTTTCTGGATATCGTGACCTTGGGCCTTTCCGCGGGTCTCTCGTTTGACTCCTCGCTGGAGCTCTATTGCAAGCGCTATAGGACGGATCTCTCGTCGCGCTTGTGGGACAGCATGCTCCTTTGGCGAATGGGCATCCAAAGCAGGGCCGAGGCGCTCGACTGCATGGCGTCAGAACTCAAGGTGAGCGCGCTCCAGCGCTTTGCCTCCACGGTTAACGAGGCACTCGCGTTTGGGACCCCGCTCTCCGCCACCTTGGAGCGCCAGGCACGGGTAATCCGCGACGAGCAGCGTGCGATGGTGGAGGAGGAGATCGAGCGCGTACCGGTAAAGATGCTCATTCCTTTGGGCACGCTCATCGTACCAGCCATGCTCTTGGCGATTCTTGGCCCCTTGCTTGGCCCAGCAATCGGAATGGCATAGACGCTGTAGGCAAATATGGGATTGGAGAGGAAATGACAAAAACGAAGATGATGCTCGAGCTCGTACGCAAGCGCACCATAGATGACGAGCGTGGGCAGGGGACTACCGAGTACGCGATTCTGGTGGGCGTGATCGTGGTGATCGCAATCATTGCGATTATCGCCTTCAGAGGCAAGATCACCGAGCTGTGGCAGGCCATAACCGATGGCATCAACTCGCTCTAGGCAAAAGGCCCTGGGTGCCGTCGTTGTCTTGCTGTTGCTTGCGGTGGCCGTGGCGTGCGCCTTCGGTGGGAAGTTGTTCGGACCCAACGGGGTGCAGCCATGGTTGTCCACTCCTTCCGACGAGAGACGTGATGAGGAAGCTGACAAGGAAGGTAACGAAGGTGCGGAGGGTGACAAGGCGGGCGGAGGCGATAGCGGGACTGCGACGGGGACTGAGCGCGAAGAGGCAGAAGACCTAAGCAAGGACCTCGGATGGGAAGCGGACGTCCGGATGGGAAGCCCCATATCGCACGATGCAGAGGGCAACGTGGTGCAAGCCGCCTCGGCAGAGCTCGAGCGCTACAGGTTGCGTGGGGACTGCGTCTTATGCCGTGCGGGATATCTGGACCTTTTGGGAGACGTATGGGGATGCTTGGTGCAGGGACCTGGATGGGTTGAGATGTGCGTGGTGGAGGAGCACGAAGACGGAATTCGTAGCACCGTGAGGACGGTGAGGATGGAGGAAGAGGAATGGGGGCAGAAGGATGCAGACGAATAGCCAACGCGAGCGAGGGCAGTCGAGCGTGGAGTATGCGCTGGTGCTCCTTGCCTTCCTGGCGGTTGCGGTTGCCCTCTTTGGAATTTGGCATGCCACGCACGAGGGGACGCTGCTCGACGTCGCTCGTCGTGGGTCATCGCACAATGCGCAGGACGGCCTTTCGGTTGGACTCGCGCAGGATCTTGCCTCGTATTAGGGCGCTTTCCGTCGATGAGAGGGGACAGTCTACGGTGGAGGCGGCTGCGCTGCTCATGGTGGCTGCACTTCTTTTGGCGCTATTGGTGCAGCCCGTCTGCATGGCCTATACGTGTATGGTCATGCGCCATGCGGCGGCCGAAGCCCTGCGTGTAGCGGCAACGACCAAAGACGACGGTGTCGTTCGATCGTTTGTCCAGCGCCGTCTTGAGGCGGTGCCCCCGGTGAGCCTTTTCCATGTTGGAGGCAGTCAGGATTGGTGTATCGACGTCGCCCATGCAACGGACGCGCGGTCGGCGACGGTTAGCGTGAGCGGCCATTTGAGACCGTTGCCCATACTGGGCGCCGTTGCCACGATGGCATGCAAGAGGGACGCCATAGGGGTTTGTGTGGAGGAGAGCGTTACGTCCGACGTGCGCCCGGATTGGTTGGAGGGGGACTATGAGAGCTGGATGTCGTGTTGGTAAGGCCTTGCGCTCACGATGTGGGATTGGCCTCTTCGTGGACGAGAGGGGCTACACCACCGTTGCCGTGGCTACCGCACTGCTAGTCAGCGTGGCATTGGTGTTCTGCGTGGCGGCAGCGCAATGGACTTTGTCGCGGTCTGCGGACGTGCAGAGCGTGGCGGATGCTGGTGCCCTGGCCGGGTCTAACGCCGTGGCGGGATTCTGCACCGTCGCGCAGGTTGTGGACGCGTGCGTTTTGAGCATGGGTCTCGCTGGCATGGCTTCCATGGGCGCAGGCCTAGTGCTGGCGGCGATCCCGGGGGCGCAGGAGGCATCGGGCAAGGCATTGGATGCGGGCGAGAAGATCTTGGACTCCCGCAATTCGTTCGCCCGAAGTTCGCTTGAGGGTCTGCGCGTTGTCGAGGAGGCGCTTCCCGGTCTTGTTGCCATGAACTCGTACCGTTGCGTTCGTGCCAACGCACAGGGATCGCTGGGCTATACGGGTATTGCGGTGCCGTTTCCTTTGGAGTCGCAGTCTGATTACTCGTCTCTTGCACAGGACGTGAGCGGAGAGGGGCTCTCGGACTCGGCCGGCGACCTGCAAGACGCCACCAAGGAGGCCGAGGAGGCAAAGAGAAGGGCAGATGAGTCCCGAAGGAGGGCGTGGATCGCAGACTGCGTGGACGAGCCGCGTTGCATGAGGTCGCGGGCGCAGGACCTCGCTGGTCTGGTGGGGGCGAGCAACCCCATGGTGGAGAGTCCCGAGCAATGGACCTTCGGAGACGCAATAAACCGCTCTCGCGCCTACTACGCGCAACGTCTGGCGCAGGAGGTGCCAGAGGCACAGGACATAGAGTCCGTTACCGACTCGCTGGCGCGGGAGGCGTTCTATGAATATGCGTTGGACGAAGTGCAGGCAGCGTGGTACAGGGAGGATTCGGACGGCGCCGTGGATCTCCACGTTCCACACCTTGCGCGCAATTCGAACGAGGTGCGGGAGACATGGCTCTACACGGACGCCCGATGGCCGTGCACGGAGGAGGAGGGTGGCCCGACGCTTCATTCCAGCCTGTCATGTCCTGGGGCATTGGGACCTTCGATCGGAAGCGATTGCGTTGCCGCTGTGGATGCGGGAAGCGTGTTGCGTTGCGGCGAATGCGGCATGGACGTTGCGGACCTTGGCGCGGTTGCGAGCATATCCACGAGTGCGAACAACGGATACGAGCACTATTGGCAGATCGTCGTTGAGGAGGCGCAGACGTATGAGCGGGCGCGCAACGATCAGGCAGACGCGGAAAGGCGGGCCAAGGACGTCGCGGAGCGGGGTGCCGATGCGTTCGATCGCGCGTTGGAACAGCTGCGCGTTCCCCGTCCGAGAATCTGTCCCGCAGGCGCGTGGGGTTGCGTCTGCGTGGCAACGCGAGCCTCGGGGTCGGTTCCCTCTGAGCTTACGGATGCGTTTATGGAATCGGCAGAGCTTCCTGCCGGCGTTGCGGTGTCTGCCTCGGCGTTGGCACCCGACAACAATGCGGATGGAGGGGACGCTCTCTCCCATCTGCTGGATTCCCTAACGGGCGGCAACCATGGGCTGGTGGGCTCACTCATGGGCGGCATAACGGGGCTCTGGGGGCGGCTGCTCACCTCGTATGGGACGGCATATGAGAATCTGGGCGGCATGACGGACGACTTCCTGGGGAGGCTGGACGGACTGTTCGGATCCACGTTGGGGTCATGGCTCAAAAGGAAAGTGTCGGGGATTATGGGGACATTGGGCCTTGAGCCTGCGGACACGCGTATGCGAAAGCCCGTGTTGGCCGGAACGGCGGACGTGCTGGGGAGGGCGGGAATCGAGCCTACGGGTAAGGTGCGACAGCTCGTGCAGTCGCTGCCTGCGGGGGGCTCGCCCCTCCAGCTGGCGCGTGCCTTGGGAATTTGGGTGTGGGACCAGAGCCTGGGAAGGCGGGTTACGTTGGCGACCCTAACCATTCCCGGAACATCGGTACAGGTGCCGCTTGCGCTCGACCTTCCTACCCTTGCGGGTGATTCGGAATGAGGGCGCGCGAAGATAGGGCGTGCTCTGGCCAGATGGCGGTAGAGCTTGCCGTGCTCATGCCAGTGGTCATTGTTGTCGCATTGACGGTGTATAACTTGGCGCGGTTCGTTTCGCTCTGCGCGACCTTTGATCGCGTGTCCGTAGATGCCGTAACGGCGGCGGGCGTTTCTCCCAAGGGCGCGCAGAGCACCGTGCATGCAGTCGAGGAGGTCAAGAGAAGCATCGAACGCACCATGGGGCCGTCCTCGGCCTGTGAGGTGGAGGTGCGGGCAGAGTCCGAGGGGGCGAATGGAAGTGGGGGAGTATTGAGCCTTGGCCCTGCGCTCACGCGCTTTACGTGCACATTGGCAACGAGACCATGGCCGTCTGCGTTTGTGATGGCTGGCGTGCGTTACGAGGCGCCCCTTGTTCTTCGCCATGAGAGGACGCTGGTGGTGGATAGGTACAGATCGGGAGTGGTGATGTAGGGATGGGACACATGGCATGCAAAATGTACGACTCCGGAACCGTTATGCGCCTGAGAACGCTTCGGTCGTGGCAAGAGCGGTTGCGCGGCCTTTTGGGCACCGATGACAACGCTGATGGCGTTGTCCTTTGCGGTTGCTCGTCGATTCACACCTGGGGTATGCGATATCCCCTGGACGTCGCTTTTGTCACACGCGATGGGGAGGTGCTCAAGTCCTGTCGGCGAGTTCCGCCCAAACGATTCGTGCGGGCACTCGGAGCACGTTACGTGTTCGAGCGCCCGGCGTCTTCGTTGCCGTGGCCGTCCGCTGGCTCTTGGGTGTCGATTGCGGAGGTCGATTCGGCTCCCTGTGGACAGCTGGCGTCGTAACGTTCGTAGGAAGGTGATCCCATGCATACCAAAACATGCCCTCGCTGCGGGCAGCAGCTCTTCGACGACATGCCCATATGCTATGAGTGTCTGTATGAGTTCGCGGTACAGGACGAGATCGTTCCCGTTGGTGCGTACGAAGAGAGTGAGGGAGGGACTGTGCATGAGGGCGTGAGTGACATACGGCTTCATGTTGCCACGCCATCCGTCGACCTTGCGCTTCCCGTGCCGGAGGATGGGCTTGTGGTGGGGCGCGGGTCGGCCTGTGACGTCGTACTGCACACTCCTGCCGTATCTCGCAGGCACGCGCGTTTGGAACTGCGCGAGGGAGGGGTGCTCGTAACGAACCTTGGCGCCCGAAACCCGGCTGTCTTGCAAGAGGAGCCAGTAATGGAGAGTGCGCTCATGGAGAAGGGCGAGGTCCTAAACGTCTGTGGATCGTTGTTCTGGATCGAGGCAGATGCGAAGGAATAGCCATGTGTGCGCTTACATCCGCCGCGCATGCGGCGACTCACGAAGTGAGCGAGCAAAGCGAGCGCGGAGCCGCATGCGCGCCGGATGTAAGCGCAGGGACGTGAACTAGTAACGAGTGTCGAATCTCGGACGTTCGTGGCCTGCGCTAAAATGAGTCCAGCGATTCCTTCGCATATGGGCTCTGCCCAAAAAGAGGTGGTCCCTACCGTCAAGTGGGAGTTGTTACGGCGGGCCGTGCCTTTGTGCGGCCCGCCCTATGCGAGGAGAATCATATGCGAAGGCTCAAGCGACCCTTAAGATGAACGCCTCATTACATTGGTTGGAGATTCCGCAGTTACGTGGAGTCGGGTGTACAATACCCGCATTCGGTGGGTCGTAGGCGTTGGGTGCGCAGAAAGTGCCCTTGCCGACCCACTATATTTCGACGTTAGGAGAGACCCATGGACTTCACCTCCAACAAGCGCCCGGACCATATGGCGCGCATAAACACTCCCGAGCTCGCGCAGGCTTTCATCGAAGAAGCCGTGGATGCCATGCGTGCCCAAGTGGGAGACGGAAAGGTCCTTCTTGCCCTCTCGGGCGGCGTGGACTCAAGCGTTGTGGCGGCGCTCCTCATAAAGGCAATCGGCAAGCAGCTGGTTTGCGTGCACGTAAACCACGGCCTTATGCGCAAGGGCGAGTCGGAGCAGGTAATCGATGTGTTCCAGAACCAACTGGGCGCGGAGCTCATCTACGTGGACGCCACCGACCGCTTTTTGGACCTGCTGGCGGGAGAGGCGGACCCCGAGGCCAAGCGCCACATTATTGGCGAGGAGTTCATCAAGGTGTTCGACGAGGAGGCTGCCAAGCTGGACGGCATTGGCTTCCTCGCACAAGGTACCATCTATCCCGACATCCTGGAGTCCGAAGCGGGCGTAAAGGCACACCACAACGTGGGCGGTCTTCCCGCTGAGCTCAACTGGGAGCTCGTGGAGCCGGTAAAGCTGCTGTTCAAGGACGAGGTGCGTGTGGTCGGTCGCGAGCTAGGACTGCCCGCCAACATGGTGGACCGCCAACCGTTCCCTGGTCCTGGCCTTGGCGTTCGTTGCACGGGTGCCATCACACGCGACCGTCTGAATGCGCTGCGCGAGGCCGATGCCATCGTGCGCGAGGAGATCGACGCAGCTGGTCTGGACATTTGGCAGTACTTCTGCGTGGTGCCCGACTATCGCGCCACCGGCGTGCGTGACGGCAAGCGCGCCTTTGAGTGGCCGTGCATCATTCGCTGCATCAACACGGTGGACGTTATGACGGCCGAGGTGCCCGAGCTCGATTGGGCTCTGCTCAAGAAGATGACCGACCGCATTCTCGCCGAGGTGCCAGGCATCTGCCGTGTGTGCTACGAGCTGAGTCCCAAGCCCATTGCAACGGTTGAGTGGGAGTAGGACCGCTACATAATTGTGCATTTCTCCAGGCGCTCTGGACGTGGTTCCAGGGCGCCTTTTTGGTGCATCGAGAGGACTCGTGTGCCTGTTAGCCTAACGCGAGCCTCACGTAATGCTGTGTAACGCCTGGGTAACGCCTGATACAAGCGAGAGCACCCTGCCTCAAAATGTACTGTAAACGTACAGATGTGTGCGTTACAATATTACCGAGGTGATTATCATGCAGAAGTCAGCCACGCTAAACCTGAGGGTCGATCCCGAGGTAAAGCAATCGGCCGAGTCCGTACTGTCGCAGCTCGGGCTCTCCATGTCGACTGCCGTCGACATGTTCCTCCGCCAGGTGTCCCTTACAGGAGGTATTCCCTTTAGGGTCGCCCTCCCCGAAGCCCCGCGCTCCGTCGACGTGGATTCGATGACAGACAGACAGCTGTTCGAGGTCCTGTCTCGCGGCCTTCAGGAGGCCGAGGGGGGCAGGGGAGTAGAGGGGTCTGTTGCGTTCTCTCGTATGAGGGAGGAGCTCCTGGGTACGTAGCTATGAGGTGCGCGTCACTAACGTCCGCGGATGCTCGATTTTCTACAGGGTTGATGAGACGAACACGACCGTGGACGTGATAGGCGTGTTCTACGGCACACCCTCGGACGCGCGACTCAGAAGGGCGTTTCAGGACGGGATGGGGAGTGAACAATGAACAAGATCACCTGCATATGCCTGGGCGTAAGGGACATGGAGCGATCCGTTCGCTTCTATCGTGACAAGTTGGGGTTCAGGACAGACTGCGTGGAGGACGGCCCCCGCGTGTGCATCTTCGATACGCCGGGGACGCGACAACAATCGAGATGAATCAGCTTACACCGCTAGGTCTGCACCCATGCTCTCGCAGACCTTCTTAATCCAGTAGAAGCTATCCTTTTTGCTGCGCCTCAGCGTGCTATTGCCCTTGTCGTCCATGTCCACATAAACGAAGCCGTAGCGCTTGGCCATCTCGCCGGTCGACCAGCTGACTAGGTCGACGTTGCCCCACATGGTATAGCCGATGCAGTCCACATGGTCGATGCAGATGGCGTCGCGAATCGCCGAGAGGTGCTTGCTCAGGTAGTCGATACGGTAGTCGTCGTGTATCGATCCATCCGACTCAAGCTCGTCTATGGCGCCCATGCCGTTCTCGATCACAAAGAGAGGCTTGTGGTAGCGATCGTAGAGCTCGTTAAGACAAAAGCGTAAGCCCAGCGGGTCGACAGCCCAGTCCCAAGGCGTCTTCTCATCGCAGTAGGTGTTTGTGGCGCCGCCGAGCAGACGTACCCCATCGCCGTCGGAGATCAGCGAGCTGCGATAGTACGAGAAGCTCACGAAGTCGAGCGGGTAGGCTGCCAGTAGCTCATCGTCGCCTGGCTCCTTGTGGACGTCGGCGCCATACTCCGCCCAGACCTTGTCCATGTTATGAGGGTATCCGCCACCGGCCATCGCATCGATGATGGCGTATTGCTCGTGACGGCGTTCGTAGCGCGCCCACACGTCCTTGGGGCGCGGGCTTGCCGCATAGAACTCACTCATCGCAAACATGGTGGAGAACTTGGCGCCGGGGCACATCTCGTTGCCCATCTTGACGACTCGTGCGCTGGCCACGGCCATGTGGTGAATGGCCTGCCAGTAGGTGGGCCAGCACTGGTCCTTGATGCCCATCATGCAGACGCCACGGATGGCGTTGGGCTCATTGAAGGTGAGCCACAGGGGCACCTTGTCGCCCAGGCGCTCGAAGAGTGCGCGACAATAGCGCAGATAGCAGTCGATGGTCTTGCGGCCGCCCCAGCCGTTGTAGGCATCAACGAGGCCCATGGGTATCTCGTCGTGGCAGATGGTGATGAGCGGTGCGATGCCGTGGGCGTTGAGCTCGTCCACCACGGCCTCATAGAAGTCCAAGCCCTCCTGGTTGGGCTCGTCCTCCAGGCCAGTTGGGAAGATGCGACTCCAACAGGTGCTGAAGCGGAACGTAGTGAAGCCCATCTCGGCCATGTCGGCGATGTCCTCCTTCCAATGGTGGTAGAAGTCCACCGCGTGGTGGCTGGGGTAGTACTCGTCATCGAACATCGTGAGCGTGGCACCCTCGGGCAGCGGATCCTCCCAGTGGCTCTTGCCGCGATTGCCGTCGGCGTCCACCCAGGTCACTTGGCGGGGTCGTTCTTGGTTGCCATCGGTGGCGAAGTCTATGGACAGCAGGCCGCGCCCTCCCTCGCCAAAGCCACCCTCAAACTGCCAATCTGAGGTGGCACCGCCAATGTAGAATCCATCCGGGAAGCGCATTTTGTCTGCCATGGTCACTCTCTCTTCTCTTTTGCGGGACCAGGCGATGTTAAGCCTACTACGCAAATAAGGACTACTACTTCATAGGGACGAGTTCGACGGGGGATAGCGCCTCCACCGACGATACAGGATCTTTCTTTGGCGTGCCCGTGATGCTCAACCCGATCTTTTTTGTGCCCATGATACTCTCGTCAGTGGTGCCTGGGTCGTCTTTGCGTTCTGGGGTTAGCCTGCCTATCACAAGGTGCTCGATCGTTTTTCGCCATTGACCGCCTCACTCGGGAAGGCACCGAGGCCAGTGTCGCTTGGTGGGAGAACGAGCTCATCCCCGCTCTGGGAGAAGGGGCGAGGCGTCTGCGCTCGTTCTTCTGCGACTCGTTGGAGTATAAGAGGTTGAGCTCGATGTGGAGCTGTCGGGTAGGGGCAAACCGTTCCTATGCGATCTTGCGAGCGGTGAGTCGGAAACCGCATTACCTACGACGTGATGTCCGAACCCATTGCAACGGTCGAGTGGGAGTGATTATGACGTCGCATCGGTCATTTGCACTCTGACCCAAAACACATCGTTTCCGCAGGTTAATAGTTGTGTGTCGAAGATTTCGGCGCACCACTCCTCTTCACAAGAAAAACGCTCCTTTCGGGATTATTCGTACTGGAATTCGTGCCGCCCTAGCGCCACCATTCAGGGCGCTGGCATCGAGAAGGCACGGAACCCTGCAAGACTTTCTTATTGCAATCTAATACGAGAAGGCATTCATTAATCGATTCGTGAAACAAGCTATATCCTTCCTGAATTGTTACAGGACAAACGAAATCATCGGATTTGTACGAGAAGGCGAGGCGTCGACATGGAGCTAGGACAATCATTGCACCTCCGCCAGAATGGTTTCGAAGGCGCCCGCCGCGGCGTGTAAGCGCGCATGGCCCCAAAATCCGTCCCGTTATTGCATATATCATCGTATTGTTAAATATTCTTCCTGGTGTTTTAGCTGAGAGCATACGCGTAACGGGTCGTTTTTTCGGGTGCGGTTTCGCCTATGCGGGCGACCTGTCCCCCGCAAAGCCCGAGGTCAGGGGCACCGCCATTCGGTGCCGTATCCGCCGCGCGCGGAAAGTTGTCCCGTTTTCTAGGCCGTCTAGCTGGGGCTTTGCGGGTGCCGCTTCGCCACTGGCGGAGCACCGAGCCTCCGCGGCGGTCCGCCCCCGCGCGAGACCCCGCAA
Source organism: uncultured Coriobacteriaceae bacterium (assembly GCA_902803315.1). Classification (GTDB taxonomy): domain Bacteria; phylum Actinomycetota; class Coriobacteriia; order Coriobacteriales; family Atopobiaceae; genus RUG440. The sequence continues at coordinate 58,224 of CADCPM010000075.1, forward strand.
AATCGTCCCGTCTAGCTGGGCAAACCCCTCAGCGCCGCTCTGGGGCCCGTTTGCCGCCCATAAGGTCTTCCGGGCCGTCGGTGCGGCAAAGGCGGCGTCCTGCGCCATCCTGGGAGCCGTCTCAGGATCGACCTTGCGGGCTTGGCCGGGGGCGCGGGCCGGTCGCGTGGCTCCGGCCTCCGCGGGACCGTCCCTAACGGCGCCGACTGGGCCCGTCCCCTCGTGCTTTGCGGCACTTGGCTCAGCTTTAGGGCTAGGGACGATCGCCTTATTGCGAAGACAAACCTTATTGACGCATACGATGACCTTATGGGTTTTTGCGAACGCCACCTTCCCGACCCGTTCGTTTTGGAGGACAACGCTCGGGTTAGCGTCAGGGGAATCGTGTGCCGCGAGCTCATCACAAACTTGCTTATCCACCGCGAGTTCGCAAGCCCCTTTCCGGCGAAGATCACGATCGACCGCGAAGGCTTGCACACAGAAAACGCCAGCAGGATGTTCTTCAAGGGAGCTATCACGCAAACATCCCTGACGTCGTCGGTCTTCTGACGGCCGGTGAGGCATCCGCACGCAAGACGCTAGGCATCGAAGAGGCGATATTGCGGCTCACCGCATCCGTCGACAACTTCACTCTTGCACAGGCCGCAGAAGTTGCAGGGGTGTCGAAACGCAGTGCAAGCGTCCATATATCAACACTCATAGAGGCGGGTGCGCTTATTGGCGAGGGGTAAACTCGGGACACGTGTTTCAGGAGGCGCTAACCGTTGGATAAGATTCATTTTGTACTGGCGGCGGGAAGTAACCTCTCGCGCAGGAGGGCGATGATGAGCACGGTCTGACGAGGGAACAGGCCGCGTTCCCTAGGTCCAGAAGGTCCTGTTTGACCGCACCGACCTGTATCAAGTTTCCGCATCCGAATACTTGATACAGATCAGACTGATGTGGCTGGCTAGCGGAATAGCTCGTCGTGCGAGCCCGTCCGTTGGAGCGCAGCGACTGTATCGCTCGCCCTCCAGATAAGCAGCCAGTCTCCAGCATTTGCGATGTGGCGTTCATGGCTACCGAGCCAGCTTCATTTGAGCGTGTGCATGCCATGCTGGCGTTTTAGCTCGCTAATGGCGTCTGCGTTGTTGCGGCACACGAGTTCGTAAAGTGGCAGTTGACACTAATACGACGTTATTGCACCGCCAAGGCACCCTTCTCCCCGATACTTGGCGGTATGCTCCGATGCACAGGAAGCGTTGACGCGCATTCGTTCTCGCACTGTCATAATCCGATATAACTGCTTAAACTATGTGAGGACGGCGCATCTATCCGACTTCAGAAAGGACGCGAGTATGAAAATCACATCGTTCAATCCCTTGATCGTTACCAAGCATCAGGAGGAAATCGTCGAATTGTTCGAGGAGCTCGGTTTCGCCAGGCGCCATCACGGCCATGCAGTTAATTCTGCTGGCCAAAATGTCAGCGGCATTCGCATGAAGGATGCTAACGGGTTCTATGTGGACGTCGCCGAGAATCCCGATGTCCCGCAGGACCTGACGGCCATTCGCATTAACGTCGACGACTTCGACGAGGCGTACGAGATGTTGCTGGCGAAGGGCTTCACGGATCCGAAGGGCACCATCGAAACGAGGTCGAACAAGAACGCGATGCTGTTTGCGCCCTCTGGGTTTGGAATCCATCTTGTCCACCACATTAAGGATCACGACTAGGCCGGATACCCAATGGCGTATCCACGCAATGGGCCACGTCGCCTGTCCCTAAAGAAGCGTCAGGCAGGCTTTGGCAAGCGATCATGCAGGGCGCGGGGCGTCGGTGGCTCACAGGCTTCTGGCGCCCCCATTGCTCCAGAGCTCTGCGAGAACTTCCTCTTCATCCCTGGACCATATGGTGGAGAAGCCCAAGCCGTGCCCATAGACGTTCACGGGGTGCACGTAGCAATCTGCAAGAATACCTTAGGACGGAACCTCTCTATGAAGCGCGTAAAGCCGCGAGGTTCTTGAGAGCATGGGCCAAAGACTGTCCGCATCGGGACGCCTCGTGAGAAAGGATGAGCATGGATTTCGAGTCGCTGAATGAGGAGATGAAGGCCCAGAACTGGCTTGAGACTGACGTGCTGCCAGACGCAAATTTGCGCGTGCTCACGTGCTGTACCTGCGCAAAGACCTAGAGGGCCTATAACATGCGTGCAGCCTTTGCCGTGCTCGAGGAGGATTAAATGACAGACCCCACCATGCTGGTAAACGCATCGCATCCCCTGCCGCCCGGCTGGGTTCCGGACGACCTGGTGGATCTCTGGGTGCAGAAGCCGCGCCACTTCCTCCTACCCGGGCGCCGCGAGTTCCTCGCGCGCGTGGCGTTCGAGGCGGCGAACGCCCTGTTCGCAGAGGCCGAGACGGCAGGCTTCGACGATTTCGATGTGAGGAGCGGCTACCGCGACGCCGAGCGTCAGGCGGCTCTTTACGCTGCGAACCCGAACCCCGGCATGGTGGCCAAACCTGGCCAGAGCGAGCACCAAACGGGTCTTGCCCTCGACGTGGGAATCTGGAGGGGGCCGTTCCTCTCGGCTAACAACGAAAGCCACCGCGCGTGGGTGTACGAGCACTGCTGGGAGCACGGTCTCATAGTCCGCTATCCCGCAGGCAAGGAAAGCGTCACGGGTGTTCCCGCCGAGCCTTGGCATCTGCGCTATGTGGGCCGCGACGTGGCCGCCGAGATTCGCGAGCGCGGTTGGGTGCTCGAGGAGTGGCACGAGGCGCGACGCCCCACCGCCTAGCCGGTTGCCGAGCGACGCCAAAGGGGGCGTGGTTGCACGCTTCAACCATCCGAGTGAGGCATGGGAATACGCGGAAGCGAATGGATATAGCACCGAAAAGCTGACCTGGAAGCAGGTGCAGAAGCTGAGGAACACTGGAAGCCCGCACTAAGCTAGCCCAAGACGCGCACTACCAAATGAAGGGAATAAGTCACCAACGGACTTTGGCTCGGTACTCTGCGTAGCCTGGCAGTCTGTTGGCGAGCATTGTATCCTCGAGAGCTGTGCGTACCACAATTACGACTGCGACTACACCCGATACCAGACCAACCCACATGCTCGGAAATACCATGGTCACAGAAACGCACCACATGACGATCGCTGAGTACATGGGATGGCGAACAAAGGCATAGGGCCCGGTGCTGCACACGCGCCGCCCGCGCTCCTCCTGCACGCGCGAGACCGCCTCGGCGAAGCGGTTTTCGGACAGGGCCGAGGTTGTAATCATGGAGGAGAGCAGATACACGGCAGAGCCGAAAACGGCGATCGCGTCTATGGTCTGCGACGGGTCGCACGTCTTGCCCGCGACCCAGTACACCACGAAATAGGCAAGCAGCCAAAACACCGCGAGCAGCAGCTTGTCCCACACTGGCGTCACGTCTGAACGCTTTGCAGTCCGCTTGCTTTACCTACGTGGCCGTCGGACCATGCCAACGACCGCTATGACAAGAAGACTGCCGAGGATTCCCCATCAGGAGTAGGGCGTACCCAGCCAGGACGTAGGCCAACTCGATGGCTGCGTAGGTGATGAGGATTGCCCTTCCACCTGGACGCCAATAACCCTGCAAACTCACGTAGGAACGCATTCGGCTCGCGTGACGTTGCGGAGCGTCTGGCGCGACCGGCCATCCCCTCGTCAACCAGGTCGTACTGCAGCATTGTCAATTGTCTTCGACTTGCGAAAGCGAAAGTGCGTGCCTGCGCGCACGTACGCAAGGGGAAGAGCGTAAAGCTCTGCGACCGCGTGACCTGTGCTGAGGCGCACGCTCTGCTCGCTAAACACGGTCGTCCCGTGTTGTACCCCGAGTCACTAATAAGCTACCCTAGTGTTGCACATAAAAGTTGTCGAAGGGAATTGTTGTATGCGCTACATAGCTTTTGCGTTGCTCGTCGTCTTTGGCTTGATGCTGCCTGGATGCGGTGCGCAGCAGCCAGCTGCGCCTTCGCAGTCAAGTGCAGGGGTAACACAACAAGGAGACTTCACGACTAAGCAGGTACCTGTGTTCCGTGAAAAGCTCACGGACGAGAAGGCCAATCTGCGATTCTATGCCGACATGCCAAACATCGCGTACATGAACATCGCGGAGTTCTACAAGCTGCAGCTGCCCAAGGGAACGATGGACGCAAAGATCCAAGACGACGGCACCTGGCTGCTTACGACCCATACTGGTGCCGATGCGTCCAAGGCTATGGAGTACGGAATGGGTGGCACGGCGGTGGTCGACCTGGCAGCCGGCACAATAACCTCGCCCAACCTGTCTGCCTTTACCAACGTGATGTCGCTGGTGCAGGACGGCATGGACAACGTGTACTTCGACGGCGCGGGATTCACGAAGATCGCGAGCGTGGAATACGACAAGCCGGCCGATACCGCCGTCATTGATCTGAGCAAGTATGGCATCGTTCCGCGCGCCGACGACGACGGCGTGTGGCTGCCCGTGCAGACGCTCGCCACGATATTTACGAGCCTCAACTATGACTCCGTAACGTTTAACGGGCAGAAGCTCTACATCAACAACGACAACAACATGCGACCCCTCACGGAGCGCGACCCAGAGTATAGCGACCCTATCTATTCGCAACCCGAACGCCCGGATGATGTAATCAAGTTTGATTATGGCCAGCTTTGCCTCGCGTTTGGTGAATTCTACGGAAAGCCGGCCTCCGCGCCGGACGTGCTAAAGGAGCAGGGCCTCGATGCCTTTCTTAACAGTCAGGGCGATACCGGCAAGGCCGTAAAGGATGCGCTCATGTCCAAAGACCCCGTTGAATACCTGCGCGGATGCGACGGTCTCCATAACCTGCTTAACGTGGACGGCCATACGGTAATAGAGATTGCGAAGAGTGCCAATTTGGAAAAGAGCAAGGTGCACGAGGATCTATACAAGAGGTATCGTGAGCGCTCGGACAACGGCGACGACCTGCTCAACCAGCTAGCGGCAAAGAAGCGGGCCAACGACGAGCCGAATCTTGTGGCCGCTCACGAGCGTCGCGAGTTGTCGAAGAAGGCGTATGGCAAATACCTCTACGCCAAGCAGGGCAACACCGCGGTGATCGTGCTCAACTCCGTCGACGATGTGGACTATAGGAAATGGCATGAGTTCCTGCAGGGTAGGGGACCACGCCCGTCGAGTACCGAGCCCATAGACGATCCCTCGCTGCCCAGCAACGGAAACGTGGACAGCGTTGCCATCTTTCTTGATGGCATTGAGCGCGCGAAGGTAGACCCCGAGGTGAAGAACGTCGTTATCGACGTGAGCAACGACGACGGTGGATCGGATGATGTGGTTCTGTTC
>CADCPM010000076.1 GCA_902803315.1 uncultured Coriobacteriaceae bacterium
GACAACCTGGGAAAGCTCTCGGCGACGGCGCTCCCCGCGCCGCCGACGCGTCGTCATGCACTCAATCTTAACTTAATGGCGGTGGGACAGTCCCCTATTTAGGGTCGTAATCCCTAACGTCGTATGTCCAGCCCGGAAGCGGCCGTAACCTGGAAGCCGATGCCATCCAATTTGCCACCGGCGGCAATCGAGCCGTTGTAGTTGGCGTTTCGTATGGTCACATTCGATCCGGATGCGGCAAAGGTTCCGTTCCATCCGTTTGCGACCGATACAGACTTGTTGAACGGCACCGTAACGCTCCAAGACGACACGGCTCCGCCGTTGTTCTTAATCGAGAGGTCGTACTGGTAACACGTCTTTCCGTTTCCAGCCTGCCATGAGCTGCCAAAGGTGGCAACGCAGGTAAAGTTTCCGCTCTTGAACGTAACGGACTTGTTTGCGGGTGCGCTCGGCGAGCCACCGCCCGTTTGCGTGGTTGAGTGATCCGCACCAGCAGGCAACGAACCGTTGAGCGCCTTGAGGAGCCAGTTGCCCGAGGTGGAGAGGTCACCGGTCTTGAATCCCGAGGACGCACCGCAACTGCTCTTTATTGCGGACGCCGATTCGGCCTTGTTGCACAGGCTCCACATGCACCAGCTTACGCCGAGACTGTTCATGGTGGTTACCCATGAATTGGCAGAGCTCTGGTCGATGGCACCGTTGCCGCTTGCGTCGCAGATCCCGAACTCGGTAACGAACACTGGCAGGCCGCCCTTCACGGCGCGCACCATGCGATTGCGCAGGTCGTCCTTATGCGTCGCGGCATAGAAGTGCAGCGCATACATTACGTTGGCGTAGCGAAGGGGCTTTGCCGCGGCCTTGTCGACCTCCTGCGACCAGGTGGGAGTACCCACGATTATGATTGCGTCCGGGTCATTCCTCCGAATGACGGGTATTACCTTCTCCGCATACGAGCGAATCTGGTCCCAGCTGGTGCCGCCATTTGGCTCGTTGCAGATCTCGTATATAACGTTGTTGTTGCCCTTGAAGGTCGACGATATGTCGTTGAAGAATTCCTTTGCCTCATTTACGTGCGTGTTCGGGTTCCCGTCAGAGAGAATATGCCAATCCACGATGGCGTAGAGGTCGTTGTTGGTCGCGTAGCGCACGCCGGATTTCACAAGTTTGCGCAGGTTCGTCTTGTTCCCGCCCGTGCAGTATCCACCGTATTCCTTGGTGTACATCGCAAGGCGCACGACGTTGGCGTTCCACTCGTTGCGCAGCTGCTTGAAGCAGGCGTCGTTTACGTATTGCGGGAACCAGGCGAGGCCATGCGTACTCACGCCATGAAGCTGAATCGCCTTGCCGCTGCTGTCGACAAGCTGGTTTCCACTCACCTTAAGCGCTCCAGCGGACTTGGGCCCTCGTGACGTCGCGCGTGAGGCTGAGCTCGCGTTTGTCGCACTCGAGCCCTTCTGGGCAAACGCATTGCCATTCGCCTGCCGTATGCCGCGATAGTTTGTGGAAGGCGCGGCGGAATTCTTGGGCGTCAGCAGAATCTGAATGCCCTCGAGTCGCCAGCCGTATCCGGCCGTTCCCGCCTGCGCGCCATTCTTTGCCCATCCCATCCATCCTATGTTTTGCGCATGCACGCGATACCACACGTCGTAGTGGTTTGCCATGTCTCCGTAAAGGTTTATCTTTATCGCCTCGAGGCGAAGGCCGCGACCACTGGTGCCGCTCATGGCGCCGTCGCGCTTCCAGCCCTGCCAGCCGATGTTCTGCACGTGGGTCCGATATTGTATGCCGCCGCCATAGTCCCTGTCGCCAAGGACTATGTTTATTCCCTCGAGCCGCTTGCCTTTTCCGCTGGTACCGCTCATGGCGCCGTCAAAACTCCAGCCTTGCCACCCGAAGTCCTGCACGTGCGTGCGATACTGCAGGCGACGCGTGGCAAAGGGCTCTTTGGTGGTGCCCGGCGCCGCGCTTCCCTTGGGTAGCACCTTGATCTCGATTCCCTCCAGGCGCCAGCCATACGTAGCCGTGCCAGCTCGGTCGCCGTTCTTCGTCCAGCCCATCCAACCCTTGTTCTGCGCATGGACGTGATACCACACATCGTAGGTATTGGCCGCCGCGCCCGTAAGGCGTATCTGTATTGCCTCAAGACGCAAGCCCCTGCCGCTCGTGCCGCTCATGGCGCCGTCGCGTTTCCAGCCCTGCCAACCGACGTTTTGCACGTGGGTACGATACTCAATCGAACCGATTCCTGACGCACCTTGCAGCTTGAGCTCGATTCCTTCAAGTCGCAGGCCTCGTCCGCTTGTGCCGCTCATGGCGCCGTCGCGCTTCCAGCCCTGCCAACCGACGTTTTGCACGTGGGTTCTATACGTTACATGTGGGGGCGCAGCCTCAGCATCAACCTTATCCACAGGCTCAGCCACAGCCTTACCCTCAACCTCAACCTTATCTGGCTCCTCCTCAGCAGCGCTGACCTCTGCGGCTTCGTCTTCGGTCGTAACCTCCGCCTCAGTTGAATCGTCGCCTTTGCTTTGCTGTTCCTGCTGTGAGATAAGCGACTTATCTGCCTCAGACGCGTTACTTGAGGGTTTTGTTCCCGACTCATCGCCTTGCTGGGGCTCTTTTACGACCTCGTCTGGTTGGTCGGAGTTTTCGGACGTCGTGTTGGTTTGCGATGGCGTACCGTCAGGATCCGACGTCGTGTCGCTCTTCTCTGCTTGAGCGCTATCAACAGCCTGATTCTCAGTCGCATACCCCGGACTCACCGGCATGAGCGAGAAGACCAACAATGCGGATAGAAAAGCTGACAATACCCTCTTCGCTGTTTGCGTCATGGCTTCCTCCCTTTGGTTTGCATCCATAATAGTTGATTCAGCAATTTGTGCGTGGCTGGGCCTGGTGCAATCGGCCACGGTAGGCATGCGAGGCGCAAGGGTTTGCTTGAATGTCTTACAACGCGACAGGGTCAACCGCACCTACCACCGGGCGCACTTTTCGGTCCACAAGCGTCCCTGCCGTGCGCACAAATCGGCCATTTGTGCGCACGGCAGGGACGCTTGTGGACGGGAAAGTGCGCACGGCACCGCGTGGCCTTCGGAAAAGTGCGCCCAGTGGGGACATCTGTAGGCGGAAAGTGCGCCCAGTACCTCCCGCCCCCAGGAAGGCTACCGTCCATCCTCATGTGAGATGCATCCCACCTAAGCGCCATACCACAAAAGAACGCTTGCATATAGTCTGAAATAAACACGAGCCAGCGGCCGGGAGAGGAAACATGCAGAAGTACAAGATCGGGCTTTTGGCAGTCCACTCCGCCATCGACTATCCACACTCCCTCAGGATGGGCGTTCAGAACACCATTGAGGAAGCGGGGCACATACTCGTTACCATAGCCGAGCTCATACCCTACCACACGCTCACCAACGCCGAGTCCTACCTGCGCGTCGCCTGCGAGATCGCATCGCGGCTCGACCTCGATGCCGTGATCTTTCCTGCCGGCTGCATGACGGCGTACCTGGAGGGCGACACACCCAAGGCTCTGGAACTGTTGCAGCTCATGGACGAGTCCAAGACCCTCGTGCTCGAACGGAGCGTGCCAGGATTTCGCTGCCTCGTTAAGGACAACGCGCCTGGCATGCACGAATGCATGCGCCACCTTATCGAGGACTGCGGATTTACCAACATCGCATTCATCAGCGGACCTGAGCACAGCACAGGCGCACGGGAGCGAGAGGCGATCTACTTCGAGGAGATGAGGGCGCATGGCATAGACCCCGCGCCGTCCCTCTTCGCGCGTGGCGTGTTCTCGGGCGATTGCGCCGACGTAATAGACAAGGTCATCGACAATAACCCCGACCTCCAGGCAATCGCGTGCGCTTGCGACCTCATTGCATACACCGCCTACTCCGTGCTTCACGAGCGCGGCCTCAACGTGGGCGAAAACATAGCCGTTACGGGCTTCGACGACAACCCGCGCTCGGCACATCTGGACCCTCCCCTCTCAACCGTGCACATGACGAGCTATGACTACGGATGCATGGCGGCAAGCGAGGCGATTCGCCTGTGCGCGGGGCTCGAGCAAGAGCACGACGTGCTTCCGAGCACCTTTATCGCGCGCAACTCCTGCGGTGAGGACGTCCGAAACGACGTGCAATACTATCGCGAGCTCCTTCGCAGGCAGCCGTTCCCCACAGACAAGTTCGTGGACGGCATGGTTGACTCCACGCTCATGATGGCGGGACCGCGCATCCGCGCCGACTTTCGCGCACAGATGGGCTCGTTCATCGGCCGGGTCCGCGAGGCGGTGCTGAGCCATCGCCTGAACCCGTCCGAAGACGACCTGCTCTTCTCGTCGCAAGACCTCACCTCGCTGTTCAGCCAGGACTATAGGGCGCACCTCTCTCTTGAGGGCTTCCACTCGGCGGCAATAACGCTGCTCGAGGCGCTTTTGGAGGAATCCCCGCAAGAGGACGTCGCATGGGTCATCGAGCAGATTTCCCATTTGCACCTAAGGATCGCGCGTCTGCTCAGCAGCGCAACGCAGGCCGACACGCTCGAGTCCAACAAGCGCGAATGGATAACCTCGCATACCGTGGACGACGCGCTTCGAGAGGATCGCAACCCCAAGCGAGCTTACTACCTCATAATGCAGGAGCTCGCGCGCATGGGAATCTCCGAGGCCGACCTCTTGCTGTTGGAGCAGCCCGTGGAGTTTGCCGGTGCCAGGGGCTTCGCGCTCAACGACAAGCTGCGACTGGTGGCGTCCGTTAACCGCGGCGAGCCGAACGTATACGAAAACGAGGAGAAGGTGATCTTCCAGGAGCTTTTGTCCCATGCCCAGACGTGTCACGTCGAGTCGCTGGAATGCATCGTCGGCGGCATTCTGGCCGGCAACGAGCTCATTGGCATCGCTCTTATGGACGGCGGGACGCTGAGCGACCACGACCAGCTCATGGTGTACCTCAACCTTGGCTTTGCGCTCAAGCACCTTCAGATGATCGCAACCGAACGCGAGATGAACGAGGTCCTCAACCAAAACAACCTCCTGCTCACGCAGCAGTCGCAGCAGGACGCTATGACTGGCCTTCTTAACAGACGAGGCTTCCAAAACCGCGTGACGCATCTGCTCAAGAGTGAGGTGGGGAGCACCGGGGCCATCCTGTTTTTGGACCTCGACGGCCTCAAGACCATAAACGACACCTTCGGGCACGAGCATGGCGACGATGCCATTAAGACGACGGCCACGATCTTGAGTGCGCACATCCCGGACGATGGCGCTCTGAGCAGGCTCGGCGGAGACGAATTCGTGGCCTTTATGGCATTGCGCGACGGCTCGACGACCGACGAGGTTATTGCCGCCATACAGCGCTCCATGAAGGACTTCGAGTCGAGCCACGGCCTGCCGTACAGCCTGTCCATCTCGGCCGGTGCAAGCGAATTCGTTATTGACGAGTCCACGCCCGACTGCATAGAGGAGCTCATGAGAGAGGCGGACGAACGCCTCTACCAGATGAAGCGCAAGCACAAGGGAAGCCGGCGCTTCGAGCAGAGCTGACAAGCCTTCCAGGCAAAGGTCAGGCAATGGGGATACTCCCCTTTGCCTTGTACAAGGCAAAGGGGAGTATCCCCATCGCCTGACCTCCGTCATCCTTTACAGATGTCGACGCAAAAAGTCGTCCACGGTGCCAAGCACCTCGGGCGTCCAAAACTCCGGTCCACCATGGTCCGCACCGCGCAGCAGGTAGAGCGAGGTCTCGTGGCCCGTTGCCAAAAGGCGCTCGTGCAAGAGCACGCTGCAGCGCGCGTTGACCGTACGGTCCTTGGTTCCATGGAAGTGAATCACCGGCGAGATCTGCGTTCGCTCGTCTATGTTGCAGCGAACGCTCAGCCGCTCGCAGGCCGCACGATCCTCGTTGAGATCAATCCCGCCCATCTGCATGCCTTCGGGCGAATCGGGCTCGTTGTGATTCGTGGTGCATGGGTTGGAGTCCTCAAACGTAAGATCGGTGGAGCCGTAGAAGTTTACGATGGCATCCACCTCGGCAGATACGCCGGGGAACAGGTTGTGCTCGCTCTTGTCGTCGTGCAGGATACCAGCGTACACGGCGGTGTGGCCGCCAGAGGAGTCCCCCATCACCGCCATGCGGTTGGGGTCCACGGCGTACTCCTTGGCGTGGACGCGCATGAAGCGCACGGCGTTGCGCGCATCGCGCACCGGATCGGGAAAGACGCCAATGCCGCTCTCGCAGTACTGCACGATTGCCACCACGTAGCCTAGGTCCGCAAGCCGGGCGATGCAGGGCAAGTTGGCATAGACGTCCTGCTTCATCCATGCGGACCCCTGCACGTACACGATGCAGGGATACGTTCGCGTTGCCGCGCCATCTTCACGCGGCGCCTTTGCGTTGCGCGAATTAGGAATCAGAATCTGCAGCACACGCGGCACGCCGCCCACGCTTTGGTACTCCACGTTTGGCACGTAGCGCACCCCAGGCTCGTCACCCGTGGTTTCGAGCCACACCGCACCTTCCACGTCCTCGTCAAATGCGGGAAACTCATCGTATTCCCATGCGCGTACTTCCATGCTCTTCTCCTCACTCGAAACCTGACAAGGGGACAGGTCACTTGTCAGCTTTTTGACAATCCTGACAAGGGGACAGGTCACTTGTCAGCTTTTTGCTTCGATATTCTTTGCACGACTCCCCTGCCGATGCCCGTAAGACGCTCGACTTGTCGAACCGAGAACCCCGCAACCAGCAAATCCCGTATGCCATTATCGCGCACTTTGCGATCGAGCGACTTAAGCTCATCCAAGCCGATTCCACCAAGCACGTCTTTCGCAACACGAATCGCAACCTTATCTGGCATCGAAGTCGTTGCCTTTCGCAGCGAGTCCACGTCCATGCAAGATGCTTCCATGGAATACCCCTTGTGGTAGCTCGCAAATGCATCGACCCCGCCAAACACCTCTAGGACATAATCGGTAGAGGAAACGCCCAAACGTCCTTCCCTCCCCACATACTCGTCGTAGCTGCTCCACGGATAGGCGTCGTATTCCGCAACATGCGCCTTCTGTGGGTTGTAGTGAATGTAGCTTACCACGGTAACTAGATACGCTTCGGTTCCAACGGGTTCGCTGTCAAAGCGCTCCTGAAACAGGTGACCAACGCGTCCGTGCCTCATGTTGAAGTGCTGTGCATAGCGACCGCAGAGTTCTTTCATGCAGGCACTAATGCGAGCCATGGGAGCACGAAGGAGCAAGTGAAAATGGTTGCCCATAAGACACCACGCAAACACCTCCACGCGCGCTGCAGTGCTGTGTTTAACAAGGAGCAGAATAAACAGCTCGCGGTCCTCGTCATCTTCAAAAATGAGTTGCCGTCCGGTTCCGCGAGATACAACGTGATAGATCTGGCTCTCGCACTGTTTGCGTGGCGTTCGCATGTTTCCACCCCATCCCCTTGACTCGAGTGGTGCAATCTTAACGCAAGCCTTTGCGTCGGAGTCGCAAATGTAAAAACTGATAATCTCCGACATTTGAACTTTGATGTTAAAAGCTGACAAGTGACCTGTCCCCTTGTCACATGTCTGACAAGTGACCTGTCCCCTTGTCACATGTCTGACAAGTGACCTGTCCCCTTGTCACATCGTCACATAATGGTAGACTACATATATATATCGAGAGGAGCTTGTATGTGCACAGGTATTCGCTTTACCGACAATAGCGGAAACATGTACTTTGGCCGTAACCTCGACTGGAGCTGCGGCTATGGTCAGCGCGTGGTGATCACCCCCACGGGATGGGACCCCAACTCCCCCTTTGGCGCGGTTCCCGCACTCAAGCATCCCGTATACGGCATGGGCATCGTCGCCGAGAACACCCCGCTGTACTTCGACTGCGCGAACGACGCAGGCCTGGCCGTCGCCGGGCTCAACTTCCCCGGCTACGCCCAGTACGAGCCCGGTCCCGTTGAAGACAAGACCAACGTGTGCGCCTGGGAGTTTCCCCTCTGGGTCGTCGCCAACTTTAGCACGGTAGACGAGGTCGAGCAGGCGCTCAAGAGCACCGCGATCGTAGACCATCCCATCAACGAGCAGTTCCCCTGCTCGCTGCTGCACTGGATCATAGGGGACGCCAGCCGCAGCATCGTGGTGGAGTACATGGCCGATGGCATGCACGTGTACCACGACGACTTTGACGTGCTGGCCAACCAGCCCACGTTTGCCTACCACCAGGAGAACGTGCGCAACTACCTCTCGTGCACGCCCGAGGTCGCCGGTCCTCTAACATGGCGCACCGCAGAGCTTTCCGCCTTTGGCTCGGGCAGCAGCATGCGCGGCATCCCGGGCGACTGCTACTCCCCCTCCCGCTTCGTGCGCGTGGCCTACTTTAACGCCCACTATCCGCAAAAGGACACCGAGGCGGAAAACGTGAGTCGCCTGTTCCACACCCTCGGCGGTGTCTCCATGGTGGACGGCGCGGCAAAGATGGGCGACGGCGCCTACGAGATCACCGTGTACACCGGCGGCATGTCCACCCGCACGAACACATATTTCTATAACACCTATGACAATCCCGCTATCGTGAGCGTCGCGCTCGCCGACTACGACACCACGGGAACGGAGATCGTGCAGGTAGCGTAGGCATGGTGCCGTGCGCACTTTCCCGTCCACGGGCTTCTCTACCATGCGCACTTCTCCGAAGGCCGCGAATCCTCCGTGTACATTTTCCCGTCCACAAACGTCCTTACCGTGCGCACAAACAGCCGATTTGTGCGCACGGTAAGGACGTTTGTGGACCGAAAAGTGCGCACGGCGGGAGGCAAGGTAGACTTTGCCCTTTCGGGCGTTACCATCACCAAAGAGCGCAGAGAGAGCGTGAACTTCTCCGAACCATACTACGTCGGTGGCACGGTGATGGCGGTGCTCAAACAGTCGCAAGCAGGTGCGCAGGGCGGCCCCTTGGGATTCGGTCGTCGCATTTACGCTCACCTTTGGCACGACGATGTTTGGCCTCTTGAGGATGGGTGTCGGCGCGGTTGACGTGGGACAGCGTGAGGCGGCATCCGCCCTTGGCTACTCCGACCGGCACACCTTCTTCAAGATCATCATGCCCCAGGCGCTGCCCCATATCGTCAATCCCTACAAAGGCGAAGTCGTCAACTTCATAAAGGCCACCTCCATAGTGGGCTACATTGCCGTGCTACCCAGACGAGCTCTCGGGCGGACAAAAACAGCACATCGCCATTGCCCGCACCCTCGCCATGGAAACCGAGGTGATTCTCTTCGACGAGCCCACCAGTGCACTCGACCCCACGATGGTGGGCGAGGTCCAGGCTGTCATCCGAGAGTTGGCGACAACCGGCAAGACGATCATGATCGTGACGCACGAGATGTCGTTCGCCCGCGCCATCTGCAATCGCGTCTTCTACATGGACGAGGGAGGCATCTATGAGGATGGTTCCCCCGAGCAGGTTTTCGATAACCCACTTCGCGAGAACACCCGAAGGTTCGTTCATCGCCTCAAGGTTCTGGAGATAGAGGTCGATGACAAGGACTACGACTTCCTCGAGGTGATGAGCGAGATCGAACGGTACAGCATCAGAAGCGAGTTGCCACCGTCTCAGGCATACCATCTTCAGCTCGCGTTCGAGGAAATCGTCCAGCTCATCGTGCCGACACTTGCCGACCCCAAACTCAAGGTCACCATCGAATGGTCGGGCACGCTCCAGCAGGCGACTCTCGCGTTTCAATACAACGGACCAGCCTCAAACGTAACAAGGGAGGCGGACGATCTGGTAAGCGCCGTCCTCAAAACAGGAACGTCGCAGATTGACTACACATTTGTGGAAGGAGCTGAGCTTCCGAACCAAATCGTAGTCACCATTCGCCAAGGATAATGCGTTCACGCCTAAAACCTCAAATCCAGCTGAAGAATTGTATAGTACACTAAAGCATAAGTATCTGGACTACGGTTCGGAGGTCACAGATGGAAAGTGTGCGAAGCGTCATATTTCGCGGCAGGGACTACCTGTGGGTCTTCTTGTTCCTCATCATCTTCCTTAACGGCTTCGAGTCTGGCGGGTACCAGGCAAGCCTGCTGAGCATAGGCCAGAGCTACGACCTCTCCATAACGTCCATGGGCCTCTACGCCGCGTTGGAACTGCTCGCCGACATGCTCGCGCCCCTGCTCCTGGGCAGGTGGGCAGACCGCGTGGGAAAGGGCAAGAGCATAACGATCATGCTCGTCTTGCAAATCGTGTCTTGCCTGGGGCTACTCCTCGCACCATCGAGCGGATTCTTCCTGGCAGGCATGTTCCTGCTCGGCATTTCCACCAGTGCGTTGCAGTTCATCGCCATCGCTGCGCTCGCGGACGCATACCCCGTGAGCAAGGACCGTCGCATCGGTTATCTCACATCCATGTATGCCTTTGGCGCGGTATTCTCTCCCCTGGCCGTGTCGCTCTATCTTGGCCTTGGCATCAGCTGGAAGGCGCTCTTCGTGCTGCTTGGCATCGGCACGTTTGCCGCACTGATGGGCATACGCGCATGCGGCCTTGAGGCCCGCGAGAAGGTCCCGCGCAAACGCGGCATTCGGTCTTCCGAGGGAGCCTTCGTGATTGCGGGCGTGCTGGTACTCTGCGTCGTCATGTGTATATACGTAGGCTTCGAGAACGGCTTCGCGTTCTTCGTAGACACCCTGTTCCAAACCGAGCTCCACGCGGACACCGGAAAGCTTGCCCTCTCGCTCTATTGGGCGGCAATGATACCTGCGCGATTCCTCGTCGGCCGCTATTCCAAGCATGCGTACAGAATCCTCGTCACCTGCGTCATTGCCATTCCATGCGCCGCCGCCCTCATAGCCATTGCAAACAATAGCATGCTCGTGCTTCTGCTCTGCATTCCGCTGGGCCTTGCGAGCGGTGCGGTCTATCCGTGCTCGCTGTCCCTGTCGTTGCCGTTCGCCGGCAACAAGACGGCCACCGCCACGGGCATGATAACCACAGCCACGGGCATCGGCGGCTTTGCGTTTACCGCACTCACCGGATTCTTGGCCGACCAATTTGGCATGAGAATCGCCCTCGTGGCACTGGCCGCCTTCTTCGTCATACCTCTCATCCTGTTGTTTAAAATGCGCAACGACTACCAAAAGCGCGAGATTGCAACCGACTAAAGCCGAGCTGACAAGGGGACAGGTCACTTGTCAGCTTTTATCCCTCGTCTGACAAGGGGACAGGTCACTTGTCAGCTTTTATCCCTCGTCCGTACCCTTATACTCGAGACACACCATCGTAAGGTCGTCGAATTGCTCCGCACCGCCAACGAACTCGTCTACGGACGCACGGACGATCTTGAGCGTTTCCTCCGGATTCGCGTCGCGCGTATTGAGCGCCTCGATCATGCGATCGGTGCCAAACTGCTCCTTTTCCTCGTTTGACGCCTCCGGCACGCCGTCGGTGTAGACGAAGATCTTGTCCCCCTTGTTGAACTGCAGCTCGTAGTCGCGGTATTTCATGCCTTTCATGCCGCCAAGGACGAATCCGTGCTTGTCCTTGAACAACTCGAACGTTCCGTTGCGGTAGATTGCCGGGTACTCGTGTCCCGCACTCGCGCAGTTCATCTTTCCGGTAGACAGCTCCAAGATGCCCACCCACACCGTCACGAACATCTCCGTCTTGTTCTGGGCGCAAAGCGCGTCGTTTGCCTGCATAAGGACCTCTGCGGCGTTATTGCCGAGCATCGCGAAGTTCTGGACTATGGTCTTGGAGATCATCATAAAGAGAGCCGCGGGCACGCCCTTGTCGCTTACGTCCGCTATAACGACCCCAAGGTGGTCGTCGTCGATCATAAAGAAGTCGTAGAAGTCGCCGCCGACTTCCTTCGCGGGGTCCATGCTGGCATACAGGTCGAACTCTTTTCTATTTGGAAACGCGGGGAAGATCGAGGGAAGCATGCTCGCCTGGATCTCGGTAGCCATGTTGAGCTCGGTCTGCGTGGCCGCCAGCTTGCCGCTCTTGTCGTTGAATATGATGCAGTACATAATGATCAGCGACATGAGCACCATGCCGTACTGGGACGCATTTCCAAACGTGCCCAAAACCAATGCGTAATCTACAAGAGGCAGGAATATGAACGTCAGGGCAGCCGTCTTTTGGTTGCGCGGGCTGCCGCTCCGCATTATGAGTATGGTCGTCACGATCGACACCACAACGAGGTATATGTCCTCCAAAAAGGCCAGGTTCGTAGACGAATATGCCCTGTTTGCATCGACGGCAAACGTAACCGGAACGAATATGTTGGACAACATCAAAACGGTCTCAAGCGCCAGCAGAACGGGAACTCCCCTCTTTGCCAGCTCCGCAAGCCTGCCCTCAAAACCGAGCGTCTCGCTGACATAGCTATAGAAGAAGTAGATCATAACGAGGTCGAGCAGCTTGCTCATAAAACAAAACGCGAAGACTAGCAGCGACGGACCCTCTGCGCCCATCGTAAAATACATGAACGCATTAGACGCAAAGCCGGCGCTCACCAAGACAACAAGGGCCCTAAAGGATCGAGAGCCATCCCCCTCCTGCTTCATGCATCCAAAGAACAATGCCGCGCAAACAAGCGCACCCAACGTGTCTATGCCAATATCGAACGAGAACGGCTGAATTCGCACGACAACCTGAGGGTCTGCGGAGTATATGAACACAAGCGCAAGGTGGATCACTGCAACCACGATGGTAAAGATAAGCCCGAACAATACGGCATTTTTCCTAAGCTTCTTAAGCATATGCACTTCTTTCCAAAACGTTTCAATCTGCTACATTCTAGCGGAAAGCCGACAGAGGGGTCACGCTCGCTTCGTGACCCGCACCCGCTTCGCGGCCCCCTCTGCGGCTCCGCGCTCGCTTCGCTCGCTCACTTCGTGAGTCGCCGCATTGCGGAGCCGCGGTGCGGGTGCGGGTCACGAATCCTTAGAGGTGCCCTTGAGCCGTAGAGACTCCGTCCGCGCAGATCCATGTCAGGTCTGGGCTGGCCCATCGCACCAGAGCAACCACCAGCTCGTCGGCCTCTTCCAGCGGGTTCTTGTCGCTTCCTGGGTAGGTCACCTCCACGGCCACGCTCCCGCCATTCGAGTCGTCATACTCAAACGACAAATGCAGCTCCTCGCGCAGTTCCAGCTGCGGAAGGATAGTCTGCACGCACAGGTCTTCCGCAATCGTGAGCATACGGTTTATGAGCCTTGCCGATATCATGTGCTTGTACCCAAAGCGCTCGATGCGTGAAACCATGTCCAGCGCGTCGAAGTCGGCCCGTCGCATCGTCGTCTCGAACACCTGCAGGCGGTTTATGAACCGGCGGGTCCTGTCCCTCTGCGGGTTTGCAAACACATCCTGCGGACTCCCCTCCTCGTATATGACGCCTTCGTCCATAAAGAAGATGCGGTTCGACACGTCCTTCGCAAAGCGCATCTCGTGGGTGACCACGATCATGGTCATGCCACGCTTGGCGAGGTTGCGAATAACCGTAAGAACCTCGCCCACCATCGTGGGGTCAAGCGCGGAGGTAGGCTCATCAAACAGGAGGATCTTGGGGTCCATTGCGACGGCTCGCACGATCGCGACCCTTTGCTGCTGTCCACCAGAGAGCTGCTCGGGCAGGTTTAGGGCCTTGTCCGCCAGCCCAACCCTATGGAGGAGCTCCATGCTCCGCTCGCAGGCCTCCGAGGTATCTCTCTTAAGCAGTTCGGTCTGGGCAAGCATGAGGTTCTCGACGATCGTGAGGTGCGAGAACAGGTTGAAGGACTGGAATACCATGCCAATCCTCTCACGCAGACGGTTGTAGTCGTATCCCTCCGCGAGCGTATTCTCCCCCTCGAATATGATCGTCCCGCCATCCGGCACCTCAAGGTGGTTGATCAGGTACAAGAGCGTGCTCTTGCCCGTTCCGGATGGGCCGATAACAGAAACCACGTCGCCCTCGCGCACCTCGCAGCAGACGTCCGTGAGCGGCGTCACGTCGTCGAAGCTCTTCCTTAGGTGCTCGACCTTCAGCAGGGCTTTTTCGCTCTTCTGCCCGCCGGCACCTCCCGACGCCCTGCTGTCCGTGGCGCTCTTTGGGTGGTACGCCTTTACCATCTGGGTGATCTTGGGATTTATGCGCCTTCTGGCAGGGTCGATTCGCTTTTCCAATGCCCTCAGCAGCGTCATGAGTGCCGCGCATAGGACGAAGTAGACAACCGACGTCAGAATGAGCGGGAAAAACGCCTCGTAGGTTCTGGAGCGGATGATGTCGGAGGCCTTCGTGAGGTCGATCACGGATATGTACCCCGCGACGGCGGTCATCTTTACCGTGGCAATAAACTGTCCGGTGTAGGTGGGCATCATGTGGACAAGGGCTTGGGGAAGCACGACCTTGCGAAACGCCTTGACTCGCGAGAACCCGAGTGCCGACGCCGCCTTGGACTGCCCTTCCGGGACCGCGTTTATCCCCGCCCTAAAGATCTCCGCGCAGTAGGCCGAGAACTCGATGGAAAACGTTATGGCACAGACCCAAAAGGCCTCAAGGCCGCAATCCTTTAGCACGAGGTAGTTAAGGACGAGCAGCAGCACGACCACGGGCAACGCGCGGAAGATCCGTATATAAAGACTCGCGAACGCGCTCAAGAGCGGCTGCTTGCGCGTGCGCAGGAAGCAGATCAGAATGCCGAGCAGCGTACCCAGGACCCCTGCGATCGCAGACAGGGCAATCGTGATGCCAAGTCCGGATAGGAGGATCTGGTAGCGGTTCTCGGTAATGAACGTACGCTTGAAGCTCGCCTCCAGGCCTTTCCAAAACTGCTGCGCCCTGGGCACCTCCACAAGGACGGGCTCCCGCTTTACCACAAGGTAGTAGTCGTCCTTCATCAGGGCGTCGGTTATATTGATGCTCTGAAGCCTCTCTGGCGACGACGTAACCGAGTCGGCTACGATGTCGTAGGTACCAGACGCAAGCCCGGTCATCTCTGCGGACTTGGCGACGGTCTCGTACTCGGGCTTGTATCCCCGCGATTCGCAGAAGCGGTTGAGTATCTCTATGAAGAGGCCCGTGAGCTTCTCGCCCTCGTAGTACGTCATCGGCGTCCACAGGCCGTTTGTCGCGATCTTTAGCGTACCCTTCTCGCCGGAGAATTTGAAGTCGCCCATCGCGTCGCTCTTGCGGTTCTTGTCTTCCCACTTCGCCTTGAGCTTATCGTACTCCCCGCTGCTCTTAAGCTCGGCTAGAAACTGGTTGAGCTCTTTGCACAGCGCGTCGCCCCGCTCGCCCTTCTTTACGCCAAAGCCAAAGTCCACGGTTGCGAAGGGCTGCTCTATGTATGCCACGTCCGGGTGAGTCTCGGCAACCGCCTTCTGCTCGTCGATAAAACCCATCGCAGCATCGGCCTCGCCAGACGCAAGGCTGGTATAACAGTCGGGAAACGAGTTGAAGTGGCGAATCTCCCCTTTTGGGAACCGCTTTTGGATCTCCGACTCCCACTCCTTGTTTGTTATGGTCGCAAAGCGCGTGCCTGGAGCCTCCAGGTCCTCTAGCGTCTTGGTGGCTATGGGACAGCCGTCCTCGTTCAAACCCTTGGTGGGGTCTGCCGCGGTGGTCGTGCCAATCAGTTGGGGAATGAGTATTATTGCGACGATTGCGACGGCGATAAGAACCTCGTAGCTCGCGAGTGACCTCTGTTTGGCCCCGCTCTTCGTCTTGTCCTTCATGTATCCCCCTCAACGCGAACACCCAAACACCAACTGCCCAGGCCGATGAACGAGTCGACGACCCAGGCAGCTCTTAACCAAGACCACGCGCTATGCCCGCGGCACGACTATGCCTGCGACACATCCATGAGGTCTGTGAAGCCCGTAACCTCAAAGACCTCGTAGACCGTGGGATTGGCGTTGATAACCTGCAGCGTGCTCTTGGTGCGCTTCATGAGCTTCATGAGCACCCTCAGGCCAGCGCTTGAAATGTAATCGAGGTCCTTCACGTCCACGACCACCGACGTGGCCGACGAGGCACCCATGGCCTCCATTACTTCCGCATCGAACTTCTTGGCGTTATTCGAGTCCACATGCCCCTCGGGATAGAGCGTCAGGACGCCGTCTTTCGTTGTCGTTTCCACGCACACACTCCTCTCAAACGATGACAGTGGTCCTATTCTAGCGCACGAGAACACAAGGTAACCCCACAGGCTTCGCTCTTTTGCCGGTTTTGAGTTCACCCGTTGGCGCCCCGCCCACCGGTACAACCGCTCGAAGTGCGCGAGAATTTCGGTAAGACAGCGTCGGGCAACATCAAGGCCGCGTTCAAGCAGATGCAGGACGAGGACGTTAAGGAGCACGAGGGCGTTAAGGAGCTGAAGAACACAAACAAGGTCCTTGGGGCATTTGGCACGCTGACCACCACCACGCTTGGCACCTACATCGGGTATGTGGTCGCCGCCGTTTGGTCGATCAACGACCCCGGAGGCCAAAGTTCCCACAGACCTCATCAGCCGCACGCTCAAGCTCACGTTCAACCAACTGGGCATCAAATACACAGACGCGGAAGTTTTTGAAGCTTCCAGCGCAATCGGCAAATTGGCGTATGGCTTCTACGACAAGGAGCAGAGCATCGCGAAGTTCTGCTTCTTCCACGCGCTCACCATGTACAAGGCGGGCGGCTCCATTCCGCAGTCGCACTGGCCCGAACAGTCGCTGGCGTGGTTCGCGCAGTGCAAGCCAAGCTCGTCCACCACAAACCCAAGGATGAGGTTGAAAAGAAGAACAACGCAAACAAAGGGCTGACCGCACAAGCTGCTTCAGACGATGGCACCACGCTGCACGCGGAGGAAGCAACGACCTTACACGATGTGCATGCCTACTTTGACGAGAATCCGGACGCTCTGTACGAACAGGGCGAACGCGCCAACGGCGAGATTCTGGGCGTCGTGGACATGCCAGACAATTACTACGACGAGAGCATAATTGTGACCAGCTGGAACCTGTACAGCTTTGAGGACTTCTTCGGCGGCAAGGGACCTCTCAAAACCGTTCCGGCAGACTACAAGTTGACTGCTTCCGATCCGGAATACATCATTCTGACTCCCAACGTCGAGAACGTTCCCTCCAAGCACGTAAAGCTCTGGCTCAACAAGGCGATGACCGGCTTCGACAAGGACGTCCTCATAGGCGAGTTTGACGTGTACGACGGCGGCTACTACTACATCGCCAAGACGCCCCTGCCCGATGGCGTAAGCGACGAGGGATTTGACGTCCTGTATTACGGCGACAACCCGAATCTCGTAAACAAGGAGGGCGTGACCCTGCAGGGCTGGAAAACCGAGCCCGATGGATTAGGAGAATGGGTTGTGACTGGCGAGTCGGCCACACTTTCGGACCTCAACTTGGGCAGCCGTGGAGAGTACTCGCAAGACCTTCAGCAGCTTGCGGACCTCCAGACCAAGGAATCTCCGGAATACCAAGATGATAACGTCGACACGAGCGCCTCGGACAAGCGCGAGGCGGAGCTGGAAGACAAGTACACCGCACACCTCTATGCGCAGTGGGAGACGCCCGCCGCGCAGTCCACCACGCAAACCACCACTCGTGGCCAGACCCCTCGCACTGGCGACTCTCAGACGATGCTACAGACCGCTGCGTTTGTCGTGGCTGCCGCTGCCGTGTCCTTCATCGCCGCACACCGCCTCCGCAAAGACTAGCAACGGACAGTTCGTTTAATATCTATTCGGAAAAACCCACCAAGGGAATGAGTCACTTGTTGGGTTTTGCCATGTGTAGGAGGCACGAACGATGCGATACGAAAGAAATGACGATACCGTCACCTGCTGGCTCGAGGGACGAATCACGTCCAACACCGCAGCGGACTTCGAGCAGGAAATCCGCGATGCCATAAGCGCAACCGCGGTGTCGCGCGTTGTCCTGGACGCCACCGATCTTGTCTACATCTCGAGCGCGGGACTGCGCGTCATCATTCGACTGCTCAAGTCGTGCGAAAGCGTTATGGTAGTCAACGCCAGCAGCGAGGTATACGACGTCTTTTCCCTAACAGGGATCACCGAGCTCATGGAAGTTCGTCGCGCCCCGCACCAGATCGACATCTCTGGCATGAGGCAGATAGGCGCAGGTGCGTGCGGCAGGGTCTATCGCATGGACGCCGAGCGCGTGGTAAAGGTATACAACCAGGCTTCCTTTACGCCCGATCGCGTGGAACGCGAGCGACAGATAGCGCGGCAGGCTTTTATCCAGGGCATACCCTCCGCTATCCCCTTCCAGACGGTGCGTGCGGGAGAAGAGCTTGGCCTCGTGTACGAGCTCGTTGACGCACGCAACATAGGCGAGGTGGTTTCGGCCGACCCCGAATCGTGCGAGGAGTGGGCACGCCGTATGGCAGCGCTGGGGCGTCAACTGCACACGACCGAGTTCAAAGAGGGTTTGCTGCCCGACGCGCGCAGAATCTATCGCAACTGGACGGACCGCTTGGAGGGCATTGGCATCTATGCGAACGAGACCATCGCCGCGCTTAGGGACTTCGTTGAGTCCATTCCCGTCGCGCACACGTTTGTGCATGGCGACTTTCATCCCGCAAACGTTATGGTTATGCCGGACGGAGAACTGCTGCTCATAGACATGGGCGACGCCTCGGAGGGCCATCCCGGGATGGACATGGCAGGTACGTATCACGTCGTGCGGGTAGCGGCCAAGAGAAACGACGGTGCCCAGCGCTTTTGCAGCATGCCCGGCGATTTGCTCGACAAGTTCTGGAACGTCTTCTTGCGCACTTACTACGACGTGGACGACGACGCATCGGTGGCGGAGCTGGAGCGAAGCCTCGCCCTTGCCGCCATGCCACGCAGCATGGGTACCAACGCGTTTTCCAAGTTCATCGGCGAGGAAGACCGCACGCGCGTTGCCGCCGAGCTGGAACGTCGGTTCCTCGCAGGTCGCGACTCCGTTCGCTGGGACCTCCTCGGCTAGAACCCTAACTAAGGGACAGTCCCCAAGTTGGGGTTCCGCGGAACCCCAACTTGGGGTGACAAGGGGACAAGTCACTTGTCAGCTTTTGCGACGGAAGAGAATCGCAATCACCGACGGTGACATGTGACAAGGGGACAGGTCACTTGTCAGCTTTTGCGACGGAAGAGAATCGCAATCACCAGGCCAAATACGAGTACGCCCACGCTCACTCCGCAGATCACCAGCGTTTCGGTGGTGTAGGCCTCTTTTGTCGAAGCGTCTGCGTTCGCAGTCGTGGCATCGTCCACCGACTCGGGCGTGTCCTGCTGACTTTCGCGCTCGCGCTGGTCGTTGGGCTTGTTGTTGCCCTGCTGCATGCCGTCGCTGGGCTGCTGGGCATCGTTGTTCTGCTTGTCTGTGCCCTCAGCCTGCTTGTCGGCACCCTCGGTCTGCGCGTCAGGGCGCTGTTTCATGCCACCGCCCTGAGCAAATCCGCCGCCAAACCCACCACTTTGGACGTCTCCCGAGGAGAGCGCCACCTCACTGAGCGTAACCTCCTCGGCCTCGTTTCCAATAACCACGGTATAGGTCTCGCCCTGCTTCATCTCCGGACAACTCAGATTGACCGAGGTGAAGCTGCAGGGTACCTCATACGAGAGAAGCGTGTTGCCGGATGCGTCAAGAAGGGCCACGGTGGTGCCTGCCTCGGCGCCAGCGCTATAGCCATACAGAAGCGAGCACTGCGTGGAACTTGAGTCAAAACCTTCGGCCATGGACGAAGCGCCGCACGCCACCACGTTGCCGCCAGTGATCTGACAAACGCCACCACTCTCGCTGCCGTAGTCGATTGCGCTGTTGCTGCCGCTTCCCAAGAGGCTCACGCGAATGGTGCCACCGGTAATAATGAGGTCACCGTTGGAATCCAGGCCATCGGCGTCGCGACCGGAGTCATTTACGATGGTTATGGTTCCTCCGCTTACGTGGAGCCATGGGGACTCGGCACTCTGGGATACCGCGCTATTCTGGCCGTCTTCGGCATTAGAGCTGCTGGACGAGTTCTGTGGGGACGAGCCGTTAGAACCGGATGCAGCACTGCTCCCCGACTCCTGTTTGGCAGATCCGCCCTCCGAATTGGACGATTGGTTGCCGCTTTCCGGAGGCATCTGGCCCCCTCGGCCTCCGGGACCGCCCTGGCCATCTTGGGGCATCTGGCCATCCTGCGGCATCTGGCCTCCGGGACCGCCCTGGCCACCTTGCGGCATCTGGCCATCCTGCGGCATCTGGTCGCCGGGACCGCCCTGGGGCATCTGGCCGCTTGGACCACCCTGACCGTCCGCAGGCTGCGAGGAGCTGTTCTCTCCACTTTGCGCATCGCTCGACTCGTTTGCGGATACGCTAGAGGACGTCCCGCCCCCTTGGTCCGTGCTTTGGCTTGAGGATGTTCCCTGCGCGCCGCCCTGGCCGCCCATACCGCCGGGACCGCCGCCCTGGCCACCCATGCCGCCGGGACCGCCGCCCATACCGCCACCAGGACCGCCGCCCATGGCATCTGAGCTCTCGCCCGTGCTGGCGTTAAGTCCGTCGTCGGCCGGGTACACCGTAAGGTCTCCGCCAGTCACGTCAATATAGGGTGCCGAAACTCCCTCATAACAAGCGTTCACCAGCACCGTGCCGCCCGCTATGGTACAGGTGCCACCGGACTTGATGCCGTGATGTCCCTGCTCTGTGCCGGTCTCTATGGCTATGTCTCCACCCGCCATAGTAACGTCGCCAGCGGCCACCATGCCCTCATCGGCACACGTAATGTTGATGTCTCCCGACTCGACGTACAGGCAGCCGCCGTCGTTGTCCACCGCCAGGCCGTCGTCGCCAGCCGTAGCGTCAATCGTGGCGTTACAAATACGCAGGCTGTCGTTGGCGTGCATGCCGTCCTTTGGCGCGTCCACCACAATCTTGCCGCCCGTCACGACCAAGTCGTCGTTCGCCGACACACCATGCGCATAACCAGCCTTTATGTCAAGCGTACCAGATCCGTTTATGGTCAGGTCGTCGTGTGAGAATATCGCGCCGTCGGTATTGTCTTCCATGGCGTCCTCGCCCATGGTTTCGCCACACGTAAGCGTGTTGGTGCTGCCATCGGCCAAGGTAAGGAAGACCTTGTCGGCTTGGTCCACGACGATGCAGGCGTCATCGGCGTTGGAAATGTTAACGCCATCGAGCAGGATCCAAACCTTGGAGTTGTCGTTTGCATCCACAACGATGCTGCCGTCGTCGAGCGTACCGCTCACAACATAGGTGCCCGACGCACCGATGGTCACGTTGCCGTCCCACACATATACTCCGTTGCCGGAATAAGACGCGGACTTGCCCTCAAGCTTTATGCTCGTGGCACCGGACGTGTCCCAGCTCCCGTTGAGGTCGTTGTTCGTAAAGTTGCTGTCGTCGGAATGCGCCTCGGCGTCCGCGTCCACCACCATACGCAGTCCCAGCGCTTCGCCATTCATAAACGCTATGGCAATGGCAACGGTCAGCGCGGTGATCGCGAGCGCTATGGCATCTAAATGCTTTCGCATAGGGGCTCCTTAGCCCATGTAGTCGCCGTTGTAGCTCACCAGCACGGCGCTTTGCACGCCCGGCACATCGGAAAGGGCGTTCACGAAATCGGTGTTGTCGTCCTTCAGTCGAACCTCAAGATTGAGCTCAGTCATACCGCGCTCCACGGTCTTGCTCTTTACGGTGTGCTTCGTCACCACGTTGCCCAGGAACGCGAGCGCATCTCGCTCGCTTTCCTGCCCATTGCAGCGAAGTACCACGATGTAGGGGTTGGTCATGTCCCTGCGGTTGGCAAAGATGAGGATCACAATGCCCACGAGCACGCTGCCAAACACAGCCAGCGGAATCATGCCGGCAGCCAGCACGATGCCCACGGCGATGGACCAAAAGAGAAACGCTATGTCCAGCGGTTCCTTGATTGCCGTCCTAAAGCGCACGATGGAGAGCGCGCCCACCATACCAAGCGACAAGACCACGTTGCTCGTTACGGCCAATATAACCAGGGTGGTAATCATGGTAAGCGCAACCAGCGTTACGCCAAAGGTGGACGAGTACATAACGCCTGAGTACGTCTTCCTGTATATGAGGTAGATGAACATGCCTATGCCAAAGGCTATCGCCATCGCCAGGACCATGTCCAACACGCTCACCGCGGTAACGTTTTCCAAAAAGCTCGAATTGAATATGTCGTTGAAACTCATGCTATGAAGCTCCTCACAATAAATCGAATGGTAGGCGGACTGTGGAATACCATTTGGTTTTTATTAATGCCTGCCCCATCCTGGGACCAGCGACGTTAGCCATATACGCGACACTGCGCATACTTGGAGAAGGCCGTCACGCGACGTCCGGGCGTCTGGACGCAGTCGCGAATGATGGAGGGCAGGTAGTCGTCCCATTTGACCTCCATCAGGATCGGGGCGTCTCCCACCGGAATCGTCACGCAATCGGGGTTGAGCAGATCGGTGCAGTTGAGGCCGGTCCTTAGGTTGTAGTCAAACGTCACGCGCACGTTTCCCGGCGCATACACGTAGGGCTCGCGCGTGTATTCCACGATGGTCTTAGGGCGCATGCCCTGGTAGCGCATTTTGCAATAAAGCTCCTGCACGAGCGGTCGATTGGGATCCATCATCCATCCGTAATCGCCATCGAGCAGCGCCTGCACCTCTTCGGCAGTAAGAAGGGCACTGTATTTGGTGCCCAATCCCCCGCGCTTGCTCTTCTTTTCCAGATGTATAAAGGAGGTGTCGCCGTTGTACAGGCGAATGCGGAACTTCTCTCGCATGTTCACGCCATCGATCTTCTCGCGCAGCGCCCTGTCGGTCGCATTGTCAAAATACAGACTGCGAATGAGGTACTTTCCGCCCTTTGCATGACGGTCCAAGTTCATGACGGCCCGCACACGTGCGCGTATGGACAGCAGGTCCACGTAGGCAAGAATGTGCTTCCACTCATGCCTGTAGCGTATGTCTTCAGTCATTTCTTCCACCCCCTTCCGCTCAACACTATGTTGAGGAGTCTGTGTTTCAAAATGACCGAGACTTGCGGATATGCAGCAAACGACAAAAACGATTAAACGAATCTGAATCAAAACCTGACAAGGGGACAAACCTGACAAGGGGACAGGTCACTTGTCAGCTTTTTGCGGGACCCTAACTAGCTGACAAGGGGACAGGTCACTTGTCAGCTTTTTGTGACAAGGGGACAGGTCACTTGTCAGCTTTTTGCGGGACCCCAACTAAGGGACAGCCCCCAAGTTAGGGTCCTTTTCTCCGCATCCGGCAGGCGGGGCAGTTGCACATGTCCACGGAGTCCAGCTTACGCAGGGCGGCGATGCTTTGCGCCCGCGCTTCCTCGCGCGCCTTGGACTCCTCTGCGGCCTTCGCGCGCGCCGCGAGGTGCTCCGAAAGGGTCATCTTCCTCTTTCCGTCCTTTTGACGGGCCATTGTCACCACCTCGCCCCCGTTCGCATACCCTCAGAATACATCAATGTATCACTCGAGGTATTATGGTAGCCAAACAGCATACGAACGAAGGGGACCGCGGTGGGCAACGACATACAGATTCAGGTGTACAAGTGCCCGTCTTGCGGCGGCGCGGTGACCTTCAACGCAAATGCGGGCCGCCTTACCTGCGCATGGTGCGGCAATGCCTTCGACGAGAAGGACCTCGAGGTCAAGCGAACCACCGCGGCGGTCGAGGGCTATCTTTGTCCCGAATGCGGCGCGCAGCTCATGCAGGACGACTTCATAGCGGCCGACACGTGTCCCTACTGCGGAAACAACGAGGTTGCGCCCCACCGATTCGAAGGCAAGTTCGAGCCCGATTACGTCATCCGCTTTGCGCTGTCCAAGCGCGAGGCAATCGAGCGCTACGAGGCCGAATTGGCCACCAAGCGCTTCTTGCCCGATGACTTTACGTCCGAGTCGCGCATCATATCCACGCAGGGCACCTACGTACCCTTCTGGCTCAACAGCGGCGTCGTTGACTTTGACCTTACCTTTAGGGCGGACTACAAGAAGGACAAAGATAGCCCCAGCGTGTACACCTATCACCACCGCGTGGGCACCTACGACTACCTCCGCGTTCCGGCAGACGGATCGGAGCGCATGGCCGACGATATGATGGACTCGATCGAACCGTACGACTACACGAAGCTCGAGCCCTTCTCTACGGGTGCGTTGCCGGGATTCGTCGCCGAACGCTACACGGTGAGCGCAGAGCAGGCGAACGCGCGCGTGGATTCCCGCGTGGCGCAGTCCGCTATAAACGCCGCCAAGAGCACGGTGAAGTATCCTCACAAGAATCCCGTGATGTTTGCCAACCATTGCCGCACCTTTGGGCACAGGCAACCGGCCGAGCAGGCGCTCCTCCCCGTATGGCTGCTTGTGATTGCCTACAAGGGCAGCAAGTACCTCGTGGGCGTCAACGGTCAGACCGGCAAGGTGGCCGTCAACCTGCCCATAGACGAGCGCAAGCAAAGCGCGGAAAGAACGCGCAAGATGATACTTGGCGGGCTCAAGGGGCTCGGCGAGGCGCTTGTGGTCTTGGCCATATTCATCGGCTGCTTTATGCTGGCCGTCAAAACCACGAACCCCCTAGACGCCATCAATGCGTTTCTAAACGTGAAGAAGAACGAGGGCGACTTCCCGTACATGCAAGTCCTTGTCTGCGCGGGCTTTGTGATTCTGTTTGGCGGCGTCATCATAAGCGAGATTCTAAGAGCTGGGCGATCCAGCGTGAAAAAGACGAAGAAGTCGATGCAAAACGTGGAAGTGGCGCGCGATGCCGACACCTTCGACAAGGACGGCCTCACCCTCACCGTAAACGAGGAGGGTGTTGGCCCCGCCGTCCAATAGTCAAAAAGCTGACAAGTGACCTGTCCCCTTGTCAGCTCACCGTAAACGAGGAGGGTGTTGGCCCCGCCGTCCAATAGTCAAAAAGCTGACAAGTGACCTGTCCCCTTGTCAGCTTGTAATTATGACTCAGCCAAACGCCCACAGGCAAGACTCCACCTTTAACACCTTGGCCAAATCTTCAGTGTGGCACCAGCGGGCTTAAAGCCTTATCCTATTATTTGGTACTCGTGATACCAAGGACACCCTCGTCTAGGAAGAGCGGAGCCAGGGATGGAATACAACGCAAGGCAAAAGGCAACGACAAAACCGGCGGCCGCCACAATCGGGAACCGCATAACCATAGGCAGGATATTGGAGCGTGGGCAGGAGACGAACAAAGTCATCGAGCTGGGTACCCGTACCCTCAACATGCACACGTTCGTCACGGGCTCGCTTGGCTCGGGCAAGTCAAACGCCGTCTACCAGATGCTCGCAGAGCTCCAGCGCATAGACATCCCGTTTTTCGTCATCGACTCAGGCAAGGGCGATTACAAGGAGTCCTTCGGAAGCCTACCGGATGTTAGCGTGTTTTCCACCAATCCCAACGTTGCAAGGCTCGTGAACATCAACCCGTTCGTATTCCCAAAGACGATACACATCCTCGAGCACGTTGAGGGCCTCGTGGAGGTCTTTTGCGCATGCTGGCCCATGTACGACGCGATGTCTGCCCTCCTTAAGGACGCGATCCTTAAGTCATACGAGGCCGTGGGATGGGACCTAGGCTCATCCAGCTACGATGGCGGTCGTATAGATTATCCCGACTTCGAGGTGCTTACCGAGCAGATCGGCAAGCTCATTGACGCATCTGCCTTGGAGCCGGACGTTAAGTCAAACTATCGCAGCGGGCTGCTCACACGCGCGAAGTCGCTTACCATGGGCCTCAACAAGTACATCTTCACCATGGAGCAAACCCCCTACAGGGAGCTCTTCGACAATAGCTGCGTGCTCGACATCAGCAGGGTCAAGTCCACCAAAACCAAGACACTCATAATGGGCTTCATGGTGTTCGCGCTCAACGAATACCGCATGTCCCAGAGCGAGGAAGGCGGCAAAGGGCTCAAGCACGTAACCGTACTCGACGAGGCGCACAACCTGCTCAAGAGCGCCGCCGGCGGGGCGTCAAAGTCTATGAGCGAATCGCTGGAGATGATCACGAACGACATCGCAGAGATGCGCACGTATGGCGAGGGATTCATAATCGTCGACCGGTCGCCGGCGCTGTTGGACGCTGCCGCCATAAAGAAGACGAACACCAAGATCATCCTCAAGACCGCCGAAGCCAGCGATCGGTTGGCATTGGGTAGGTCTCTTGGCTTCACGGATGCTCAGCTCGACCAAATATCAAAGCTGCCAGGCGACGTCGCCGTCGTTTGCCAGAGCAACTGGACAAGTCCCCTTGTAGTTATGGTCAACGAAGCCAAGGTGGACAAGAAACCCTACCAACCGGACGACCTCCCGCGCCTCATGACACGGAAGACCGCGAGGCAGCTCATCACGCGGATGCTCATGCAGCCGTGGTTTGCCGGGGAACCGATCAAGCAAGAGGTGCTTTTGTCCGCACAGAAGGTGCTCGAGCTCAATCGCAGTTCGCGCGTGAGGATCAACGACCTGATTGACTACTACGAGATGTTCGGCTGCAGGCTCAGCTGGCAAGAGAACGAGCTCGTAGAGTTGCGCGCGCTGCTGAGGGACGTGCTCGACATCACGGACGCACAGCTGGAGGCTGCCGCGGCAAAGGACGAGCTGATGAAGCTCGTTTCTTCCAGGCTGGGCGACCTGGAGCAAAAGGACCTGGTGAGCGTTTGCAATGTTCTTATCTTCGACGCCGGGGTCGCGAGCCACTTGCTGAGGCTGTCCATCAAGGACGAGTACTCTCCCCTGTCCTCAAGCGACGCAAAGTCCATGACCGAGGAAGAGCTGCGCTACGTCAATACGTGCATGTACGACCCGTTCTATTCGGAGCGCGATTCGGAGATGGACCTCATAGACTGCATCGGAAAGCTGAGGCGGTCCGATTCGCTCAAGACCCTGCTCGTGGATTACTGCAAGACGCCCGCGAAGGCCAGGATGTATCTTTACCTCGAGGTGGCGTATAGGTACTTTGGCATACTGGAGCTCGTTAAGACGTTCGACCAGAAGGCCGGCAACTGGGACGAGGCTCTTTTGATGTATGTGAGAAGGCACTACAAGTTCGAGGAGGACGTTGACTGCGATCCGGACTCCTCGGAATGGCTTCGTTTCTCGCAGACGATGCTCGCCGCCGGAATCATTTGGGTCAAGGACGAGTATAACGGCGATGACAAGACCAAGATAATGGATGCGCTATGGAAGCAGCACCGCATCGACGCATAGCGCGATCGTCAGGGCAGCGTGGGGCTTGCTGAGAATGGCCGCCGTGCTGTTGGGTTTGCAGGGATGCGTTGCATTGCGGCCATTCTCAGCAAACGCCCCTCGGAGCCTACGCGCTCCGAGGGGCGTTTCTTTGCCATGGCATGCAATGCCATCAGGTCAGGGGTCGCCTTAGTACTTCTTTATCAGACCAAGGATGTTGTCTTTGCAGATCGCGCGGGCGGTCTCGGGCTTTAGCTTGTCGAGCAGCTCATAGTACTTCACGATCTCGGCAGGGTACGTTTTCCAGTGCCCGACCTTGTCGGTGCCAAGCATAATGCGATCGGGAAACTCCTCGCAGAGCTTCGCCCAGTCGTCCATCGAGTCGCCGTCATTGTATCTGTCGGGGAAATTGCCCTTGATGTAGTAGTCGTAGACCACCCACGAAATGTCGGTGTAGAGGTTGGGGTTCTCCGACAGCATCTCGGCAGCGATCTTAACAAGGTGCTGAATCTCCACGCGCCTCGATATACCCACGTGCGCCCAGATTATCTTGCATTCACGGTTATGCGCCACCGCACACTTGAGCTCGTCGAGGTAGAGCACCTCCTCGTTGTTCTGTGCGGTTATATTGTGGTGCACCATTACGGGGAGGCCCTCCTCGGCGCCCAGGTCGAATATGTCGAGGAACGCGGGGTGGTCGATGTGGGGCGGCTCGCCGTACGTGAGCGCGGTAAGGTCGTCGTGTCGGCTCATCAGCTCGCCGATGCCTTGCCAGAAGTTCGGATACAGACGCAGCAACTGGCGGATGTGGTCGGCAGCGTAGCGGTCATTGCCGTTGATACCGCAGCAGAACGGGTGGTACCGCTTGCGAATGTCTTCGGATTGCGCGAGCAGGTCCTCGGCAAGCAGGTAGTCGGTTACCGAGTAGTAGTAGCACCGACAGTCGTTGGATAGGTAGTAGGTCGGCGCCTTGTCGACGTGCTCGTCCCACTGCTTGGCGATGCCCATGCCAAAGATAACCGACTCGCTCACGCCGCTCATGTCTTGGGCACGGGCGAGCGCGGGAAAGCCGTCGGTCTTCTCTAAGAAGTCGCAGTAGTGAAGATGACTGTCCACTATATCGTACTTGATCTCGACGTTGGGCTTATCGATCTCCACCTTGGACCCGTCGTCCACGGGCGCCATGCTCGCCTGCTTGGTTACGTTTGCGCCGTTCGCGTCTTCCGGCACTCCCGATCGGTCACCCGAGGCACTGCTCGAGCTCAAGGAAGACCCCGAGCCTGCCGAGGCGGGAGCCGCCTGGGCGCATCCGCCGAGTATGGCCGAACCAGCTGCGCCTGCGAGCGCAAGAGTGCTCATTTTGAGGGCTTCCCTGCGCGAAATACCATCCTTTGCCATGCGCGCCCCGTCCTTTCGTTATGCTATTAAAGGCTTGAGCTAAGCATAACATGGTTTCTAACATTAACTTTCTATTTTGAAACATGTGTATATGAGCGGAAACATCGCCCTGAGTGTTTTGCCTTGCGCGGATCCGCCGGAGTGCGGACAAAGCCAGCAAAGCCTTGCTCGGGATCCACCGCACGCGGCAGCGGCCTTCTCTACGCGCCAAAGAGCTTCGCGGTATGGGTCATCCGTTGGATTACCTCCACGCCAAAGGGACAGCGCGACTCGCAGCCACCGCACGCGATGCACTCCCCCGCCGTGTGGTCGAGAGCAAGGTAGTGGTCGCGCACGAGGGCAGGCACCGGATTGCCCTTGCTTACCTGCGCCTGCGCAAGGTCGCTGAACTTGTTGACCTGCGCCACGCTTATGCCCACGGGACACGGCGCGCAGTGACCGCAATACGTGCACAGCCCGCTCACGGGATGGCGTGGAGCGGCAGCAAGCACGCTCGCGTAGTCGCGCTCGCTCTCGGTCGCGTCCTCGTAGCCCACACATTCCTCCAGCTCCGCAACGCTTCCGTAGCCCACCAGCACGCTGGCAACGGCAGGGCGCGTGAGCGCGTAGTGAATGCACTGCGCCGCGGTAAACGGCACGCCAAAGGGGCTTCTCTCGGGATTGAGCAGGTTGCCGCCGGCGAAGGCCTTCATAACGGTGAGACCTATGTCGGCACGCTCGCAGGCGCGATAGAGCTCCATGCGTCCCTCGTCAAAGCTGCCGAGCTCGGCGTCAGGTCCGCTCGCGAGGGTCTCGATGTCGTAGGCCGCCGGCTGCATGTCATAGGCTGGGTTGATCGAGAAGAGCATCATCTCCACGGCACCCTGCTCGACGGCATACGCTCCGCACACGGCGCTGTGGGTGGACATGCCAATGTGCCGAACGACCCCCTGCGCCTTGAGCGACTCAACGTAGTCGCGGTACGGTCCCTCCAAGCAACGCTTGAGCTCGTCCAGGTCGTCGATGTAGTGCATCATGCCCAGCTCCACGTGGTCGGTGTGGAGGCGACGCAACAGGTCGTCGAAGGCGACCTTGCACTTTTCCACGTCGCGCGTGCGCACGTACTGACCGTCCTGCCAAGTGGAGCCAATGTGGCCCTGCACCACCCAGTGGCCGGGGTCCTGCGCCACCGCATCGCCCAAACGCGTGCGCACCTCGGGGTCGCTCATCCAGCAATCAACGATGTTTACGCCCAGTTTGGCCGCGCGAACAACGAGCGCATGTGCCTCTTGCGCACTCATTCGGTCGAGCCACTCGCCACCAAAGCCGACCTCCGACACCATGAGGCCCGTTTGTCCCAAACGTCTATAGTTCATTGTCTCTCCCCTTCTCCTAAATTCGATAAGTAATTTTACCATTTATTGAGGGCTGGCATAAACCAAACGAGGAACAACTTGGGGGCAAGCGGCAATGACGACTGTAATAACGTGCGTCAAGATACTCTTTATTGTGGGACGTGCCCCAGTACGATATCTGCGCATCGTTGGGGTCGAAGTCCTGCCGCTTTATAGACCACGGAACCCATACCTCGGTAGCATCTTCGGACTCGCCAGCCCACTCGTATACCGCGGGATCCTTGAGCCTAAAGCACGCCTGGTACTCGCCGACGGACTTGGCCGACCTGGTGCTTACGGTACCGTCGTAACGTCGCCCTCCGCCTCCGCATGCAGCTCGTTGCTGCTCTCCGCGCTAAGAAGCCCCTGTGTGCCATCAGTATTCGCCGTTTGCACCGACTCAGCTTGGACTGACGGTTTATTTACCTTGGGCATCGTTTTTAGCAATGCAAGAAGAAAATCTGCCATGTTTTGTTCTTTAGAATTGGTGATAGTTGGCGGTTGGTCGGTGCCCTTTATTACATAACCTCCATGGTCCTTGAAGGCCTCAAAGGTGCCAAGCAACGTTGCCTCACGAGTGTTCGGCTTCCCGACGCTCAGCATTGTTCCCGCAATGCTCGTGCACTGCGGTTCGGCATCGCTGTTCTTGTAGGTATAGAAGGCAGTTGTTTTAGGCTTGGCACAAGAGCTGCCGGAACCGCCGACCTTCGCATACTTCCTAGACGCACCTGTGTCGTCCCCGCTTCCGGAGGCGCCGTAGTCCCCGCGCTCGCCGCCGACGCCACCCCATTCACTGGAGCCGCCATCACCACCGCAGCCCCAAAGGTCGTCAATGTCACTAAAAATGAAAGGCTCGCCATCAATGTTGCCGCCGGCTCCACCGCCACCGCTTCCACCGCCGGTGCCACCAGAGCCGATTCCGTCGGCTGCAGTACCGCTGCCACCGCCGCCCGAGGTGCCTGCGCCGACAGCATAAATAGTTGTGCGTTTGTCCCCAGCCTGCCACGGTAAGGGTGGCGCCCTCTTGCAGCAGAATCGCTGCGTGGCCGACGTCCCCTGCACCTGCATCCTTGCCTGTTACAGTGAGCGTCTTGCCCTCGTCAATGTAAAGGAGCACGTTATCGTTCTTAGCTATACGGATGCCGTTGCCGCTATAGTCGGGTCCTATGGTCACGTCCGTGGTTACCCTGTAGGCTCCGGTGTCTATACTGTGCAATACGTGGGTGTTCGACGTGACCTCTGCGGCCTGTGTTTGTTGCGTCGTGTCTTCACCCTCGGCGCTGAGCTCTGGCTGTGACGTAAGGGTGACCGTTCCGCCAGCCTTGGACTGTGAAATAAGGGCGCGAAGTCACTAATATAAGCCCTCGGCTTTGGCTATCTCCAGAATCTCTTCCGGTGTCTTGCCGTCAGTCATTTCTTTCTGTTCTGCGGTTAGGTCTTCGTACCTCATCGTTGCTGTCTTTTCTTGTGGTTGTATCGAGTGGTAGGTATTTGATTATGCGCATTGCAAGGCGGCGCATCGTGCACGACCTAGCTCCTTCCTCCACACTCGCTTCGAGCCTCAGGTCATTCGAGGCGCAAAGCCCGAACAAACGGAAATATCAAGGCAAATATTCTTAGAATTGCCGCTTGTTCGGTTTCGGCTTACGCGAGAACCGAACAAGCGGCGTTTTCGAAGCGAGAAGAGGTGAGAATTTTCGTTTGTTCGGTTTTGAGGGCTTCTGAAACCTCAGTGACGGGAGCCAAAACCCGAACAAACGGAAAACACGAGACAAAAGCTCTCAGAAACGCCGTTTGTTCGGTTTCCGTGCAAACCAAAACCGAACAAACGGCATTTCGGCGAAAAATGCGGCGGAATTTTACGTTTGTTCGGGTCTTAGCCACGCTTCTTGTGCGCGTAGGCGTTCCAGTCGTACGGGGTTGGACGGCTCCACGGACGGATGGCATACGTATCCAGCATCATATGCTTGTCGGCCCCTCATCCAGCACTCCGCATGCACTCGACACACGTTCCGATATTGAGCCGTCCAACGCCCCCGTAGATCGTGAACTCACGTTCCGGGGCTACCTTACCGCACACCTTGCATCGCACCCAGCGCCGACCGAACTCGTCGGTCGCCGGCACGTCCTGCTGATCCACCAGCTTGGTCATTTCGGGCAGGTACTTGCAATCGTTCTCGGGTCGCAGTGCCTCCTCGCGAATGCGCTCCTCCTCGAGACGGCGCTCCTCCTCCGCTCTGCGTCTCTCGGACAGCTCGCGCAGCCTCGCGGCCTCAGCCTCCCTAGCCTCGCGTTCCAGACGACGCTCCTCCTTCACCTTGGCCCTCGCCTCCTCGAGCCTCGCCCGCTCGGCCTCCCGACGCTGCCTCTCTTTCTCGCGCGCCTTTTCCGCGCGAACGACACTCTCGGCATGCAGGCAATCTGCAACGGAGCTATACGCCCATGACTTGATGTCGCCCGCGGAGGCGTTGAGCACGCCTGCGATATAGTCCGCGTTCTGGTACTTCAAAACAATCGCCTCGCGGTCATAGTGCTTTCCCTGTTCATTCTTCGCGTGAAGCATATCCTTGTGCAAATCGATTAGCACGACCCCGTCAACAACGGCTGCAAGACGAGAAAGCTGCTCTCCTGTGAGCGTATGGATAAGTTGGAAGACAATGGCGTATGTCTTCACCTCACCCTTCTTCGATCGCCAGGTGATAAAGACGTCGGGGGCCAGCCTACCGCTGACCTCGCGCAACTCTGCCTCCGCCATCGGAACGCGGCCTGCCTTAGCGTGTTCGACCTCGGCACGCCTTTCCGCGTCGTGGTAAGTCAGCGCCGGAAATACCACGCTACCGCTCGACCTAACCGCCCCAAGCGCGAGGAGTGAAATCAGGTACTCGACCGACCAAGAACAGGTCCCTCTCTCATGCGCGAAGTGGTGGATCTTCTTCGTCCCACCGTTCTTGGCTATGAGCCTCTGTCCGCAACGGGGGTCTGGGCAGACGCAATCGCACGCCCTACCGTTCGCGACCTCGTCTACATGGCGCAGGTCCCCTGTGGGGACGTGGATGCCGTAAACAACGGGAAGACTGCCCATCACGCCAGACATGCTAACACTCCTTCACGAGCTTTCATAGAGAGGTTAGTCGATGCGCAGGCCTGCCTTCACGTCGTTTCGGCAAAAAGAACCTCGCAGAAATCCAGATGAGATATGCAGAATGCTGCACTCCCCTACGCCACGACATATGATGCAATGTGTGATCAACTCTTTGGCGATATGCCGTCCTAGCGCCGATTATGGGGTCTTGCGAGCGGCACAGAGGGCAAAGCCCGACCAAGTGACACGGCGCAGCAAATACGAGGGCCGAATGTCACTTGGTCGGATTCTGCCCGACCCAAATCCGACCAAGTGACAAAGAAGGGCCGATTCGCCCGAAAAATGTCACTTGGTCGGGTTCGAGCCATTCCGCGCCAACCAGACGGAGCAGCAAAGCCCGACCAACTGACACAAGGCTGCAAATATGGGGGCGAAATGTCACTTGGTCGGATTCGGCGCTAATCAAATCCGACCAAGTGACATCGAGGCCCAAAAACCCTTGCACAGTGTCACTTGGTCGGGCTCGCGCGACGCCGCGAGAGTCATTGGTGCCCGAGCTCGCGCCACGTCTTTCCCGTAGAAAATGTCACAACCATACGCGCCCCTTTTGGCCGTACCTACCGTCGCTGGGGCACGCGACGACGCGGTCGCTCGACCGAGGTGTCCCCTGAGATGGTCGCAAGAGAGCGCTCGTACGCATTGAAGGCGGCCACCACATCGTCCGCGACATAGATGCCGCTCTTGCGGTTCTTAGAGTTCTGCCGGAGAATCCCCGCTTCCACGCAGGCAAGGACGGCGCCCCTTGCCGCTGGATAGCTCTTTCCCGTGAGCGCCTGTGCGGTCTTTATGCTGAGCGCTGGAGTCCCCAGTAACAAGCTGAGGAGCTGTCGGCCGGCGGAGCCCACTCGGAACCCAGTGCGCCTGAGCCAGCCCTCTCTGATCTCAAGAAGCGTACGCTCAAACTCCTCGGCCCGCTCGCAAGAGAGCGTAAGCGCGTTGGCGAAGTACTCAATCCACCCATTCATGGAACCAGAGCGAGCGGAGGCGTCCTCGCACCTGAATGACGTAAGATTCGCTATGTAACGGTCTCTGTCGGTGGCAAGCACAAGCGAGACGGGCGGAACGGTGGCGCGAGACATCCCTGCGGACTTGAGCACCACGTGGACGAGCGCCCTCCCCGAACGGCCATTACCGTCGGCAAAGGGATGGATGGTCTCGAGCTGCGCATGTGCCAACGCTGCCTTCGCAACTGAAGGTAGCTCGGAAGATCCCAGAAAGGCAATAAGGTCGTCCATGAGAGCTGGCACGTCC
>CADCPM010000077.1 GCA_902803315.1 uncultured Coriobacteriaceae bacterium
ACGGGGTGCTTACGCTAAAAGATGCAGCCGCGCGTGCGGGCGTTGCCCCCGAGGAGTTTCGCAAAAGGGCAGCCATGCTTTAGATTGTCGCTATTAGGAATCGCTCAAAGAGCTGGCGTGTGTGCAGGCGTATGTCCTAGACGTTGTTCTCCATAGGTGTTCTGTCTGGCGGGCGTGTTGGCCAGATTCCTCATACATCCCAAATTCGCCACATAAATCGATTGATTAACTTATGTGGATATCCCTGTGTTAGAATGCCCTGAAGGGCGGGTTATCTGCAGTTATCTGTGGTTAATTTGCCAACATTCCAAGGAGAGGAGTTTTTCATGGCTGTTGATTTTGAGACTTCGCAAACCAAGAAGAACCTCGAGGCTGCCTTTGCTGGTGAATCCCAGGCGCACACCAAGTACCTGTATTATTCCAGCCGTGCCAAGAAGGATGGCTATGTCCAGATTTCGGAGATCTTTGCCGAAACCGCTCGTAACGAAAAAGAGCACGCAAAGCTTTGGTTCAAGTACCTGCACGGCGGCGAGGTGCCCGACACCCTGGCCAATCTCAAGGATGCCGCTGCTGGCGAGAACGACGAGTGGACTCAAATGTATCCCGAGTTCGCCAAGGTCGCCGAGGAGGAGGGCTTTAAGGAGATTGCCGCAAAGATGAAGCTTGTCGGCGACATCGAGAAGGCCCATGAGGAACGCTATCTTAAGCTCGCCGAGCGTGTGGAGAAGGGGGAGGTCTTTGAGCGCGAGGGCGTTAAGGTGTGGAAGTGCATCAACTGCGGTCACCTGCACGTTGGACCGAAGGCCCCCGAGGTGTGCCCCACTTGCAATCACCCGCGGAGCTACTTCGAGGAGCATGTCGTAAATTACTAAGGCTTGCTGATTTTGGCTCGATTTGTATATAGGAACTGGGATGGCCCCTTTCGCGTGCGGCGCGAGAGGGGCTATCGCTTGTGTGGCGAGCGACGTCGTGGTGGGGCTTGCTGAGAGTGGCCGCGGTGCAACGAATCCGAGCAAATGCGCGGCCGGGCCTGCTGAGAATGGCTGCATTGCGGCGAATCCCAGCAGGCGAGCAGCCGGGTCTGTCGACATCGCCCGCATTGCAGCGAATCCCAGCAAACCGGCCAAGCCGCCCCGCCCGTTCGCCCCGTCTGGGTGGACTTACTGCGCACAGACGATAACCTCTGCCCATAAGGGTTTGAAAAGAGTGGGGAGTAACGTATACTTACATCTGTTTGAGCCGCGTGTGACAGAGAGGCTCCCATGACGAGGAGATACGACTTCAATCGACCACCGCACAACTCCTTGAGCGCCGAGCAGGCCGAGGAGCTTTTCTCGAAGGTCGACAACTCCGGTCACACCAATGCAAAAAAAGCCGAGCGCCAACGCATCCGGCGCAAGAAGTATGGCCATGGCGTTGAGGTAGACCCGCTTTCCACCGACGACCCTTCGGGTTCTAACGTTGGAAAAACCATTGCGCGAGTCTCGGCCTTCATCGTGGTGTTCATGGTTGCGCTAACCGTGTTCATAATGTGGTACTCAAACAACGCGTTGAGCCACAATACCGGCAACTTGTCCAACGACGTGTCGGTGCGCACGGTGGCGGACGCCCTAAGCGGTGGCGTGGAATGGGGCGGCGGCTTTACGCAGTTCCCGCAGGACTTCTCGGTCCAAGAGGCCGACCAGAACACCGGTCGCATAGAGGTCTCGGTAATTGACACCACCTCCGAGAGCGCGCTCATGTGCTTCTCTACGAGTCAAATGCAGGCTAGCGCACTTTCGGTGGCGGCGCTGCTCAACCAAAACATCGACACCGTGATCTACCACGTGTACGTGCACGTGGACGAGCAGGGCGCCATACAGCACTCTTCGAACTTTGGCTTCGCGCAGCCCACAGGCGATGTCGTGCCGTTTATGACATTCATTTGGACAAAGAACACCGCAAGCGATGGACAGGTGCGCTTCAACTGCATCGTTACCGGTATGGATTCGGATTTGCAGGAAATGTTGCGCCTGCAGGTTCTGAAGGAGCCCACCGAGCAAGAGAATGACGTTGCGGTGGACGGCACAAACCGCAGATAACCCCAGCTTGGGGACAAACTTAGGGACAGGCCCCGAGTTAGGTTTTCGAAAACCCTAACTCGGGGCCTGTCCCTAAGTTGAGGCAAGAGGGCTATCCCACAAGCTGGGTTATCTCGCCCAAAACGGTTTCGAAGCTCACGCCTCGCACCTCGTAGTCGGGTTGCTCGCTGGTAACGCGCATGGCGTCACGCACAAGCTTGCTGGCAAATTCCACGCTCTGAAGCAGGGAATTTCCTGCCATGAGCGCGGCCAAGAGAGCGCTGGCATACAAGTCGCCCGTGCCATGCAGCATGTAGGGCAGCAACTCGCCGCTTACCTCCGCAAGCTCCACATCTTGTCCGGCGACGTAGTTGCGAATGAGGCCATCGCCATGTACGACGCCCTTGAGCACTACGTTCTTCGCGCCTTTTTGCAAAAGCGCGTCGATGGTCTTGCGCACGAAATCCAAGCTCACGTCCTGGCCCTCGTACGCAACGCCGGTAAGGATCGCGGCCTCGGTAAGATTGGGGGTCAAAAGGTCGGCGCCATCCACCAGCTCGCCCATGGCGGCACAGAGCTCGGGTGTATAGGTGGGATACGGCTCGCCGCCATCGCCCATTACGGGGTCAACAATGCGCAAAGCGCCCGGATATTCCCTAAACAGCCGCTTAATGGCGCCCACTTGCTCGGGTGCACCGAGGAAGCCGGAGTAGATGGCATCGAGCTCAATGCCCTCTTCCTGCCAGGCATCCAAATACGGCTCCAGCATGCTGGTGGTGTCGTGCATATACCATTTGGGAAAGCGCGTATGCGCCGAGAAGAGCGAGGTGGGGACGGGGCACACATCGCAGCCCGCAGCACTGAGCACGGGAATGGCGATGCCGAGCGAGCACTTGCCGTAACCACATAGGTCGTGCACGGCGGCTATGCGGGGAATGTAGCTTCCGCTTCGTTTGTACAGATACACATCGTTTGCGTTAGTCATGGTAACTTCCCTTCACGTGGACTTATGGACCGACGCTGTGGCATAGGGTAGTCGTTTTTGGAAGAGAATGGTAGCCTTTCTTTGCAATAACGCGTTATGGATGAGATTGATAACAGGACAGAAACCTTACCTAGGGGACAGGCCCCAAGTTCGGATTCGAAAAATCCAAACTTGGGGCCTGTCCCCTAGTTAGGGTCCGGAGGCCTAGAGACCCATGGTGTTCAGGCGGTTGCGGAAAGCCTCGGGATGAATGGCGTGCTGCAGCGCCACCTCACGATCCACAATGCCATCGCGCACCAGGTTAAACAGGCTCTGGTCCATGGTGCGCATGCCATGCTTGCCTGCGCTGGCAATAACGGAGTCGATTTGGTAGGTCTTCTCTTCGCGAATGAGGTTGCGGATGGCGGTGTTTGCCACCATGATCTCGAATGCGGGCACCACCTGACCGTCCTTGGTAGGCACGAGCTGCTGGCTTACCACGGCACGAAGCACCAGCGAGAGCTGCATGCGAATCTGGCGCTGTTGCGTGCTGGGGAAGGAGTCAACAATGCGGTCCACCGTGGTGGAGGCGCTTGCGGTGTGCATGGTCGAGAAGATCAGCTGGCTCATCTCGGCGGCGGTTACGGCTGTGGCCATGGTGTCCTGGTCGCGCATCTCGCCCAACAGGATGACGTCGGGAGACTCGCGGATGGCCGAACGCAGCGCCTCGGAATAGGTGGCCACGTCGGTGGGAATCTCGCGCTGGGTTACGATGCAGGTCCCATGCCGATGGATGTACTCAATGGGGTCCTCCATGGTAACAATGTGGCCGTGACGCTCGTGGTTAAGACGGTCGATAATGCAGGCCAGCGTGGTGGACTTGCCGGCGCCCGCAGAACCCGTTACCAGCACAAGGCCCTTCTGGAAGCGCGAGAGGGTAAGGACCTCTTCGGGGATATTGTTGTCAATCGGGTCGGGCAGGCCAAAGGGAATCACGCGAATGACGGCGCCTGCGGAGCCACGCTGACGGAAGGTGTTCGCGCGGAAGCGCCCCATGCCAGGAATGGAGAACGAAAAGTCGTCGTCGTGCTGATCGTTTTCCACAAAATGCTTGAAGTCGCGCCCGGCAATCTCGTAGATCTGGCGCACGATGTCATAGGTGTCGGCAGGCATAAGCCGCTCGGAATCGGTGCGGTACTGCTGTCCGCCCTTTTTGTACGTCAGCTGCAGTCCGGCAACGACAAAGATGTCGGAGGCTTTGTTGTCTACCATGTTCTGCAAGATGTCTTGGAGGTCCATTCCAACTCCTAATCCTTGGCCGTGGGTCCGGTCCACAGCGTTCCGCCCGTATCTTGTTCCTGTGGTGCTGCAGTAAGTTTCCAGCTCACCACGTCGTATGTGCCTCCGTCGCCTATAGCCACAACCGTCTGCAACATGCGTCCGTTGGGGGACAGGTACTCGCATTGCAGGGTCGTATCCTTAACGCTATAGGTAGCGGTAATGCCTGAGGGGCACGCGTCGGCGAGCAGGCCGTTCATTGCCTGGTCAAGGCGCTTGGCAAGGGCAGATGCGCTTGTTTGGCCTTGCGAGC
The DNA here is from genome assembly GCA_902803315.1 of uncultured Coriobacteriaceae bacterium. Taxonomy (GTDB): domain Bacteria; phylum Actinomycetota; class Coriobacteriia; order Coriobacteriales; family Atopobiaceae; genus RUG440. The sequence goes on from CADCPM010000077.1 coordinate 4,616, forward strand.
GCGCAGTCTGCAGCTCGTCTTCCACCAGTGCCAGCGTTGTTTGCGCCGCACGCTCGGTATCGTAGCCCTCCTGCGTCATGTTCGCCTGGCGTTGCGCGAGCGCCCCCATGGCGCGCGAGGTGGAAACGGTTAGCACGGCTGCGGTTGCGAGGCTAATAACCACCACTACGGTGAGCAGTGATATGAGGCCGTGACGCATGTTGCCACGACTGCTTGTGCCTATCGAGCGCCTCATTTGCCACCTCCGTTCGCCTTGCTTACGTAACGGGAGGTATGCAGCGTGTAAACCGTCTGCGTGCCGTCCGACACCTCTATGGTCGCGTCGTAGAGCGTACCCGCGGTGTGCTTGTCTTCGTTGATCTTGCAGGTGGCAGTGAGCCCGTCCTTCTCCTTTTGCGCCTCCACCTTGCTTGGATTGGCGCTAAATTCCTCGGCGTAGTTGGTGGCAATAAGAACCGCCTGGCTCAGCTGGTTGGCCTTAACGCCCTGGATCTGCGCCTTGGAGAAGAGCTGTACGAATACCGCGAGCGCTACCATGAGGAAGGCCAGCACCACCAGGGCCTCGATGAGGAATGCGGTTCCGCGGTGGCCTTGGCTACGATTGGATGCGCCCTGCGCGGTCATCTCGCTGGATACGGCCATGCTTTACGCACCTCCCTGCTGGTTGCGAAGCGCTACCTTGCCCTCGCCGGCGTCCGTTCGTATGGTAAGGACGTCGTCGTCGTAGCTGAACTCAAACGTGGACGAGGGGGCCAGCTCGGTGGCCTTGGAAGGCGTGTAGGGGGCATTTTCCAGGGAAAACTCCTGCATGATCTTTCCTTGGTACAGGTATATGCGAGTCTCGTACGTTCCCTGATCGTCGCTTTGAGTAAGAACGAGCGCCTCGCCCTCGGGGGCGTCGGAACTCCTTCGCACGCCGCCTTTGGCGTCGTTTGCCCGTACGCTGCTTATTACGGGGCCCAGCGACGTTATGCGCGCGTCGTTGGTGGCCTGCATCTTGGTGAGCGAGCCGTAGGAGCTGGTGCCCGCCGCCAACGCAAGCAGGTCTACCACTACGAACACGGTAAAGAGCAGGATGGAAAATGCGCGCTGCAAACCGTTTCCTTTCTCGGTCTTATGTGACGCCGTGTACGACACCGCGTCAACGATTTTGGTGCCCTGTTTGTTCATCGCGGTACCACCACCACGCTGGGCACCATGTTGGATGCATATGCCTCATAGGTAATGATGTAGTCCCTATGATTGATGCGTAGGCCGTAGTTTTGCTCGAGTCGGTCGAGCGAGAGGGGGTAGGAACCTTCTATGGCGCAGCAACGTATGGCGGCATCCAAGATGGACTGGCGCAGGGCCGTCGCACCCTGCTCGCGCGCGTTCGCGGCTGCGGCGTTCATGGCAATGGCAATGCATGCAACTATTGCCACGCATGCGGCAAGCACAATAAGAAGATTGCGCCGCTTGCGCTTTCGGTCCTTTGTTGTGATCTCGTGATACATGATGCCGTCCTCGCCTAGTTAGCCGATGGAGCGCATGATGCCGATGAGCGGAAGCATGACTGCAATGAGCGTGGCACCAACCGTAATGGTGAGGAAGGCGGCAAACAGGGGCTCAATGCGATCGATGACCTTGTCTATGCGCTCAAGCGAGTCCTCGAAGAAGATCTGAGACAGGCGCGAGAGCATCTCGTCGGAGCTGCCCGTTTCGTGGCCAACCGAAAGCATGCGCGCATAGAGCGGCTCGAACACGTCGTTTTCGGTAATGGCCTGCGCCAGGCTGCGCGGGTTCTTGGCGTCTACCATGGCCTCGTAGGCGGCGAGCACCTTCGGACGCAGCCTTTCGTTGGTAACGAACTCCAGTGACGCCTGCATGGCCGACTCTGTGTTCATGCCCGAAGACACATACGTGGAAAGCGCCGCGGTAAAGCGCGAGAGGGCCAGCTGATACATGGCGTCGCGCGTAAAGGGGAGCTTCTCGAAGATGCCGATCAAACGCTGGCGACCGGACTCAGAGCGACTGAGGAAGGTGAGCACGAGGACTGCGCAGGTGCATACCAGCGTAATTACGAGTGCCACCCAGCCGATAATAATGGAGACGTTCATCGACGAGAACGAGCCGGCCGTAAGGGTGCCGGTGAGGTTGTTGTATACGTCTATGAACACGGGGAGAATGAAGGCAAGGGCAAAGGCCAGGATGACGCTCATGATGGCCAACAGTGCCGCCGGGTAGCTTACGCTGGCGCGAAGCTTGGCGTACGTGCGCTCCTCCTCCTCGTAGTACACGTCCAGGCGACGCAATACCTGCTCCAAGCGACCGGCCGCTTCGCCGGCGCGCACCATGGACACGGCGTAGTCGGGAAAGGCCGCCGTAGCCTCCATGGCGTTGGATAGCGTCTCGCCCTCGGCAAGATCGCGGTATACGGCGCTGCATATGGATTTGAAGTGGGAGTCCTCATGCTCGTCTGCGAGCATGTAGACCGCCTCGTCGGTTTGAATGCCTGCGGAAAGCATTACCGCTACGCCACCGCAGAATGCGCTTATTGCGCTCCCTTCGAGCATGGTTTGGGCCATGGATCCTACACCCCTTGTCCGTTCATCAATACACGTACCGATCAGTATATGACACACCGTCTCCAACGTAGCTATCGTTACCGGAGTCGGCTGCAAAAGTGAGGTCGACGCGACTCCACGATTGCGGGTTTACCGAAAACTGGGCGCTTGTCCAGCTGCCATCAATATAGACCATTATCCATGCGTGGTACAAATCATTTGGCGAAACGTAACCTGTTACGATTTTGGTGGGGATACCGATGCTTCGTAGCATGGCGGCTCCCAACGACGCGTAGTCAAAGCATATGCCCTTGTTGGTGCTAAACGTCTCGTCGGGGTTGGGAACGTAGCCGGTAACCTCTTTGAGCTTCCCGGCTTTGTCGGCGTCGTAGTCTACGTTGTCCACGATGTAGGTGCACACGGCCTTTACGGCGTCGCCCACGTTTTGGGCTCCGGACGTGAGCTCGCGGGCCTTTGCAACGCAGGCGCTCGAGTCGGTGTAGTTGCAATACATGTTAGGGCGCGTAAAGGGCGCGGATTCGCTGGTGAGCTTTACGTCGGCGGTTGTGGAGGCGATCTCCACGTAGTTGCTGCCGCCGGTATTGCGCATGATTGCAAAGGTATAGGCGCCGTTGTCCATGTTTATGGGGGCGGTAATGGGCGTGCCGTCGCCGGGCATGTCGTAGTTGTAGCTCATGTCGCCGTTGGTTACGAGGAGCTTGAGGCGGCTCGCACTCTTTCCGTGGGCCATTACCACTCCGTCGTTTACCGAGCTCGTGTCGATGGAGCCATCGTTTTGGCTTACGGCGCTGCTCTCGTCAAACGAGGCCGAGTCTACCGAGCTGGGGGCCTGGAAGTCTGCGCCAGAGGTGGACTCGCTCGTGGCGCCACCGCCTCCTCCGCCACCGCCGCCGCAGGCGACGAGTGTGGCGCAAAGCAGAGCCGCGGTTACAGCCATTGTGACTGCGCGTCGTATGACTATGCGGTGTCGCCCTTCCATAAGCGCTCCTCTCATAAGCAACTGTAGCGCATTTGGCGGAATTTGGTGACGAGATAGCCCACTGGTATTCTGTGCGGAGGCGTGGCGGTACCCGTGATGTCCGATTTTGTCGGCAACGCGGGCGGTGCGCGGGCGCTACCGCCGGGTCCACTTTCCTGCCCGCAGATGTCCCCACCGTGCGCACAAATGGCCGATTTGTGCGCACGGCAAGGAAGCCCGCGGCCCGGTTTGTGTACACGGCCCCACAGCAGCGCGCCGGCGCCACCAAAAAAGTGCGCACGGCAAGGAAGCCCGCGGCCCGGTTTGTGTACACGGCCCCGCAGCCCGGTCCGCGGTCGCGCCCCTGACCGCCCCTGACTCCTCCATGACTCGCGGCCACTTTGGGATATTGCCGCACAAACTCGGTATACTATGGAGCACTACTCACAAGCAGGTCGTTAGGAGTGACCTATGGCAAAGCAAAGCAGCGCTCCGTTGGTGGGCGTAATTATGGGGTCTGCCTCCGACATGCCCGTAATGGAGGCATGCACCGCGCAGCTGGAGGAGTTCGGCGTGCCCTACGAGCTGGTAATCGCCTCGGCTCATCGCAATCCGGCAAAGGTGCACGAATGGGCTAGCACGGCAGCGGATCGCGGCGTTCGCGTGATAATTGCTGCCGCGGGCAAGGCGGCCCATCTGGGTGGCGTCGTTGCCGCCTACACGCCGCTCCCCATAATCGGCGTGCCCATTAAGACAAGTGACCTTGGCGGCATGGACTCGCTCTTGTCTATGGTCCAGATGCCGTCCGGCGTTCCTGTGGCCTGCGTGGCAATAAACGGTGCCAAGAACGCCGCCATCTACGCCACGCAGATTCTTGGTGCGGGCGATCCGAGCTTCCGCGCAACCGTGCAGGATTTCAAGACCGCGATGGCGCAGGATTAGGAGGTCGCACATGTCAGAGCAGGAAGAGAGCAAGCAAACGACGCCGAGCGACTCCCCGCAGGGCGATGCCCCAAAGAAGAAGAGCAACCTGGTAAGCAACATCCTCATTGTGGTAGGCGTGGCGTTGCTGGCCGTAGCGGCATTCATCTTTATCCAGAACAACCAAAACTACCAGAAGATCGACGACGAGAATCAGCGCGTGGCCGAATACGCCAAGCTGTCGGACGACGAGAACACTCCGCCCCAGGTGGATTGGGAGGCCCTGAAGGCCATGAATCCCAACGTGGTTGGCTGGCTGCAGGTTCCGGGCACCGTCGTCAACTACCCCGTGTTCCAATCCACCGACAACGACTACTACCTCAATCGCGCGCCCGATCGCAGCGAGAGCATCGGCGGCTCGGTGTTCCTCGACTACGAATGCAAGGCGCCGGGTATGGTGGACGCGCAAACCATCGTATACGGGCACCACATGCGCAACGGCTCTCAGTTCAAGCAGATTGCCGACATGGAAGACCAGAAGCTGTTCGACACCATAAAGACGGTGTGGTACGTAACCGAAAAGCAGGGTGCGTACAACCTGGCGCCCATCTTCCTGTACTACACCAACGAGGACGACCTGGACGTGCGCCAGTTTACGTTTAAGAACGACGACGAGTTCCACAAGTACTTGTCTGACTACTTTGCCAAGGCGCAGACCAAGCGTGCGGATGCAGATAAGATATTGCCGCAGCTCAAGCACGTGTTTACGCTCTCCACCTGCAACTACTACGACGGTTTGGGCCGTACGCTTTTGGTGTGTGCACCCAAGAGCGAGATTCCTGGCACGCCGGAATACACTGCGGCGCAGGCCGAGGCAAAAAAGAAGAAGGAGAGCGAAGCCCAAAAGGCCAAGAGCGCCGAACAGACCGAGGGCGGGCAAACAAGTGACGCCCAGCAAGCAGAGGGTGCCGGTGCCGAACAGGGCGAAGCCGGCGAAGAGTAACGAAGGAGTGACTATGGCAGAGCACGTTACCTATGCGGATGCCGGCGTGGATGTGGACGAGGGCGCCCGCGCGGTAGATGCCATTAAGGACGCGGTGTCGCGCACCATGCGACCCGAGGTCATAGGCGGTCTGGGCGGCTTTGGCAGCTGCTTTAGCGCCGCCGCGATAAAGGACATGGACGACCCGGTGCTGGTGAGCGGTACCGATGGCGTGGGCACCAAGCTCGCCATCGCCCAGCTGTTGGGCATGCACGACACCGTGGGACAAGACCTTGTTGCCATGTGCGCCGACGACGTGGTTGTTGTGGGTGCCGAGCCACTGTTCTTCCTGGACTATGTGGCCGTGGGAAAGTTGCAGGCCGATGCCGTGGCAAAGATCGTGGGCGGCATTGCCGAGGGATGCAGGCTGGCGGGATGCGCCCTGGTGGGCGGCGAGATGGCCGAGCACCCAGGCGTCATGCCCGCCGATGACTACGACCTGGCCGGCTTTGTGGTGGGCGTGGTTGACCGCGCGCACATGATTGGCCCCGAGCTCGTGCGCGAGGGCGATGTGGTGCTGGGAATTCCCAGCTCGGGCATACATTCCAACGGCTATTCTCTGGTGCGCAAGGTGGCCATAGAGGGACGCACGGTCGAAGAGCTGCGCACGCCGCTGCCAGAGCTTGGCGGCGAGTCCCTTGCCGACGCGGTGTTGCGACCCACGACCATCTATGCCGGCGCCTTGGTGCGAGCCTTGCGCGCGGGCGCTCCCATCCATGCCATGGCCCACATTACCGGAGGCGGCATTACCGAGAACCTCAACCGCGCGCTGCCTTCCAACCTGGATGCCGTGGTAGAGCGGGGCGGCGAGGACGGGCCCGCTTGGGACGTGCCGCCTGTTATCTCCTACATGGTGCACGCTGCCGCACTTACGCCCGACGAGGCATACAAGACCTTCAACATGGGCGTGGGCATGAGCGTCATTTGCGCAGCTCAGGATACCGAACGCGTGCGCGGGCAGCTCGCGGCCGAAGGGCTGGACTCGTTTGTCATGGGCAAAATAGTCGCTGGCTCTGGCAAGGTGGTGTACGCATAGAGGTCGTCACCCTAACTTGGGGACAGTCCCCAAGTTAGGGTTAAGGCGGAAAGGAAAGCAGATGAGCATAAGACTGGGCGTCCTTCTCTCGGGATCGGGTACCAATCTGCAGGCCATCATAGACCGCATAGAGAAGGGCACGCTGGACGCCAGCATAGAGCTGGTTGTGTCTTCTCGCATGGATGCCTACGGGCTCGAGCGAGCGAAGAAGCACGGCTTGCAGACGCTCACCATCTCCAAGGAGCTCTATGCCGAGCCTTTGGTAGCCGACGAGGTAATAGCCGCCGAGCTTAAGATGCACAACGTGGACTACGTCATTATGGCGGGCTACATGCGCATGGTGCACGACCCCATTCTGGCGGCGTATCCAAATCGCGTGGTAAACCTGCATCCGGCGCTGCTTCCCAGCTTTAAGGGGGCACACGCCATCCAGGACGCCTACGATTACGGCGTAAAGGTCACTGGCGTAACGGTGCATTTTGCCAACAGCGAGTACGACTGCGGGCCGATTATTGCCCAGCAGGCGCTGGTGGTGGAGGAGGGCTGGACCGTGGATGAGCTGGAAGAGCATATCCACGCCATTGAGCACGAGCTGTATCCCAACACCATTCAGCTGCTCGCCGAAGGGCGCGTGCGCGTGCGCAACGATGGCACGGTGGCAATCTCGTAAACAGCGAAACCCTAACTTGGGGACTGTCCCTTAGTTAGGGTAGGGCATCTTAGTCGCGACGCTCGGCCTTCATGGCGCGCTTGTTATCGTACATGCGCTCGTCTGCAGTCGATTGGGCCGCGCGTAGGGTATGCGGCTCCGACTCGCTTACGTGCGCCACGCCAAGCGCCATGCTAAGCGCCACGTCTCCCTCACGCGCCACGTTTTGCTCGTCCATGGAAACCTCGAATAGCTTCCTGCACTCGTTTAGGCGCTCGTCCAGCGCATCTCCGGTAATAATGGCGGTAAACTCGTCGCCGCCCGTGCGATAGCACGACCCCTCCATGCCAAATGAGCGTTGAATGGTGTTTGCGGCATGCTTGATGTAGCGGTCGCCCGCCGCATGGCCATAGGTGTCGTTAACCCTCTTGAGAAAGTTGACGTCAAACTGGCAGACAATAGCGTCTTCCAGCGTGCCCTCCTTGAGCGACGACTCAACTTCGTCGCGCATCACCTTCCAGGCGGCCCGATTGCCCAGGTTGGTGAGGGCATCGGTGAATGCCATGACCTCTATGGTATCAGCATACTTTGCGCGGGTAATGTAGGCAAAGCTTGCGCGCGCCGCCTCGATGGCGAGCACAACCACGAAGGCAAACAGGCCATGGCGAATAAAGAGGGCGGCGTCGCCCGGCACATTGAGTGGGGTTACAAAGCGCAAGAAGTCGATGATGCCACAAGCCACAAATATGAAGAAGGCGATTACCATGGCATTGCTGGATGCCAGGGCTTCCTTAAAGACGTCAATGCCGTGCATGCGCAGGCTCGCGATTATCTGCACGACGATAAGGACGCCGCATATTCCCAAATGCACATGGGAGACCCGTAGGATGCTATGCATGTCGGCGCCAAAGCCGACGCACAGAATCGCCGATACTGCTATGGCCGTTGCCGCAAGGACTCCCGCGAGCATATCGAAGCGCTTTCGTTGTGGGGGAAGCAGAATCGATGAGGTAAAGCGCAGGATGGTGTAGGGCACAAACAGGAGCGACATGTACTCAAGCGCGCCGACGAGCGAGGCGAGCCCTGTGGTAATCTGAAGCACGCCCGTAACGGCTCCCGACCAAACCCCCAGCAAAAAGGCGACGCCACCCAGCGCAAGAAGGTCGAGCTCGCCGTGATCGGTCTTGCGCAGGGCAAACTCAAGGCCAAACACCGCAAGCCCGATGAATGCAATAAGGACGCTCTCGGCAAACGCAACAAAGTGCGCTCGCACGTAGCCTTGGATGTAGGCGCTCGTTTGGGATATGCGCATGTCCTCAATCTTCGAGCCCATATCGGTGTAAAAGGGACGAAGCTCGATTGTGACCAGCTTGCCGGCATCTGACGGCGCGAGGGGCGCAAAGTTAAAGCGGGTGGCGTAGGGGGTTTCGCCCGGCGTGCGTGGTGGGTCAAACGAATAGGCCTCAACCCCGTCGTAATACAGGTGAACGGAGAGGTTTACGCTCATAAAGTTGAGCTCCACGCGGGAGTCAAGCGAATTGGGAAGGCGCTTTTGTATGGTGACGCCACGCTCCCAAAAGCCCTCAAGAGCACCCAGCTTGGTGAGCGAGACGGGCGTTCCGTCCTCGGTGGTCCATCCGTCGTCAAAATCCTCGCCTGCGGAACTGCTCGTGTTGGGAACTGCGCCTACCAAATAGGGATGGACACATAGGTAGGAAACGAATGCGGCGAACAGGCACGCCAACACAATCGCGAAAAAGGTGTCGCGCCTTTTGCGTTGTGCCAACATAACGTCTCCAAGCAAGCCTAATCGGTAACGAGGCGAGTATATCATGCGCTGGGCTGGCAAAACTGCGCTTATCGGCCTATCGGTAGTTTTAAAACTTGGCAAGTCGACCGTGAGTCGCTATGCTAATTCGCAATGTGGCATGCAGATGCAAAGAGGGTGCAAACTATGAGAAAACTGCTGGTAGTCGTAGACATGCAAAATGATTTTATCGATGGCGCCTTGGGAACCAAGGAGGCCGAGGCAATAGTGGAGACGGTAAAGGACAAGATCCGCTCCTATGCGCCCGAGGACGTGGTCGCTACGCTGGACACCCACACCTCGGAGTACCTGCAAACCCAGGAGGGCGCAAACCTTCCCGTTGAGCACTGCATAAAGGGCACGGACGGTTGGAAGCTCCGCGGGGATATAGCCGAGCTGCTCGAGGGTGCAAAGAAGTACGAGAAGCCCACCTTTGGCAGCACCCGCCTTGCGCAAGACCTCAAGGAGCTTTCGGAGCGCGAGGAAATCCAGATCGAGCTCGTCGGCCTGTGCACCGACATTTGCGTGGTGTCGAATGCCCTGCTTCTGAAGGCGTTCATGCCCGAGGTAAAGATCTCGGTGGACGCCTCCTGCTGCGCCGGGGTAACGCCACAGAAGCACGAGGCGGCGCTCGAGACCATGAGGTCTTGTCAAGTGCACGTATACGGAGACAACGCCTAAAAGAACCGACAGGTCCGCGAGGGGCGCGGAAAGGTAAGACGCGCGAGTTTGCGAAACGATAGCCGAGGGGGAGACGGAAGTCTCCGCGCGCAGTTCGCGAAGCGTTGGAAGAGGGGGAGACGGAAGTCACCGCGCGCAGTTCGCGTAGCGCTGCTTGAGCACGGTGACTTCCGTCTCCCCCTCGATCAGCGAAGCGTTGCTTGAGCACGGAGACCTCCGTCTTACCCTCGGCAAGTGCCGCACTGTTTGAGCACGACGCCTTTCCGCGCCCCTCGCGGCTTGGCGGTTCCTCTGGTCTCCGCGTACTACTTCCTTACGTAGGTAGCCAACGTTTGCGTGAGGGCTTCGATGTCGATGGGCTTGGCAATGTGGTCGTCCATGCCGATCTCTTTGCTGTGCATAACGTCGTCGGCAAACGCGTTGGCCGACATGGCTACGATGGGGATGTTGCGCGCGTAGGGCCGCTCCATGGCGCGAATCTTCTGCGTGGCTTCGTAGCCGTCCATTACGGGCATCCGAATGTCTGTGAGGAACATGGAATAGTATCCGTCTGGGGACGCAGACAGCATCTCCACGGCCTCTGCGCCGTCCTTTGCCCAGTCCACCTCGAGTCCTGCCATCTCCAAAAAGTCGATGGCAATGTCGGCGTTTATCTCCTGGTCCTCGGCCAGCAGGATTTTATGGCCCACCAGGTTTAGGTCTTCCAACGCCTCAAGGGGGTCTTCGAAAGCGGCGTCACCGGAGCTGCTGTTTACGATTGAGTCGAAGAGCGAGGCGAGCTTTGTGCGGAACAGCGGCTTGCTCACAAACGCGGTAACGCCCGCCTCCCGTGCGCTCTGCTCGATGTCCGACCAGTCGTAGGCCGAAAACAGAATGATGGCCACGTCGTCGCCCACCAGCTTTCTTATCTGCCTAGTGGTCTCTACGCCGTCTTGGTCGGGCATCTTACAGTCAAGAATAACGGCAAAGAAGTCGCGATCCTGCTCCTTTCGCGAAACCACGCGGTCTACGGCAGCTTTGCCCGTAAGGACCCATTCGCTGTTTATTCCCATGTCGTCAAGGAGCTCGCAGGTAGACTCGCAGCACGTGGGGTCGTTATCTGCCACCAAAACGCGAAGGTTGCTAAAGACCTCGTAGTCTATGCGCACATCCTCTTGGAGCTTTAGGTAGATGTTAACGGTGAACTTGGAGCCCTCCCCAAAGGTGCTCTCCACGGAGATGTCGCCGCCCATCATGCGGACGATGTTTCGGGTTATGGCCATGCCCAGGCCCGTGCCCTGAATGCTGGCGGTGCGCTTGTCGTTTGCGCGGGCAAAGGGCTCGAACAGGCGCCTTTGGAATTCCTCAGTCATGCCGTAGCCGTTGTCTTCGAACACAAACTCATAGTGGCCAAGGCCCTGGGCTTTGGTGGGAGTCTCTCGTACGCTCAAGGAGATCTTTCCCCCGTCGGGCGTGTACTTAATGGCGTTGCCCAAAATGTTGACGAACACTTGCTGAATTCGCCTGCTGTCGCCTATAACCTGCTCATGTTCCACGCCCTCGACGTTAACCCGGAAGGCGTGCCCGTGCTCTTGGATTTGCGGGCGGGTTAGGGTGAGCGTTCCCTCTATGAGCTCCGCGAGATTGAACTCTTCCTCCTGCAGCTCTACCTTGCCCGACTCGATTTTGCTCATGTCCAAGATCTCGTTGATAAGCGAGAGGAGGTGGTTGGAGGACTCCGAGATCTTTTGCAGACAGCTCGCCACTCGCTCTCGATCGTCCAAGTGCTGGATGGCAATCGTGGTCATGCCAATGATTCCGTTCATGGGGGTGCGAATGTCGTGGCTCATGCTCGACAAGAACTCGCTCTTGGCATTGTTGGAGGCGTTGGCGGCATCGATGGCGTCTCGAAGGGCCTGTTGGACCTTTTGTTCCTTGCGCACCTCGTCGTCCACGTCCTTGAAGCCGGCCACGATGTTAGTCTTACCGCTCTTTAGGTCGAGCTTCGCAAACTCCAGGCGATAGTAGCGGATCCCAGAGTCGAACACGCGGCGGAAGGGTACGGAGTAGATGATCTTGTCCTTGGTGTTCCTTACGATCTCGTCGGGCGTCACCGCATCCAGGAAGCCCTGGCGGTCTTCCTCGAGCACCAGGTTGGCGTAGAAGGCAAAGGCATCGGTAAACCTGGTGATCTTTACTGCCTCGTTGGCTGGTATGAGGTGAGACATCACCTCATCCACGCGAAAGAGCTCGAAGCTCTGCGTCTCCACGTCGGTTATGAGCCAAACCGAGTCGTATACGCGGGTGAGCGCCTCAATGACGGCAGAGCGCAGGGCCTTGTCGGACTCGGCTTGCTGATGGCTGTCGGTTATATCGGAAACAAACACGTAGTACAGGCCGTGGTAGACGTCGGATTCCACATAGTGGCCGTAGTCGTCGACCCACCGAGTCTCGCCGTCTTTTCGAACGATCCTATATACCACGTGGTCCTGATCGGACCTGCTTTCGTTAACCTGATTCTTGATGGAGGACGAAATGCGCGCGTAGTCGTCGGGGTGAACCATTCCCTCAAAGGTAAAGCCCGTGAGGTCCTTGAAATCATCCAGGCTGTCGCACCCGTAGATCTGCCACACTTCCTTGTTGGCGTAGAGTAGCTCTTCGCTCTCGTCTGCCTTATAGATAAAAAAGCCCCCGGGCATGTGCTCGCCAATTTGCTCGATTACCGAAAGGCTCTGCTCGTTTAAGACAAAATCCTTGCTAAACATAAAACGCTCCCTTCGTGGGCCCGAGCGACGGGTTGCTCTATATATATAATATGCGTTTATTGCCCAAAGAGGGCTGTCTCCTATGGCTGTTTACCGTGACGCAAGCAGCTCGCCCAGCTTTTCCACCAAAAGGTCGATGTCCACGGGCTTGGACAAGTGCGCGTCCATACCCGCCGAAAGGCACTCCCTTACGTCCTCCTCAAAGGCGTTGACCGTTAAGGCAATGATGGGAACCGCTCTTGCGTCCGGACGGTCGAGCGCTCGAATTTCTCTGGTGGCATCCAGTCCGTCCATAACGGGCATGCGCATGTCCATGAGGACGGCGCCAAAGTGCCCCGCCTCGCCCTCTTTGAACATCTCCACCGCAATCTGGCCATTCTGCGCCCATTCGGAGGTTATCTCCTCCAAATCGAGCAGGTCGGCCAGTACCTCGGCGTTCATCTCTTGGTCCTCGGCTATGAGTACGTGCAGTCCCGTAATGCAGGCCTCTGCGGCGGGCGCGCTTGGCTCCTCCGCCACGTCAACGTGATGCGCGCCCTTAAACGGAATGCTTACCACGAACGTCGTGCCGTGCCCCTTTTTGCTTTCCACCGCAATGGTGCCGCCCATAAGGTCAACCATGTTTTTGGTGAGTGCCATTCCAAGGCCGCTCCCGCCGTAGCGGTTGGTGGTGGTTGCGTCCTCTTGGACAAAGGGGTCAAACAGCTTGGGAACAAACGACTCGTCCATGCCAATGCCCGTGTCGGCAATGGTAAAGCAAAGCGTGCGGACGTTATCGTCGCCCCTCGTCTGCTCCACGTCAAAGGAAACGGTTCCCGGCGAGTCCGTAAACTTGACGGCGTTTCCAAGGATGTTTATGAGAACCTGCTTGAGCCTTAGGTCGTCGCCCACAAGGTATTCGTCCACATCTTCGGCCACGTGGCTCTGGTACATTAAGCCCTTGTCTTCGCATTGCCCGTTGATGATGGTGTTGATTTGCTCCACCATTTGCGGGAAGGAGAACTCTTCCTCCTTAAGTTGCATGCGGCCCGACTCGATTCGGCTCATGTCCAGAATGTCGTTTATGAGTGACAAAAGATGCTTTGCGCTGGAACCTATCTTCTGCAGGCTTTCGCGCGTATCCAAAGAAATGCTCGAATCGTGCAGGGCGATGTTGTCCAACCCGATGATCGCGTTCATGGGCGTTCGGATTTCGTGGCTCATGGAGCTGAGGAAGGCGGTCTTTGCCGCATTTGCCTCCTCTGCGCGGGTAAGCGCCTCCGCAAGCGCGCGGTTTTGCTCCATGGCATCTCGCGTTTCGCGATCGACGTTAGAGAATCCCACGCCAATGGCATGGACGATGTGGTCGTCGCGCTCCTCAATGCGGCGAACGCCCGCGATCCGAAGCATCTCGTACTGCTCGACGCCGTCAATCACAGACAGGTAGCGATACGAAAGCATGGCCTCATTTGCCAGACCCTCGCGGATGTTGTTTGGGTCAATGAACTGCAGGAAGCCCTCGCGGTCTTCCTCTGCAACGCAGTGCTGCGCGTACTCCGTAAAGCCTTGCGTAAAGGAGAACTCCTTTCCAGCCCACATTCTGTTTGGCATTACCGAGGATGCCCTATAGCACACGCACTCGTCCTTATCGAGGTCGGCATAGTAGACGCTGCGGTAGTCTGCGGCCATGGCCGTAATGAGCCCGTCGCGATCGTGAATGTCGTCGAGCGCTTGCGTAAGGCTTGCCGTTGCTTCAAAGTTGTCGCGCGTAACGGACTGTAGCGCGTGGTAGGCGACCTCGATCTCGTCGCCCGTTCGGATGTTGAGCTCGTCTAGTCGCTCAATGTTGCGCTTTCGGTCCTCTTCGGTGTCGTACGCAAAGTTGCTCACGCAGTTCGACAGCTCGTTGATGGGCTTTGTAATGCGCTTTCGCACAATAAAGATGTCTGCAATGAGCACGATCGCGCCAATTCCAAGCAAAGCGAGCGAAAGACCCAGGGTAAAGGCAATGTCCATGCTCTTGAGGTTGTCCATGGAAAAGTTCACGCAAGCGGTGCAAGCATAGCTTCCGTCGCTCTTGAAGATCGGCCGCGTGTAAGTAAAAAGATAGCCGTCCTCCTTGGTAAGCTCCGAGTAGCCGGCAATCTCCTCTCCTTCCATTATTTTATGCAGGTGGGAGGCAAAGGGCTCCTCCAGCTCGTTGAGCGACCAAACGGAGCCAACGGGATACCCCTCGCCGTTTTCCCACCAATCCGCATCCAAATCTATTACAACGTGTCCGCCGTCTTCCTCAAAGCGATAGATGTACATGTACAGGATGTCGGGGTAGTTGTCCCTCAGCGAATAGAGGTAGTCGACGGTGTTCGAATACTCCGGAAGCTCGGTGTTCTTTTGGATGTACTCGTCCACCTTGTCGCCGTCAAAGGCGTTTACCATAAGTTGCGTTACGCCCTGCGCCATGCGCGTGTACTGCTCTATCATGCGGTTGTGAAAGCGCATGTATACCACAGGGATCATAACGCCCATAATCACCAACACGCTTGCCGCAAACAGCAGGGGCAGCCTAACGGACAAGGACTTGGACAAGTGCTTTTTCATCTTATGACCCCACCCAAACAAGACGCTGTGACTCAACGGATGCAGCAGGCATGGATTAAGTATACGTGTGTATGGACAAAAATCATAACAAAGGGACAGGCCCCGAGTTTGGGACCTGTCCTTGAGGCTGCCGAGTGTCGCGGGGGTGTCACGGGGACGGGCGCGCCGACACACTCGGCCGCCCTGCCCCGCGACCGCGGCGTCCCGCATGCGGCTCCGCGCTTGCTTCGCTCGCTCACTTCGTGAGTCGCCGCTTGCGGGACGTCGCGGGCGTGGGGCTATGGGCACAAGAGCGTGTCAACGCCCCCGCCCCCGTGACACACTACTGGCACAGATTAGACGTAGTCGACGACGTCCACCATCGACAGGAGGTAGTCGTGCTCGGCAACGCGCCCGCGCGCTAGCTCGGCTGCGGCCACGATGGACATCCATCCCTGCACGTAGGAGACAGAGCATCCTTGGAGCTCGCAGTAGAGTCGCAGGTAGCTTTCGGCAATCTCCTGCTCGCCGTTGAGCATGAGGTGCAGGTAGGTTATGGCGCAGTCCGCACCGCCGTTGCCCTGCGTGGCGTGAGCCCAGTCGCAAATGCAAACGCTTTCGTCCTCGCGCACAATAATGTTGGAGGGGACGAAGTCACCGTGACAGAGCTTGGTGTGGTTGGGCATGCCATCCAGGCGCATGAGCAGCTCGTAGTGCTGGGCCTCGGTAATAATGTCGGACGCGTCGTCGATCATGCGAACGTACTTGTCCTTCTGGCGGTTCATCAGGGGGGCGCGATGCGCATGCACCGAGAGCTCGAGCTCGATGAGTTGCTTAATGTAACCCTCGATCTTCTCGGGCTCCTCGTCCATGAGCTGGCGAAGCGTCTTGCCCTCAACCTTCTTGGTAAGGATCGCCCAATTGTTGCCGGACTTGCTTACCTCAATGAGCTCGGGCACGTCTATACCCGCCTGCTCGGCGCGGGTGAGGTTGAGCGCCTCGTTAACGATGTCGGATGAGGGCTTGGTGGCGTTAAACACCTTGGCCACGCTCTCGCCGCAGTCGTAGACCACCTTGTTATGGCGCGTTACGATGGCCTTCTTATCTTTGGGAAGCTGCATGGTTGATCTTCTCCTTTCAAACAAACGCCGTGACTAATCCTCGTACGAGCTCGCGGGACGATCGTAGTAGGCGTCCAGGTACAGCTCGCGAATCTCGCTAATAAGCGGGTAGCGCGGGTTGGCGCCGGTGCACTGGTCGTTGAAGGCCTGCTTGCTCATGTCGTCGAGCGTGTCGAGGAAGTACTG
>CADCPM010000078.1 GCA_902803315.1 uncultured Coriobacteriaceae bacterium
ACGTCGTTGTAGGTCTTGTCGCAAAAGGGGTAGCCGCTGCATCCGACGAAGTCGCCGTTCTGCCCGCTTCTCCTCAGCAGCACGCCGCCGCATCGCGGGCACCTCGCGGACGGGTCCGAAACCTCTTGGCTGTAGAACACGAACCCCGGACTCCCCTCGTTGTCGCGCCGAAGCTCGTCCACGAACGTGGATATGCCGGGGTATCCGGAGTCGTCGCCCGTTACCAACCAGACCCTGTTCTTGGTCCTAGTGAGTGCCACATAGAAGAGTCGCCGTTCCTCGGCATAATCGTAGCGGTCGCTGTCGGCGAGCAGCAACTCGAGTATCGGGTCATCCGCGACCATGTTGGGGAATCCGTATCGGTCGTTGACGAGCCCGATCACGATGACGTTGTCCGCCTGCAGGCCCTTGGACTTGTGCACCGTCATGTAGCCCATCTCTATTTGCCCGCCGCCTTCGGGCTCGTACGTTATGACCTTGTCGTACTTCTTCTCTGTGGCACTGCGTCTTTTTGGGTCACGGAAACTAAAGCCATCTACGGTCTCAAAACCTGGGAAGATCCGCTCCAAATCGCGCCTGTTCCTGCCGAGCACCTTTATCTCCCCTACCTCACCCGGGGACGAAAGAAGGTCGTTGAGCGCGAAGGTGAAGGCGGCCCTTTGGTCTGCGAGCGATATGGCGGCCACAGGAGGCTTTTGTTGCCGGGACGCCATGGAAATCACCTTTTTTCGCAGCTGGTCGGGGTTCTTGAGCACGAACTCGCTCGCCACGTCGACGAGCGCCTGGGAGTTGCGATAGGTGCGCTCGATGCGCATCTCCTCGTAGAAGCCGACCAGCCTCCCGAAGTTGGTGAACAGAGTGACGTCGCTGCCGGCGAACCGATAGATCGCCTGCCAGTCGTCACCAACGCACATGAGCTTGGCATCCGTCGCGTCGCGGATGGCCGAGAGCAGCCCAAATCGGCTGAGGGATATGTCTTGGTACTCGTCCACGATGATGTAGCGATACCTCTCCGAATACCCTTCCTTGCGTATACGCGCAGCTGCCTTGTTTATCATGTCGTCGAAATCCACCCGCGGCTTCGAGCCACTGCCGAGCGACCTCTGGTACGACTCCATGATGGGCCACGCGAACCTTGTGAAGAGGTCGTACCTGTGCCACATGGCCCCGTTGCCCCTGTACGTCTCGCGCGCCTTGTCGTCCACCTGTGATGGAATGGCGTTGGAAGACTTGACGAGCGAGATGAAGGTCGAGATGAGCTGCGCCATGGAGCGGAAGAACCTCTCGTCGCGCAGCAGGTCCCCACACATGGCCGCATTGCGCTCTGGGTCGATGGAGAGTGTGACCCCGTTTGTCCTGAGCAGAGCCTCGACCTTGTTCAGCAGGTCTTGGTCCTTGTTCCACCAGCTGTAGCTTTCGATGAGCTTGGTGCCGCACGCGGCGTGAACCTTCCTCTTCCACTCCATCCCGTCGAGGTATGCCTGCTCCTCGACGGGCGTCTTCATCCAGGGGACGCGTCCGCGCTCGTCGACGCCGAAGTGCTCCAGCCAGATGTCGTAGTCGGTGAGGTAGAAGTCGGGTTGGTAGGCACGGCGATTCTCCTCTATGAGGTCCGGGGGTATCTCGTGGTCGTAGGGCCTTTCGTACTCGTACGCAATCCCGTTGAGGAACAGGAAGTTGGCAATCATCAGCTCCTCGACGCTCTTCACCCGCTCCCCCAGCATGGTGTCCATCCCGCTCTGGCGATCGGCCTCCTGTACCATTCCCTTGAGCGTGCGCATGTCCTGTGCCTTGAGGAGCCTCACCCTCACTTCCGCCTCCTTGGAATCGGGGCTCTCGTCGGGAACAAGGCTCCACATGCCGAAGAACTCAAGGAATGCAGCCGCTTGGTCGGGATGCGAGGCCAGTCGTCTAGACAGGTAGGACGTAACATGTTTTTGCAGTGCGTTCTCCTGTGCCACGGCAACATCACCAAGAACGTTGAGGCCAAGGGAGTGGAAGGTTTTCGCAGCGACGCCCTTGACCCCGCTGCCCTCGATGCGGGACTTCAGGTCGTCAACCGACGCACGGGTGAACGAGGTGACCAGTATCTCCGAAGGGTCAACGTGCCAACGCTCGACCAAATACTTCACCTTGCCAACGACGACCGACGTCTTGCCACTGCCAGCACCCGCAATCACGAGATTGCTGTACTCGTCGGTAACGACGGCATCGCGTTGCTGCGGGTCGAGCGACTTGCCGCCATCGATGTCCGACAACAGTGCGTCGCACTCCTTCAGCTCATGGGCCTTGTATTCGCGGTTGCGGCTTTCTCGGAAAGCCACGTCTTGGCAGCGCTCCCGCAGGTAGGCGACCGTCTGGGCGTGCTCGCTTGACTCCAATATCTCATCGGGAATCGTTGATAGGGCGGCGATGGTTGGCTCCGCGGACAAAAGCAACGCGTCCCAGTCCCTCTTCATGAGGTAGCCGCTGTTGAAGCTCGAGAGCCTGGAGATCTCGTCGCACAACCTCTGAACCTCGGGGATGAGCCCGTTCAGCTTAGCCTTGGTCTTCTCGACCCATTCCCGCTCCTCAGCGGCGCGCTTTTCCCTTGCTATGCGCCTGAATCGTGCAAACCTCAATGCGACAAAGGTGCAGATGGCGATTGCCAATATTGACGCGAACAGTCCCAAGATGTGCTCCAACGAGGGTTTCCAAGCTCGATACCATTGCTCCGAATGCGGAAGCAGCCAAGTAAAGACCCCTGCCTAGCGTTTGGCCGTCTATCGCATCGCTAAATTCCGAGTAATACCTCGTTCATTCTATCGTTTATGCGAAACGCGTTGAGGTTCGCATTTGCAAGCGGCAAGCTCGCATTATTCCTTCACTCGCGGTTTCGGCCACCATATTGGCTTCCTCACCATGGGGCCGCTTACCATCGTGCCACTCGCTCGCGGACGCGTTCCTGCGATGTAACATAGCTGCACTCCGTCGGGCTCTTCTCGTTTTGCGTAGTTCGGAACCCGTTTCACGCTATTCGCCTTCTGCGGCAAGGCGCACCCCACCGGCCGTCAACCGAGGCGCAATCTGGCGCGTAAACTTGTCATCAAAGAAGCTCAGGCAGAAGCCCATCTGGCCGATGTCACGCGAGTCGGGCATGCACACACCGGTGCCACATGGCGTCTATCATAGGGTCAGCCCGTGGTAATCGCCTTTAGTGTATTGGCCTATGCAACCGTCTGCCCAGCAAAACGTTAGCAGAATGCATGCTGATGTACTATCTAAACGACGTACCTATTAAAGCGAAAGGAACTCAATCGTATGAGCGCTCTTTTCCCTCACAAAAGCGAAATACAGCAAAAGCAACAAGCGACATATGAAAAGACAAAACGGAAGCGCGAGGAGAAGGCACGCAATAGCAACCTTCTGGTAGACGAAATCGACAGCACAGAAGAGATGCAGAATGCGATTAGGGACAGCCTTGCTCATGCTGGAGAACATTACGACAAGGTCTTGATGTTCAACGAAGAGCCAACTGTCCAGCTTTCTAACGCCACAATGGTCCATTTGCAATGCGCAATCGTAAGGCAAAACGAGATATTGATACGTCAAAACGAACGGATGATAGACCTACTCAGCCAGCTCGTTAGCAAGTCGTACTAAGACAGTTTGTCATCCACCGTATAGACCCATGGTGCGAAGGAGCACCAAGAAGGCAAAACCATGCAAAACAGGTACACGGGCGACATAGGCGACTTTAGCAAGCTGGGTCTGCTCAGAGCGCTGCGCGCCGCGGGCCTTTCCATAGGGCTCAACTGGTACCTCACCCCGGACGAGACGCACAACGCCGACGGGTGCCACGTGGGATACCTCGACCAGGACGAGTACCGCGCATGCGACGAGGGCCTGTGGCTCGGGCTGAGGGACATCGTCAAGTCTGGAAAACGAGAGATCCGCCAGATGGAGAGCGACGACATCCTGCGGGCCACGTTCTTCTCCGACTGCCTCGATTTTGCGGGAATGAAGAAGCCGGAGAGGGCCGCGCGCCGCGCCAACTGGTTCGCGAGGTCGCTCGACGCCATGTCCGGATGCGACGTCGTGTGTGTCGACCCCGACAACGGCCTCGTCGTGCCATCGGCCGCGGGCGGACCCAAGGAGAGCAAGTACGTCCTGCCTTCCGAGCTCGCCGGCTACTACGCCCAGGGCTCGACGGTCGTCTACTACCAGCACAAGGTGTGTATTGCAAACTATGAATTGCGTGTTTTACCAAAGTGAAGTTTCGGTCGTTACCACGTAAAAGTTTCGGGTTTTACCAAGAA
>CADCPM010000079.1 GCA_902803315.1 uncultured Coriobacteriaceae bacterium
ACTTGTAGTCGGCGGGCAGCTCGTCGCCGTCGATCTCCTCAACATAACCGCATACGGGGCAAACAAACTTCATGGTCCTCTCCTTTGTTCCCGGGAAACCCCACGCCTCCCGTTCTCGTACTGCCAATAAGTCCATATATACATGCTACTTCATTGCGAATAGAATGGAACCCATTAAGCGGTGAGGTGTCGAAGATATGCCCTAAAAGCATGGCTTACAAATTATCCCCTGCCGTGTCGAGGTCCTGCAACGCATGAACGGGCAGCCCCTTCCCACCGCGCAAGATGGAGAGTGCGTGCAACAAGGCCGTTGCAGCGGATATGGTCGTCACGTTCGTGATGCCGCGTCGCACTGCCTCGGAGCGCAGGATGTATCCGTCCCCACGCGATGCGTGCCCATGCGGTGTGTTCACAATAAAAGATATGTGGCCCGCAGACAACGCATCGTGAACGTTGGGATGCCCGTCTGTGACGCGCTTGACTATTTCGCAGGGAATCCCTGTTGCGCGTAGCGTTTTGGCTGTGCCTTGAGTTGCGAGAATCTTGTATCCCATCCTATGGAGCGAGAAGGCAATGGCTGAGATGGCGCGCTTGTCGTTGTCTCTAACACTTATGAACACGGTGCCTTCGGAGGGCATCTCGTAGTCGATGGCCTGACGCGTCTTGGCATAGGCCTCGGGGAAGGTTCTTGCGATTCCCATGACCTCTCCAGTGGAGCGCATCTCGGGCCCAAGCGTTGAGTCGCTTCCGGGGAAGCGCGTCCAGGGCATAACGGCCTCCTTCACCGCAAAGTATGCAGGCTCCTGGCTCTCGGCCGGAAGTCCCAAGTCGCATAGGCGCTCGCCGGCCATGATTCTGGCGGCATGCTTGGCAAGGGGTACTCCTGTGGCCTTCGATGAGAAGGGCACGGTTCGGCTGGCACGTGGATTGAGCTCGAGTACGAAGATCTGCTCGTCCTTTACGGCAAACTGCACGTTAAGGAGACCGCGGATGCCGCACGTCAGGGCCAGCTCGCGCGTTACGCAACGCACGCGCTCAACGATGGCGTCGGAAAGCGAGAAGGGCGGGTAGCAGCAGGCGGAATCGCCCGAGTGTATGCCGCATTCCTCGATGTGCTCGAGTATGGCGCCCACGTAGACCTCAAATCCGTCGCACAGTGCGTCCACGTCGAGTTCCACGGCGTCTTCTAGGAACGAATCGAGGTAAATGGGGTGGTCTGGGCTTACGTGGGCGGCCTCTTGCATATAAGCGACAAGTTCTTCTGCGCCATACACAATGGCCATGCCGCGTCCTCCCAGCACGTAGCTGGGTCGCACGATGAGTGGGTATCCAATGCGTCGCGCAGCCTCGGTTGCTGCCTCGGGCGTGGAGGCAACCGAGGAGGGAGGGTAGGCAATGCCCAGACGATCGAGCAGATGCGAGAAGCGATTGCGGTCTTCGGCGAGGTCGATGGCGGATGCACCAGTTCCCATAAGGGGAACGCCTGCATCCTCCAGCGCACGAGCCAGTTTGATGGGGGTCTGTCCACCAAGCGTTACGATGACTCCTGCCGGCTGTTCTGTTTCCACCACATCCATCACATTCTCAAGGGTAAGGGGCTCAAAGTACAGGCGGTCTGACGTGTCGTAGTCGGTGGAGACGGTCTCGGGGTTGCAGTTTACCATTACCGTCTCGTAGCCCATATTTGCCAGCGCGTAGGTTGCGTGCACACAGCAATAGTCGAACTCGATGCCTTGTCCAATGCGATTCGGCCCAGCAGAGAGAATGATCACACGTGGTCGCGTGGCTGGGATGTGCTCGGTGGCGCCGCCCTCCTCGTAGGTAAGGTAATAGTAGCTCGTGTGAGCGGCAAACTCGCCGGCACAGGTGTCAACAGTCTTTACGACGGGATGGATTCCGAGTACCATGCGCACGCCACGCACGACATCTTCTGCAGAGCCGGTGAGGCGCGCTATCTGCGCGTCCGAGAACCCCATCTGCTTGGCGGCGAGCAATCGATCGCGGTTCATGCCGGAAAGGCCCGAACTGGCTATAGCTCGCTCCGCTGCCACGATGTTGGCAATGCGATGCAGGTACCAGGGATCAATATGCGTCGCCTCCGCCAGCGCGTTTACACTCCATCCGCGACGGAGCGCTTCAGCCACGTAGTAGATGCGCTCGGGGGTGGGTCTTGCCACAAGATCGTCAAAACGCTTCTCGTCAAATACCTGGGTGGCAAGAGGACCAAGGCCATCGTGTTCGTCTTCCAACGACCGCAAAGCCTTCTGCAAGGCCTCCTCGAACGTGCGGCCAATGGCCATGGCTTCACCCACGCTCTTCATGCGGGTGGTAAGCTCCTCACTTGTGCCCTTGAACTTCTCGAACGCGAAGCGCGGAACCTTGACCACGCAATAGTCGAGCGAGGGCTCGAAGCAGGCGGGCGTCACTCGCGTGATGTCGTTTACGATCTCGTCCAGCGTGTAGCCTACGGCCAGCAGTGCCGCTGCCTTGGCAATGGGAAATCCCGTGGCCTTAGACGCCAGGGCGGAGCTTCTGCTTACGCGGGGATTCATTTCGATGATGATTACGCGGCCGTCATTGGGGTTAACGGCGAACTGCACGTTGGAACCGCCCGTGGCAACGCCCACACGCTCGAGGCACGCCAGGGAGTAATCACGCAGGTTCTGCAGCTCTTCGTCCGAGAGCGTTTGAGCGGGGGCAACGGTAATGGAGTCTCCGGTGTGGACGCCCATGGGGTCCAGATTCTCTATGGAGCAGATGACGATGCCGTTTCCGGCGGCGTCGCGCATGACCTCCATCTCGATTTCCTTCCAGCCTTCGAGGTATTGCTCCACCAGCACCTCGCCCACGAGTGAGAGGGTAAGGCCCTGGCTCGCGATGTGGCGCAGCTCTGCCTCGTCGTGAGCGATGCCGCCGCCCGCGCCGCCGAGCGTAAAGCTTGGTCGGATTACCACGGGATATCCCAGACTGTTGGTTACGGCTAGCGCTTCGTCGATTGAGTGCGCGAAGCCCGACGCTGCAACCTTCAGTCCAATGTCGCCCATGGCCGCGGCAAAGAGCTCGCGGTCTTCTCCCGTGCGGATGGAGTCGAGGTCGCAGCCAATCACCTCCACACCATAGCGCTCGAGCACGCCTGCACTTCCGAGTTCCATGGCGCAGTTGAGGGCGGTCTGCCCGCCCATGTTGGGCAGTAGCGCATCGGGGCGTTCGCGCTCGATTACTCGCTCCACGGCCTCCACGGTAATGGGCTCCACATAGGTGCGGTTGGCGGTGCCGGGGTCGGTCATGATGGTTGCCGGATTCGAGTTCACGAGCACCACCTCAAAGCCCTCGCGCCGAAGCACGCGACATGCTTGGGTTCCGGAGTAGTCAAACTCGCAAGCCTGCCCAATCACGATGGGGCCGCTTCCGATTATGAGGATCTTCCTGATGTCGTTACGCTTGGGCATAATGCGACCTCCCCTCGCAGGCATCTGCAAGCGCGTGGCCATACTTTGCCGTGGACGCGCATTCGCTGGAACGCTTTGCTTTCCAAGTATCCATGAGGCCCACGAAGGATTCGAACAGGTAGCGCGAATCGTGTGGACCAGGACGGCTCTCGGGATGGTATTGCATGCTGAAGGCAGGGATATCGAGGAATTGGATGCCCTCGGGCGTCCCGTCGTTGAGGTTCACATGAGTAAGCCGCACGCGGCCCAAACTCGGAGTCTGCACCACGGGCGCCACGCCTGCCCTTACCCAATGCCTCAGGTCGTGCGGATGGTTCGTTTCGTTGCCGCTGAGCTCTGGCACGAGTGGCCCCATGCTATTGAAGACAAGCCCGTAGTTGTGGTTCTGCGCCGTGATCTCTACCCGGTGGGTAATCAGGTTCATAACCGGCTCGTTTCCGCCGTGGTGTCCAAAGGGCAGCTTTTCGATCTGTGCGCCTGCCGCCATGGATATGAGTTGGTTGCCCAAACAGATGCCGAAGACCGGTACCTTCCCCAAGATGCTGGACGCTGCCTCTGCCGTTTGCGTTACCTGTTCCGGATCCCCCGGACCATTGGAGAAGAACACGCCATCGGGCCGCATTGCCAAAGCGTCTTTTGCGGAGGTATCGAAGGGTATGGCAATCACGTCGCAGCCAGCGTTCGTGAGCCGGTCCTCGATTCCACGCTTCTCGCCACAGTCGTATGCGACGACGCGCAGCTTGGGAAGACCTGCCGCTTCGCGCCGAGCACGTGCATCCGCACTGGCGGGAATCGTCCGACTCTGCCGGGGACTTACGTCTGCCACATAGTTGTGAGCGCGCACCGAAGGGCTGGCGGTCACGCGCGTGAGCAAGCTCTTGGGGTTGAGGTCAACGGTGGAGATGGCCGCTCGCATTGCTCCGCCGCTGCGGATCCGCAGGGTAAGGGCGCGCGTGTCCACACCCTCGATGGCCACTAC
Organism: uncultured Coriobacteriaceae bacterium; assembly: GCA_902803315.1. Taxonomy (GTDB): domain Bacteria; phylum Actinomycetota; class Coriobacteriia; order Coriobacteriales; family Atopobiaceae; genus RUG440. Next base: position 4,429 of record CADCPM010000079.1, read on the forward strand.
GCCCTGCGCGCACAGAAAGTCGGGGAAGCTCTGCGTAGACTGCCAGTTAGAAGGCGTGTGGCACATGTCGCGCACGACCAATCCCGTGAGGGCAGTGCCTGTAGACTGCATGGCAGACTCGCTCACTCCGTAATTCCCTACCTGCGGATACGTGAGCGTAACGATCTGTCCCGCATAGCTCGGGTCGGTTACGATCTCCTGGTATCCAACCATGGAGGTGTTGAACACAATCTCGCCAAAGGCCTCGCCCACGGCACCGCAGGCCCGCCCGCGAAAGCAGGAACCGTCCTCAAGGACGAGTAGGGCGGGGGACTGCGAGCCTTCCGCAACGAGTGGGTTCATCGGGCACGCTCCTTTCCACGTCTCCACGCCGCAACAAAAGGGTGCGGGAGATATACCTCGTGGCATCATAGCGAGTCGGCCATATGGAGTTGTTTCGCATGTAATACAGGGAGTTACGTTTTGATTTCCTAACGCGCGCGAATGGGGGACGGGCTTGGTGTTCACACAGGGGAAACCTTCCTGTTACGACAAAGCAAGCAGGGTACATCGCAGGCGCAATGTCTTGATTACACCAACGCTACGCTCGCAACATGGCGCCGCAACGCAAATGCCCGACTATCACGTGGTCATTTTCAAGCGCCTTGCGGCGCACGATAAGAAAGGAGGCGCGCATGGATGCAAGCAATACGGGCTTCGTGCTCATATGTGCTGCCTTTGTCCTGTTTATGACGCCAGGGCTCGCATTTTTCTATGGTGGCCTCGGTAGGAGGAAGAACGTCGCGAACAACATCATGGCGTCGTTTGCGATCATTGGCCTCGCAACCGTCATGTGGATGGTCATTGGCTTCTCGCTTTCGTTCGGCGCGGACCACGTGGGCCTGATCGGAGGTTTTGATTACGCTTTTTTGGAGGGCGTAGGTCAGGATCCCGGGCCGTATGCAAGCACGATTCCCTTCCTCGCCTTCGCCATGTTCCAAATGATGTTTGCCATCATTACCCCGGCACTGATTACCGGAGCCGTGGCCGGACGCATGCGGTTTGGCGCGTTGGCGCTCTTTGTCGTTCTTTGGACCTTGGTGGTGTACTATCCCATCGCGCACATGGTATGGGGAAGCGGCGGATGGCTCGCGGAGATCGGGTCGATTGACTTCGCGGGCGGTAACGTGGTCCACATCAGCTCGGGTGTCAGTGCGCTGATGCTCTGTATCGCGCTGGGCCGCCGCGTGGAATACGGGCAGGCGAACTATCGCGTGCACAACATACCGCTCGTGGCCACAGGCACGGCGCTGCTG
>CADCPM010000080.1 GCA_902803315.1 uncultured Coriobacteriaceae bacterium
GATTGCACTGGGGCATCGTCCAGGGGTTAGGACTGCGGTTTTTGGTGCCGCCAACCTAGGTTCGAATCCTAGTGCCCCAGCCAGAGTATTCGCAGGTCAGACGCATTGCGCGGCTGGCCTGCTTTGTTTTGTCAGCAAGCATTTTGCTGACATGTCTGCACATCAGCATGAAAAGCGGCATTTTTCGCCCAAACTGCCTACGTCATTTGGCGCAACGAGAAGCGAAGGGCAAGGATGTAGAAGGATCGATGGTCGCATTTGCACAACCGCTGACCACCCGTAAGAGATAGCCAGGCATTCATTGCGGTGGCGACATCAGCCTTATTGCTTGCGGTACTCTTGCGGTGTCATGCCTGCGTATTCGCGAAAGCGTGCGTAAAAGCTCGTGAGGTTGGCAAGCCCCACCGACTGCGCCACGTCGTAGATGGGCTGTTGGGTACCACGCAGCATGAGCGCTGCATGACGCATGCGCTCGGCGTTTACCAGTTGCTTAAACGTGTATCCAGTGGCAGAGCGGATGAACTTGGAGAGGTACGTGCGCTCATATCCCAGGTCGGCGGCCATCTGGCCCAGATTGCCCTCTTTGTAGTGGTTGCTAATGTACTCGCGCACGCGTCCAACGAGCTCGGAGCGCTCCCAAGCCACGTCGTCGAGCTGACCATGCGGTTCGTACGTGCGCATGAGGTGGGTAAACAGGGCTGCGAGGAAGAAGTTTGTCATGTACGGACTGGTCATGTCGGGCTCGAGGCACTCGCAAAGCACGCGTTCCATGCAGGTGCGCACGACCTCATCCTTCGAGGTGTGGTAGAAGCGCCACTCGCTGTGCGACGCGCCTATGGTCGTGAGTTGCGTGGCAAAGGGTGATGCGAGGTCGGCAATGCCGTCGAGCATAAAGCCGTCGAAGAACTCCTCGGGCAGGATGATGTTTACGGCAATGTCGTCGGGCCCGGTTTCGCCCACCGAATGGGGAACCTGCCGGTCGAGCACCACGCATTCGCCTTCGCCCAGCGTTGAGGGCTTGCCATCCACGACGATGGGAAAATGACCCGAGAGACAGTACGTGATGAGCACATACGAGAGGATATGCTCGGGCGTCGGCGGCGAGCAAGTCTCGTGGAATGCAACGATGTGGCGATGGTCGCCGAACTCGCGTCCCTGCCCAAACAGATACACTTTGCGTCCGTTGTAGTCGATGAGCTCGTACTTCTCTGCAATGTGCGCGACAACCTCCTCGTGGGTGTGGGTTTGAACGCCTGCCGCATCGCGTATCGCTTGTGGCAACTGTTGTACTTCCATCGCGTCACCGTTTCTCACAAATTCACAGGGAACAACACACAATTTCGTATTGTAGCAGGTTAAAGCTCTTTAGTACGGTGTATTGTGTCGATGGCTATAAAGGAGCGCATATGAGTTTTTGCAATGAAGCCCAATGGATATCCGGTCCCGCCTACGACTATGGGGCCGACGATGCCGGCTATTACCAGAATCACCCCAACCACGTGCTTGTTCGGAGCTTTGATGTGGGACAGCATGAGTCCGCCCTGATGCATGTTGCCGTGCTGGGCTACGCGCGCGTGCTGCTTAACGGCATGCCCGTGAGCGACGCCGAGCTGCTTGGCGACTGGACCAACCCCACCAAGGTTGTGTACTACGACACCTTTGACGTGGCGGGGCTGCTGCGTGAGGGCGAAAACGAGCTCGTGGTGGAGCTGGGCAACGGTTGGTACAACCCCTCGCCGCTTACGATGTTTGGCAAGTACAACCTACGCGAGCGCCTGGCCGAGGTGGGCACGCCTTCCGTGCTTGTGGACCTGGTCGCGGACGGCGCGTCCGTGCTCGTCTCCGACGACGCGTGGGAGTGCCGCGAGGGCAGGCTGCTGTTCAACAACGTGTATTTGGGAGAGACGTGCGACCTCGCGCGCACGCCCTGCAAGCTGCCCGTTGTGTGTCATCGGAACCAGCGTGGGCTTGAGCCCGCGGTGGTGGAGCGTTGCGCACGCTTCGAGTCGGTTGAGCCCGCGTCCGTGCGCGCGCTTGTGGACGGCAGCCTGCTTGTGGACTTTGGCGTGCTCAACACAGGTATGGTAGAGCTTGCGTTCGTGGCCCACGAGGGCAACGAGATCGTGGTTCGCTACGCCGAGGAGGTTGACGAGGACGGTATGCCGTCGTACGCCTCGAGCTTTGCGGGGCTTGTCGGCCAGCGCGTGCCCGAGGGGTTCGTTATCCCCGGTGGCCCCGGGGCGCCCGAGCAGGCCATCCAGACCGATCGCATCCTGTGCGCCGAGGGCGAGAACCACTTCACAAACACCTTTACCGTACACTCGTGTCGCTATGCGCACATAACGGGCGTCACGCGCGACGGTCTGCAGGCCGTCTCGTTCGTTCCCGTCCACACCAGCCTGGTCGCCACGGGCAGCATACGGACGGGCAACGCGCTCTATGACCAGCTCGTGGATGCTGCCGTGCGCACCAAGCTCAACAACGTGCACGGAGTTTGGGAGGATTGCGCGCGCGAGCGTCTGGGCTATGGCGGCGACATGATTGCCCTTGCCGCGTCCAACCTCATGGCCTTCGACTGCGAGCGGCTCGTTCGCAAGACCGTGCGTGACTTCCGCAACGACCAGACCGCGGCCGGCGGCGTGCCCGAAACAGCCCCCTTTGTGGGAATCGGCTCAAATGGCACCGCCCCAGGAGAAGGACCGCTGCTGTGGCAGCTGGCCTACCCGCACCTGGTGCTCCGTGCCTACCAGTTCTATGGCGCGCGCGACCTCGTGGAGTCCGAGTGGCCCTACGTAAAGCGGCTCGTGGACTACCTGCTTGGCTGGGACCCTATCGAGCTCGCGCAGCACTGTCTGGGTGACCATGGCTCCGTGCAGACGAGCGAGAGCTTCAAGAGCGGCACGCCGGACAAGGAGTTCGTGGGCTGGTGCACCATCGCGCGATTCGCGCGCGCGGCGGCGCGTTTCGAGGCCATCCTCGGCCTGCCGAGCTCGGGCTACGCAACGCGCTACGACGAGCTGAGAAAGCAGATCCGCGAGCGCTTTGAGCGCGAGGACAGCACCTATGGCGACGGCACCCAAACGGGCATCGCCTTTGCGGCTGACCTCGGTCTTGGCGACGAAAATCAACTCGCTGCACTTCTTGCGAAAAAGATCGAGGAGGAGGGCGGCGTCCTTGCCACGGGCATCTTTGGCACGACGATCGCCTTCGACCTGTTGCACCGCACGGGCCATTCGGACGTCGTGGAGCGCTGGCTCACGCGTGAGGAGGCGCCCAGCTTTAAGGCCATGCTCGCGAGCGGCAATGGCGCCTTGGCCGAACAGTTCGAGACGTTTCTCTCGTCGTACAACCACGCCATGTTCTCCAGCTACCTGCAGTGGTTCTACCAGGGACTTGGCGGCATCCGCGTGGCAGACGACGCCGTGGGCTGCGACCACGTGGAGATCCGCCCCTTCTTCAGCGAAGCCACAGACCACGTTGTGTGCTCGTTTGCCACGCGTCTAGGCACGATTCGTACCGAGTGGACGCGCGACGCAAACGGTAAGGTGAGCTTTGCCTACGACGCACCTGCCAACATGCGCATAGACGTATACAAAAAGTGACAGCAAGTAGCACACAATTAGATATTGTCGCAGGTATATACGGCAAATTATAGTTATATCAACGATAAAGACCAAATCATTAGGAAGGAAAGAACATGGCAGACAACAAGCAAATAGCAGCCGATGTTTTGACTGCGGTGGGCGGCAAGGAGAACGTGAAGTCCGTTCTTCACTGCATGACGCGCCTCCGCTTTAACCTGGTGGACGAATCCATCGTGAACGACGACGAGGTCAAGGCCGTCAACGGCGCCTTGGGCGTTGCCAAGCAGGGTGGCCAGTACCAGGTGATCATTGGCACCAACGTGCCCGAGGTCTACAAGGAGCTCACCGAGATGGCCGGCCTGGGTGCCGAGGAAGCCGTGGACGAGAACCTCGATGAGGAAGCTAAGGGCGAGGCTGCTCCCAAGGGCAAGCTCACTCCCAAGGAGATCGGCAACAACATCCTTAACTACCTCTCCGGATCCGTCGTTCCCCTGATTCCCGTGCTCGTGGGTGGCGCTCTGTTCAAGACGCTCGAGGCGATCTTTGGGCCCACGCTTCTTAACCTCGTGCCGGCGGACAGCCCCTTCGTCTTCCTGTGCGAGATGGTATACAACGCGGCCTTCTACTTCATGCCCATCATTGCGGGCTTCTCGGCGGCACAGAAGCTCGGCATCAACGGCTTCCTTGGCGCGTTTATGGGCGCCGTCCTGATCGAGCCCAGCTTCGTGGCCCTGCAAGGCCAGGAGGGTGCCGTCTTTAACGTGTACGGCATACCCGCCCCAATTAACGCATACCAGCAAACGCTCATTCCCGTGCTCCTGTGCGTGGCCGTCATGGCACCCATCAACAAGTTCCTCAACGCCAAGATGCCCGCGAGCGTTCGCACCATCTTTGTTCCCTTCCTCACCATGGTCATTATGATGCCTCTCGCAATGTGCGTGCTTGCCCCGCTTGGCAACATGATCGGCAACGCCATTTCCGGTTTCTTCTTCTGGCTTGCAGGCACCCCGCTTGGCTTCCTTGCCGTCACCGTAATCTCCGCCCTGTGGCCCCTCCTCGTTATGACTGGCATGCACGTAGGTATGGCCGCAATCGCCCTTGCCGACTACGCTCAGACTGGCACCGACACCATGCTGCTGCTCGCCGCCACCGTCCAGGCATTCACCGTCTCCGGCGTCGCCCTTGCCGTGTGGCTGCGCATGAAGGACCCCGAGCAGAAGGCCCTCGCCTTTGGCTACTTTGTGACCCAGTTTATCGGCGGTGTTGGTGAGCCCCTGCTCTACGGCGTGTTCCTGCGCTACAAGCGCCCCTGGATCGCCTCCATCGCAGGCGGCGCGGTCGCCGGACTCTACGCGGCACTGACCGGAGTCATCCTCTACACTCCCGTTCAGGGCATCTTCTCGCCCCTCTCGTTCCTCGGCGGTGACCAGATGAACATGGTCAACGGCTGCATCGCCATCGCCCTCGGCATGATCGTCGCCTTTGTGGTCGCATGGTTCACGGCACTCACGCCCGCCCAGATGGAGGGCAAGGAGTAGGCCGCAGGGACAACAACTAAGCCCTTCCCTTCCTCGCGCCGCCCTGTTCACGGAGGGCGGCGCTTTTCTGGCATCATGGGGACGATGCTTTACAGGCTCGTGCCTTATCAACTACA
>CADCPM010000081.1 GCA_902803315.1 uncultured Coriobacteriaceae bacterium
AGAGTCGGGGATTCGAACCCCGGATGCGCTTTAGGCGCATACACGATTTCCAATCGTGCTCCTTCGGCCAGCTCGGACAACTCTCCTTTTAGCGCGCACGTAAGTATAGCACAGTCGTACGCCGCATGACAAGCAGCGATTACAAAACTGAGGATACTTCCCTCAGTTCCCAAGCCGTTCCCAAGCCGACGTTGCAACGAGTTCGAACGGCCCTACAATTGATTATCATCATGCCATCTCGAGAATTGCGAGAATCCCATGGGCCAGAAGACCGTCGAAGTACGCAAATGTCCAACCTGCGGTGGAGCGGTGCACTACGACGCCCATTCGGGCGCGCTCGCATGTGCCTGGTGCGGCAACACCTTCGAGGCACAGGAACTCGAAGTGAGGCGTGTGGACGCCACGCCCACCGAATATCTGTGTCCGGAATGCGGCGCGCAGCTCGTTATGGACGACTTCATCGCAGCCACGTCGTGCCCCTATTGTGGAAACCACGAAATCGCTCCTCATCGCCTCGAGGATGAGTTTGAGCCCGATTTTGTCATACCCTTTAGCGTGACCAAGACGCAGGCCATGCAAAGGTATGAGGAGTTCCTAAAGGACAAGCAGTATTTGCCCGAGGGATTTGCCGAGAGATCTTCGATCGTCGGCATGCAGGGCACGTACGTTCCGTTTTGGCTCAAAGATGGCCAAGTGGACTTCGACTTTACCTTCGTGTCTTCTCACGGTAGTCGCAAGAACGTCTCGTACGGCGATCACCACCGTGCAGGTACCTATACGTTTGAGAGAATACCTGCCGACTCCTCCGCGCGCATGCCCGACGATATGATGGATTCCCTCGAGCCATACGACTACAGCAAGCTCGAACCATTTTCCATGGACTGCCTGCCTGGGTTTGTTGCCGAGCACTTTACCGTGAGAAGCGAGGACGTGGACGATCGCGTGGACTATAGGGCAAAGAACACGGCGGTTCTTGCCTGCAAGCAAACGATCCTCGACGATTACTGGAGCTCAACCAGCGTCGATAGCAGACGCTCGTGCGCCACGGTACGCCACGGGCGATCCGCGCAGGCGTTATTGCCCGTATGGCTGTTCGTTGCCAAGTTTGAGGGCGAGAGCTATCTTGTGGGAGTCAACGGACAGACCGGAAAGGTCGCCGTCAACTTGCCCATCGACCAAGGTAAGCAGGGTCGAAGTGCGCGGAAGGAAGGTCTCATCTCGATGCTCATCAGCCTTCCTGGCACGGCCCCTCTCCTTTTCCTGGGTATAGTGACCATGCCCAAAGAGGGTCTGAGCAATATGGTGTTGTCGATTGGCTTCATCCTTCTTGGCCTTGCGCTTCCCGTGGTGTTCTACCTGTACAACACCAAGGTCAAATCGCGCCAGATCAAGAGCTCCATGCACAACGTACGGAATGCAGGACACGCACTCGATTACGACACAGGTGGTCTTTCGCTCACGATTAGCGCGCCCGAGAAGGGCGCTGTCCAACACGAGAACAACTGGCCGGAATAGCCTAACTTGGGGACTGTCTCCTATGGTTATTTGTTATAGCTCGGTGCCTACTTCTTCACCAGGCCGTTGCGTACCGCCCACTTGCGGCGGTCGGTCTCGTTGAGGATGCGCTTGCGCATGCGGATGTTTTTGGGCGTGATTTCCACCAGCTCGTCGTCCATGATGTATTCCAGCGCCTCTTCCAGCGTAAACGTGCGTGGGGGAGTGAGCTGCACGGCGATGTCGGCCGTGCTCGAGCGCTGGTTGCCGAGCTGCTTGGTACGCGCGATGTTTACCACCATGTCGTCGGGTCGGGGTCGCTCGCCCACGAGCATGCCCTCGTAGCACTCCTCGCCCGGTCCCACGAACAGGCTTCCGCGCTCCTGCAGGGTGCCCAGGGCATACGCCACGGCCTTCTCGGTACTCATGGAAATCATGGCGCCGTTCTTGCGGCCGCCGATGTCACCGGCAAATGGACCGTATTCCAGGAAGGTGTGGTAGAACACGCCCTCTCCATGCGTCACGTTCATGATGCGGGTCTTGAGGCCCATGATGCCGCGCGTGGGGATGTTGAACTCCAGGTGAGTCTGGGTCTCTCCGGCCTCCATGCTCACCATGGTGCCGCCCACGTTACCAAACGTCTCGATCACCTTGCCGGAGTACTCGTTGGGACACTCCACCACGGCCTGCTCCACGGGCTCGAGCCGCACGCCGCCCTCGCCCTTCTTGTACAGCACGCGCGGGCGCCCCACCTGGAACTCGTAGCCCTCGCGACGCATCTGCTCCATAAGCACGCTGAGGTGCAGGATGCCGCGGCCGGCCACCTCGATGCCGGTCTTGTCGGGCAGCTCCTCTATGCGCATCGTCACGTTGTTCTCGGCCTCCTGCATGAGGCGCTCCTTGAGTTGGCGACCGCCCACGATGTCGCCGTCGCGGCCCACGAGCGGAGAAGTGCTTGCCTCAAACACGATGGAGAGGGTGGGGGGGTCGATCTCTATGGGATCGAGCTCCACGGGATCGTCGGGGTCGGTGTACACGTCGCCGATATCGGTGCCGTCCACGCCCACCACGGCGCCAATGTCGCCGGCCACGACCTCGTCACACTCCTTGCGACCCAGATAGTCAAAGGTAAACAGCTGCTTTACCTGGGCCATCGCACGACTGCCGTCGTTCTTTACCACAAGGATTTTCTCACCGGCGTGAATCGTGCCCGAATACACGCGGCCGATGCCGATCCTTCCCACGTAGCTGGAGTGGTCCACGGTAACGCACTGCATGGCAAGCGAGCCGTCCGGCTCGACGTCCGGCGCGGGGAGCGAGTCGACGATCATGTTGAGCAGGGGGAACATGTCGCCCTCGTCCGGGCCCTCCGGATCAAGGCGGCTGAATCCGTTTACGGCAGACGCGTACACCACGTGCTCCATGGCAAACTCGATCTGCTCGTCGGTGGCGCCGAGGTCCATCATAAGATCCAGGCTCGCCTCCATGGCATGCTCGGGATCGGCGCCGTCACGGTCCACCTTGTTCACTACGATCATGATGAGCAGACCGTTGGCGATGGCGTGCCGCAGCACGAAGCGCGTCTGGGGCATGGGACCTTCTGCCGCATCCACGAGCAGCAGCGCACCGTCGGCCATCTTAAGCACGCGCTCCACCTCGCCGCCAAAGTCGGCATGGCCCGGCGTGTCGATGACGTTGATCTTTATGCCTTTGTATTCTATGGAGATATTCTTGGCGAGGATGGTGATACCGCGCTCGCGCTCCTGGTCGTTTGAGTCCAGAACGCGCTCCTGCACCTGCTGGCCCTCGCGGAATGCGCCCGATGCGCGTAGCATTTGGTCTACCAGCGTCGTCTTGCCATGGTCTACGTGTGCGATGATTGCGATGTTGCGGATGCTCTCCTGAAGCATGTGGTCCCCTCTTTTTTCTCATTCGCTTGACCGAGAGATTCTAGCAGGAGCAGAGGTGAGCGAACGGAGCGTGCACCAAACCACAACAAAGACTTATCTTAACCGTGCAAAAGGGGAAACCGTGCGAGGGGTCTATCTCCTTTTGCACGGTTTTGCCCAGGCTACCCTAGCAGCGGCTCTTCCTCGCCGGCAGGCGCGGGGTCGGTCCAACGGAAGTCGTCTCCCTCGCCGCGGCCTTCGAACAGTGAGTACGCCGAGAAGCTCGCGTGCCCGCGCTCGCCGAACTCCAATATGAGAGCCGGGGCAAAGGTTCCGTCGTCCATCTGAATCGCCGCCTCGTAGGTAAGCGCATAGCGCACCGCATGCCTCGAGCGCCTAATCCGATCGCGAGCACCCTGGAGCAGGGCTTCGGGACCATCGTCAGACAATTGCAACGACGTCACAGATTCGTCTTCATCTTGTATTACCAATAATACGTTTACGTCTTTCCCGTCGGCAAGCAGGTCTAGGGCATCTCCCATCAAGGTGCTGGAAAGGTCGTCCAACTGGGGTGATACACTTCCGTATTCTGTATTATCCCTGCTATTCATACGTATTCTCCTGTATTAACGAGTCAGTATCACAACGAGGCCGATTACCAGGCTCACGATGACGGCCACCAGAACTGGTATCCAGATCATGATGTTGGGAGTCTGCGGTGCCAGGTGCTTGGCCTGCTCGGCCGCACGACGCTCGCTCGCCTCGCGCTCCTGGCGCTCCTTTTCCATGTAGTTGCCCATGACGTCGCTCACGATCTGTCGCGTGTGCTCGTCGGCGATGCGTTGGCGTTCCTCCTCGGAGAGCTCGCTGTCCTCCACGTCCTCCGCCTCCTGCTCGGCCAGCTCTCCCTCCAGCTCGACCTCGTCCGGCTTGGTGTAGTCACGGATGCTCGTGAGGAGCTCGGTCATTGTCTTGAGTTGCTCGTTCTTTTGCTGACCGTCCTTTGCCAGGACGTCAAGACGGCGTGCCAGCTCCGCCACCTCACTTGCCGACGCCGGGTGGTCGCTGGCGCTCATCTGTATGCCTATCCTCGCGTAATACGTAAGCGCCTCGTGTTCGCTGCACTCGTGCTGCGCAGAATACGATTGTATTTTGTCCTTTATGTCTGCGGGGACAATGGCGGTGGAGGGCCCGGACTCTATGGTGGGGAGGTTTTGCAGCGCCTCCAGACGCTCTTGGATCTTTGCGAGCGCCTCGGCTGCCGCCGGATCGGAAGCAGCGTCGCCATTTGCCGGGCTTGCGGCTGCGGGGCCGTTCTCCTCGAGCTCGATGCCCGCGCGGGCAAAGTGGCTCATGGCCTCTGCCTTGGTGCAATTGTGCGTGGTGGCGTATTCCTGGATCTTCTCGTTCAGATCCTCGGGCATGCGCATACTAAAGGTTGTGGGCTTCTTTGCCATCAGTCGAGCCTTTCTGCGTTTGTAGTGCGGTAATGCGTGTGTATTTTAGCGTATTTTCGATTTTGCAACCCGTATTGTGCAAAGCGTGCAAAAGGGGGCTGACCCGTTTTGCACGCTTATGAGAAGAGCCGGGAGAATACCCGGCTCGTTACGTTTGGTGGAGACGATGGGGATCGAACCCACGACCTCAGGCTTGCAAAGCCCGCGCTCTCCCAGCTGAGCTACGTCCCCCTGTAATAAGCGCCCCAGCGGCGACTCGGCTCACGCTGGGGCGCTTATTGTCAAAGGATGGTGGGCCTGACAAGGCTCGAACTTGTGACCTCCCGGTTATCAGCCGGACGCTCTGACCAACTGAGCTAC
>CADCPM010000082.1 GCA_902803315.1 uncultured Coriobacteriaceae bacterium
CACCCGCTGGCCGCGGCTACGCCGCATGTGTACTAAGCCGCTATGCGGCGTTAATAAACCCCCCGGCTATGCCGGGGGATGTTTAGTGCAGCAACGTGCGCGAGTCGTATGGCATTCCGCGTAGACACTGTTTGCTGTGATCGCGAACGGTGCGGCGGGGTTGGACGGATTCGGCCACAGTGCGGCCGATTCGAGCAAGCGCCCTCCGGGATTTGCTGTGGTCGCGAACGGTGCGGCCGGGTTTGCTGGGAATGGCCACAGTGTGGCCGAATCCAGCAAATCCCGGCACCCACCGTCCGCACCGTTCGCGAATCCAGCAACGAACAAGGACGTTTTGTGTGCCGCGCAATCGACAGATGAGCTTTGCGTATTATTCAATACGAACAAGTAAGGAAGTAACAAAGAAGCAAAGGTAAGAGGGGGCAGCATGGGCACATTCTCCAAAATCCTTCGTTATCGAGAGCGCGGTAAAGAGGCAAATGTAGTGAACGTCGAACAGTTTGGCACTCCTTCGCATTCGCTCTTCATCTCCACCAACTTCTGGTCCTTCAGGCAGAAGACCAAGATTGTTGAAGAGGATGGCTCGGTTGCATATCGTGCCAAGTCTCGTTCCATATCGCTTCATGACAAGACCACCATTACTGACGCGCGCGGAAAGCTTGTTGCCAAGCTGGAGAAAAAGGTGCTTACCCTGCGAGAGTACCATCGCGTTACGATGGCGGATGGCACCCGGTTCGACATAGCGCACGAGCTATTCCAGCTTATTGACGACACTGCCGAGATTTCGGATCTAGGCTGGACCTTGCGAGGCAGCTATGCGTCTCTGAACTTCGAGATTTACGACGAAAACGAGAACATCATTGCCGTTGTGGGCAAGAAGCTCATATCCATAAAAGACAAGTACGCCATCGACATATACCGTCCGGAATTGGAGCAAGAGGTCGTTGCGGTGCTTGTGGCGCTGCAGCATACGCTGCGCGACAGGACAAAGAGCAACAGGTCTTCCTCTTTGGTGGCTGACATAGTCCGAAAGCTGTAGCAAACTGCCCAAAATGACAAAATCTGTTACTATCGCCACTCGTTGTTGAATGCGAAAGGATGGATGCTTTATGAGCAATCGCGTTTATGTTTTCTGCCATGGTCTCAATGGCTGCGGACAGTACGATGAGAAATACAGGAAGAAGCCGTATTGGGGTGGAGCCTCGGGTGATGTTGTTGCCGAATGGAGGGATCAGGGTCTTGCGGCCTATGCCGCAAGTGTTTCTCCGCAGGGCAGCGCATGGGACCGCGCGTGCGAACTCTATGCCCAGATAGCCGGCGTGCGCACGGACTACGGTAGGGTTCACAGCGAAGAGAATCACCATGCACGCTATGGACGAGACTTTACCGGTGACGCACTCATCCCTTCTTGGGACGAGAACACCGAGCTGGTGCTCATAGGCCATTCGTTTGGCGGAGCGACGATACGGCTCTTTGCCGAGCTGTTGGCCCACGGTAGCGAACAAGAGCGCGCGGGAGCGGACGAGGATGATCTGAGCCCGCTTTTCGTTGGCGGCATGTCTGACCGTGTGTTTGCCATCGTAACCCTGGCCGCGCCCACAAACGGAACCACTGCCTACGAGATTGGGGCAGATCCCAACTTCGACGCAAAGCGCGTGAAGGTGTCACTAAGACACAGGTTCTTTGATCGCATACTCAAAAGGAGTACCAAGATCAAGGCGGACGATCGTGCGACGAGCGATTGGGCAAACTACGACATGCGCGTGGACAACGCAAGGGAACTTAACGAGCGTATGCCTATGCTAGACCACGTGTACTACCTTTCGGTGGCGTGCGATGCGACGAAGCCAGGCGAAGGTGGTGCGCGCGTTGTGGACACCGCTCGTATGGACCCCTTGTTCGTAAAAACTGCCACGCTAATGGGGTGCTATAACGGCATTACGAACGAAGGCATCAAGATGGGGGACGACTGGCACGCCAACGACGGTCTTGTCAACACGCTGTCTGCCCGTGCTCCGTTTGGCGCGCCGAGCAAGCCGTTCGATCGGAACAATATAGAGCGGGGCGTGTGGAACGTTATGGGCGACCTTCACGCCGACCATGGCTATTTTTCGGGCGGCTTCGTAAAGAAGTGCGACCCGCACCCCTTCTTCCGCGATCTTAAAGAGATGCTCGAAGGGCTTGAATAAAAAAGCTGACAAGTGACCTGTCCCCTTGTCAAAAAGCTGACAAGTGACCTGTCCCCTTGTCACATCTGCGAGGCATTATGGTCAAAACAATACGATAATGTGTTTGGGGAGTGATAGGACAAAAGCGCAAAATGAGCGAGCTAAGTCAGGGGGAAACATAAGCCGCGAAATATCCGAGAGCACACATAATGCTGCGCAAGCGAGTGAGAAGATACCGGAATACTGGCTCGACCTCCTCTCCAATTGCGAAACGGAGTGCGAGCCGGAACCTGATTGCTGGGAAACGGGCAGTCATCAAACGCTTTCCCTATGCGTTTCCGTTGACGAGGAAAGGATGACGGAGCTCTGCCGCGCAGCAAAAAGCACCTCTCAAGCATTCTTTACCGCGGCCTTTGCATACCTTTTGGCTGTATTTACCGGGCAGGAAGACGTGCTCTTTAGAACCATTCCGTCCAAGGAAAGGGGGGAGAGGGCCATCCCCTTCCGGTTGAACCTAAAAGAGCAAGACAGCGTGGTGGCGCTTGTCCAGCAGGCAGAGTCAGAGCTGCAACAAGGCTATATGCATGACGCGCCCGAATGCGCGGAGCTGGCCGATGCCCTCGGATTGAACCTTCCCTTCCTGTTTTGTTGCGACGCAGAGCCCGCCGAAGAAGGCGGAATCGTATTCACGCAAGATCTGCCAAGCGGCGGAGTCTGCCAGGCTGAGCTACGCTACAACAACGGGAAGCACAGCGTGGATTGGGCGAAAAGCTTTACCAACGCCTATTGCCAAATCGTGTCCGAGATGCTTGCGAAGGAATCTTTGCATGAGCTTGTTCTTGTGGGAGAGCGTGAGCTAAGCCTGTTGGACAGCTCGAACCAAACCGAAGCGTCACGGGACACTTCGGATGTCGTGGCGCAGCTCAGGCGTACCGCATCCGCGCATCCGAACAATGACGCCGCCATAACGGACAAAAAGCTGACAAGGGGACAGGTCGCTTGTCAGCTTTTTTGCCAGTCTACATAACAACTTGGTTCTTGCCGCTTTTCTTTCCTTCGTAGAGCTTCTCGTCTGCGGCGTTGATCCACTCGGTTGTTGTGTAGCCCTCCTCATAGGGTGAAACACCGAGCGTGATGGTTACGCCAACGCGGTGTTCCTCATACCACAGGGACTGCTTTTCGACGGTTTGCCTGGCTCGATCAAGCAGCTCTATCTGCGACTCCATGTCGTTGCCAATAAGACCCACCGCAAGGAACTCCTCGCCGCCCCAACGACACACCTGAGCATTACCCAAGCTTTCCTGCAGTAGATTGGCGATGCTTTCCAGAACGAAGTCACCGCAGTTGTGACCATAGGTATCATTGACTTTCTTAAAGTCATCGATGTCGGCAAGCGCAACCCAGTATTTATTCAGGTTACCGCTCTTGGCGAGCTTTCCCAAATAGTCTGCCACGTAGTATCGGTTTGGGAGGCCAGTGAGCTTGTCATGCATCAAACGACTTGTGAGGGCCTTCTCCGATTTGGTTGCCTCGCGCACAAAGGCTTGCAGGACGGCCGTTGAAACGGCAAACACGATGACGCCTAGGGAGA
The DNA here is from genome assembly GCA_902803315.1 of uncultured Coriobacteriaceae bacterium. Lineage (GTDB taxonomy): Bacteria > Actinomycetota > Coriobacteriia > Coriobacteriales > Atopobiaceae > RUG440. The sequence goes on from CADCPM010000082.1 coordinate 3,760, forward strand.
GCTTGAGGAACAGCGACACTGCATCGGGCATGCTGTAGGGCGCTGGTCTTAGGGTACACACAGCGCATGAGGAAAGATACGCAATAGCACCAAGGATGCAAAGGGGCAACGCGTGGGCATGCCTGATGCCAAGATACCGTTCCAGGTACTCCGCGAAAAATGCGAAGGAGCTCATGCCAACAAGGGTTACCTGAAAGTCACTGCCCCAACCAGTAAGAAGTATCGCGCAGGTCATGTGGGCCACGACCTCAAGATATACGAGGTCGGTATACAGACCCAACAGCTCCTTTTGGATGAGGGCGAACGAAAGCGCGTAAAAGATGACGCTTCCTATGTTGAAGAAGGCCATCGGCATTACCCCGCAACGCCAGAAAATCGCGGTCATCACCATATGTATTAGCAGGAAACATACCGATATGAAACGCGCCATGTTCTTGGCGCCGTTTATATCCAACAGTCCGTCCATGTGCCCTCGCATCCACAATGTTCGTTATGCTGCGTGTGCGAGCAGCCAATCTATTACCGTTTGCTCCACGTCAAACTTAATGTCGTCGTAGTTGTGAATCTCGTGACGATAACCGCTCCACAGTTGGGTAATTACGTCGTGATTCGTATCAATGAGCCAGTTGGCGCACTGATATACTCCCTCTCCAAAGCAACCAACTGGGTCCTGGTCTCCTGCGATAAGCAAGATTGGTAGGCTCGTGGGAACCTTTTGCGCCCACTCCTTGCCTTGGATAAACGTCATCATGTCGATGAAGTCCCGTAGACTGATGTTGTGCGTGGGGTGGGTAAAGGCGTCGAAGGGATCTTCGGCGTGGTCCTTTTGG
>CADCPM010000083.1 GCA_902803315.1 uncultured Coriobacteriaceae bacterium
CACCCGCTGGCCGCGGCTACGCCGCATGTGTACTAAGCCGCTATGCGGCGTTAATAAACCCCCCGGCTATGCCGGGGGATGTTTAGTATCCAGAGGCAAGGGGGTGTGCGATGGCGTTTCACTGCATGAACTGCAACGGCAGCATGGTGTTTGACGTGGCAACGCAGCGCATGAAGTGCCTACATTGCGGGTCGGAGTGCGATCCGCACGACTTTGTGGTGCGTGACGAAGCCATAGACCAAGGTGCCACGGACGCTACTCAAACCAACGCGGGCGAAGCGTCTGCGATGGCTCGGTTCACGTGCCAAAACTGTGGCGCGGCATTGGAGGGAACCGAGGATTCCATGATTGGCTTCTGCCCCTATTGCGGCGGACAGTCCATGGTGCGCGAGCGTGGGGCCACCTACGAGGTCGAAGGAATCGTACCCTTTAAAGTGGACAAACAGAATTGCGTCGAGCTGTACGGAAAGTACACCAAGGGTGTGGGGTGCCTTCCTAAGGAGTTTAGGGACCCGTCGTTCATCCAAAACTTCGTAGGCATCTACATGCCGTACTTCCAGTACGACGTGTATTTGGATTCCGCAAGCGTAAAGGGCACGAAGACGGTCGAGCGCAACTCCCGCTACGACGTGATAAACCACTACGCCATCGATGCCACGGTAGACGCGGTATACAAGCGAGGCGTGTCCTTCGACGCCAGCAAGTATTTGGACGACACGATCTCCAACCGAGTTCAGCCCTACGACCTGGACCTTATGGAGCCCTTTAGCCCTGCCTACCTCGCAGGCTTCTACGCCGACTCCTCCACGGTGGACCCCAAGCTGTACGACGAGGATGCCCAGGAGGTTGCGAGCGGCGACCTCGTGGAGGTCATCTCCAAGCACATGAGCGGGACCAAAGGCATAAGCGTAAGCAAGAAGGACGCAGAGGTGGGAGCCCAAACGACGGGACACCATTCCGCGCTGTTGCCCCTGTGGTTCCTCACGTGGCGCAAGGAAGACCGCGTGGCCTATGCCGTGGTTAACGGTGCCACGGGCAAGGTCGTGTCGGATTTGCCCCTGGACCTTAAGGCGTTCGCCCTTCGCTGCGTAATCGCGAGCGCCGTTCTGTTCGCGATTCTGGAGCTCCTCTTCCAGCCCACGCCCTTCATCACGTCTGCCATCAGCCTTTTGGCCGCCATTGCCATGGCGTTCTGCATACTCACGAGCGCGCGAACGGAATACGAGAGCGCGAGCCACGCGAATGACAAGGGCTGGGAGGGCGATTTGGACGAGGACGACCTCGAAACCGGAGACGATGCGTCCAACCCTGCCGGCAAGAAGACGAAGAAGAAAAAGAAGAAGGGCATGAACGAGGGGGTCCGCACGATACTGGAAGTCGTCGGCATGATAGGTATCATCTTCTTGGTGATGTTGCTATACATTGGCCGCGGCACCGCAGCGGTGGCAATCGCTAAGATCTTGTTCCCGATCGTGTCGATTCCCATTGTGGGGTACGTAACCTTTAAGGTCGCGTCGTGGAACAAGAGCGTAAAGAACTCCAGCTCAATCGTTTCGGCAATCGTGCTGCTCGTTACCGTGCTGCTCAACATTGCAATCATCATTATCTCTCCGGTCAACGACGGCTGGTACTACCTGGGCGATGCGCTGTGCATCGTGGGCCTGGTAATCGCCGCCGTGGCCATGATGATTACCTTCAATCGCGCAACGACGCGTCCGCTGCCGAAGCTCTTCGAAAGGACGGAGGTAAAGCAATGAAAAAGCGCACGTTCCTAGCCGCGACCCTCATCGCCTTACTGCTCTGCTCCTGCTTTGTGCCTTACGTTGCTTGGGCCGCTACTTCCACATACTCCTCCTCCAAGAAGAGCTCCTCCTCGAGCAGCTCTTCCAGCTCCTCCACCACCAGCTCTTCCTCCAGCTCCTACACCGGTAGCCAGGGCTCTCGCAAGTTCGTCATAGAAGACGAGGCCGATCTGCTCACCAATAGCGAAGAGCAGAAGCTCATAGACGACTACGGCGCGCTTACTGAGTACATAGACGCCGGCTTTGCCTCCACGAGTCGCAACTCGTCGTCACCCGAGAGCTATGCCGCATCGTTCTTAAAGCGAACCTTTGGCTCCGGACCTGCCGTCGTCTTCCTCATAGACATGGACAATCGCGAGATTTACGTGTACGCCAACAAAGCTGGCCTGGCCTTTGTGGATCAGCGCGACGCGCGGGCGATCACCGACAACATCTACAAGCTGGCTACCAAGAAAAAGTACTACGAGTGTGCCAACGAGGCCTTCTCACAGATTCTGGTGAAGTGTCAAGGTGGGCAGATCGCTCGTCCGGTAAAGCACATAACCAACGCGCTCATCGCAATTGTGCTGGGCATTATCGGCACCTTCGTATGGGTGATGTTCAGGCGCCGGAAGCTTATGCGTGCCGACGAGTCCGCGCTTAGCAAGGCGCGCTCCCAGGCCATGCCCGAGGTGCTCATTAATGAGCCCGTGGTTACCAAGTCCGTGAAGCACTATCACAGCTCCAGCTCCCACGGCGGCGGCGGTGGCGGCGGTGGCGGAGGCGGCGGCGGTGGCGGCGGCCACAGCTTCTAGCGTCGTGCCGGAACCGCCGGGCCAACCTCCCCTGCGCATAGGCTAGAATGGTGCGAACGACAAACAGCAACAGGAGGCAGTCATGGCATTGTGGGGCGGTAGGTTCGAGGGCGGCGTGGACGCGTTCACGCAGGAGTTCGGCGCTTCTCTTGAAGTAGACAAAAACATGGCCCAGCAGGACATACGAGGATCCATTGCGCATGCAACCATGCTTGCCGAGCAGGGCGTCATCTCGGACGAGGACCGCGCGGCCATCGTGGAAGGCCTTACGCAGATCGCGACCCAAATCGAGGCTGGCGACTTTGTGTGGGACATAAACGATGAGGACGTGCACATGGCCATAGAGCGCACGCTTACCGAGCGCATTGGCGTGGCGGGCGCGCGTCTGCACACGGGTCGTTCGCGCAACGACCAGGTGGCAACCGACATCCGTCTGCTTGCCAAGGACCTCTGCGACGAGCTGCTTGAGGGAAACCACGAGCTGCGCCGCGTGCTTGCCAACGTTGCCGAACGCAACCTCGACGTCGTGATGCCGGGCTACACGCACCTGCAGCATGCCCAGCCTGTGCTCTTCTCGCATCATATGCTGGCGTACTTTTGGATGCTCACGCGCGACGCCACGCGGCTCGAGGCTGCGCGCGCCGCGGCAAACGCCAATCCGCTGGGGTCGGCGGCGCTGGCTGGCACCACCTATCCGCTCAATCGCGAGCGCACCACAGAGCTGCTGGGATTCGACCATGCCATTCCCAACTCGCTCGACGCCGTGAGCGATCGCGACTATTTGCTGGACCTTGAGTACGCATGCGCCGTATCCATGATGCACCTCAGCCGTCTGTGCGAGGAAATCGTGCTGTGGAGCAGCTCGGAGTTCGGTTTCATCACGCTCTCCGATTCGTACTCAACGGGCAGCTCCATCATGCCGCAAAAGAAGAATCCGGATTTCGCCGAGCTCACGCGCGGAAAGTGCGGTCGCGTGTACGGCGACCTTATGGCGCTGCTCACCACCTGCAAGTCCCTGCCGCTTGCCTACAACAAGGATCTGCAGGAGTGCAAGGAGGGTCCGCTGGACGCAGCCCACACGCTGGGAGACTGCATGGCCATTATGGCGGGCATGCTGGATACCATGAAGGTAAACGACGACGTTATGCTGGCCCAGGCCGGCACGGGCTTTAGCGCGGCAACCGACGTGGCCGACTACTTGGCCAAGCGTGGCATGCCCTTCCGCGAGGCGCATGCGGTGGTGGGTCACCTCGTGCTGGAGTGCGAGAAGCGCGGCTGCGGCTTGGAGGACCTTACCCTGGAGGAGCTGCGTCAGGCGTCGGATTTGTTTGAGGAAGACATCGTGGGCGAGCTGGACCCCGCGGGCATCGCGCGTGCGCGCACGACCTACGGCGGAACCGGCAACGACGCGGTGGCCGCCCAGCTGGCGGAGGCGCGCGCGACGCTGTAGCCTACGCCCAGGCAATAACATCAGACAATGGGGAGTATCCCCTTTGCCTGGCAAGAGAGAGGAACGTACATGATCGATCGCTATACCAGGCCCGAAATGGGAAAGATCTTCTCACTGGAGAACAAGTACGCCATCTGGCAGGAGATCGAGATATTGGCATGCGAGGCCCACGCCGAGATGGGTCAGATTGGCATCACGCGCGAAGAGGCGGCTTGGATTCGCGAACATGCGTCGTTCGATCGCGCCGAGGTGGACGAGATCGAGGCCGTTACCAACCACGACGTGATTGCCTTCCTTACCAACATGGGCACCTACATCGACGCGGACGTGCCGGAAGGCGAGCCCAAGCCCAGCCGCTGGGTTCACTATGGCATGACCAGCTCGGATTTGGGCGACACGGCGCTGTGTTATATGCTTGCCCAGGCGACCGACATCATAATCGAGGATGTTCGCGAGCTGGGCGAGGTGTGCAGGCGCCGCGCCTTCGAGGAGCGCGATACGCTGTGCGTGGGTCGCACCCACGGCATCCACGCCGAGCCTATGACCTTTGGCATGAAGTTTGGCAGCTGGGCGTGGGAGCTGCGCCGCGACCTGGACCGCTTGCTCGACGCGCGCAAGCAGGTGTCTGTGGGCGCCATCTCTGGTGCAGTGGGAACCTACTCCTCCATTGATCCCTTCATCGAGGAGTACGTGTGCAAGCACATGGGACTTGAGGGCGACCCGCTGTCCACACAGGTAGTGAGCCGCGACCACCACGCGTACCTCGCGGGCGTGCTGGCCACCACGGCAGCCACGTGCGAGCGGCTTGCCCTGGAGGTGCGCAACCACCAGAAGACCGATACCCTCGAGGCGGAGGAGCCGTTCCGTCGCGGGCAAAAGGGCAGCTCAGCCATGCCGCACAAGCGCAATCCCATTACCGTAGAGAAGGTCTGCGGCCTTTCTCGCGTGGTAAAGGCAAACGCGCAGGTGGCGTTCGACAACGTGGCGCTGTGGCATGAGCGCGACATTAGCCACAGCTCCAACGAGCGCGTCGCCTTGGCCGACAGCTTTATCGCCTTGGACCACATGCTGCACTGCCTGATTCGCATAATCGACGGGCTCGTGCTCTATCCGGCGCGCATGGAAGCGAACCTCAACAGCACGCGCGGTCTCATATTCTCGAGCAAGGTGCTCCTGGCACTCGTGGACACGGGCATAACCCGCGAGGACGCCTACAAGATCGTGCAGCGCAACTCCATGGCCGTGTGGGATGACGTGCAGCAGGCGCGTGCGGGCGCGACGCTGCGTGAGCGCTTGGAGGCGGACGACGAGTGCAAGCTCACGCCTGCGGAGCTCGACCAGATCTTTGACCCACGGGCGTTCCTTACGCGCGTGGACGTCGTGTTCGATCGCCTGGAGCAGCTCAGCTTTGACTAGGTAGAAGATGGTGGCACCCGCCCCATAAGAATCGCCAAATCCGCGAGGGTGTGCTGGAAAGCAAGCCGCGCGAGTTTTCGCGCGAAGCGCGAGCTGTTCGAGCGCGCGCTTTTCGCGCACCCGGAAGGATTTGTCGATTCTTATGGGACGGGCGCTGCCTGGGCAGGCTTTGCGTTTAGTGCGGATTCAACGGGGTATACTCTGTACAGACAAACGAAGGAAGAGGGCAATATGTACGAACTTGACTTTACCCCAAAGCGCGTATGCCCGCGCAACATTCACGTTGCCGTATCCGACGACGGCACCACCATAGAAAACGTCGAGTTTACCGGCGGCTGTAACGGCAACACAAAGGCCGTCGCCAAGCTCGTGTCGGGAAAGCCCGTCGACGAGATCGTGGCGTTGCTTGCGGGCAACGATTGCCAAGGCAGAGGCACGTCTTGCGCAGACCAGCTTACCATTGCGTTGCAGCAGGCCCAGGAGCAGGCGCGTGCGCTGGCCTAGCATTTCTAGGCGTGGCCTCTTTAAGGGGCTGGGCATTGCGGCCGCAACGGGCGCGACCATAGGCGTGCTGCCTGGTTGCACCAATCCAGAGCAACAACAGGTTCCCGAGCCCATGGTGGTTGAGTCGGATCGGGCCATCAACGTGCTCGAGGAGTACGAAGAGGCCGAGCTGTCTCTGTCCGAACGCGAGACGTGGAAAGTGCCGCTCGGTAGCGTTTTGCATGAGTCCGCGGGTACATGGATTCCCGTAACTCAAGCAGGTTCCTCGGCGGCGCCCATGGTAAAGGGCTGTGCCATAAACCTAAGCGACGGCAAATTGCACGAGGTCGTTTCGAATGTGCGAGGCGACAGCCATACCGTGGTCATATATGACGTACGCTGCTCGGACGAGGTGTATGCCTGGGTTGAGCTCGACATGCTTACGCATGCGTGGGTCCTGTATGCGGCGCGTTTTAACAACGGGGCCATAGATGGGACGCCCACTACGCTATGGGAAGGCGGCGAGGACTACGATCCGCCTGGATTCGCCTGCGCGGGCAATGCGGTTTTGTGGCAGGTGCTGCCCGCTCTTGGCAAAAGCAAGACCAGCGAGCACTCGTTTTGCTACCTTTGGAAGATGGGAGACGCAAACGCGCAGTCGGTGGTTGAGTCGCCGGGTCGCTTTGCCATAGCGCCCAGCATCTCTGGCGACCTGGTTATACTCGCACCTCGCGTGCGCGCTGACGAGGGCGTGTACTATGGCGTAACGGCTTATTCGCTTGGTGACAACCTCGCCACGGTGGTCGATCAGCTGGTGCTGCCCCAAACAGTCAAGCCCTTTTACGCAACGAGGATTGGCGACCGGTTTGTGGTGTCCATTGAGGCGAGCTATAGCTCGGGCGGCATGTTTGGAACCATGGGAACCTACATTGGCCCGAGCGCTGGTCCGTTTGTGAGTCTGGCGCGCGAGCCGAGTGCGAATGTGGCCGGTAAGGACGACGTGTTCGTTATTAAGAGCCGTACTTCTTACTTTGTGGTGGACGTAAAGAAATCGACCTACAGCATTCTTACGGCTGCCAACCGATGCGTGGACTACGGAGAATATCCGGCTCGGGTGGGGCAGTCGAGCGACTTCGTGACGTTTGCCACGGTTAAGAGCGAGGCTTCTGGCTATCCCGACTCGGTTACCGTTCGGTCGTTTGCGCTCTAGCGGGTGGGGCGCTTCGGGCTTGCTGGAATCCGCTGCACTGCGGACAAACCCCGCAAACCCGCCCAAACAGCTACCTTCCACGAGTGGAAGCCCAGTATCGGGAAGGCGACCCCACTTTTGCGGTACACTTAAGGGGTACCATAAACATGGCAGCTTTGTGGCAAAGGAGACTATTATGGCGGCAGACGAGAAACGCATCCTGCTGGTTGAAGACGAAAAGGCAATTCGCGATGCGGTTGCAGCATACCTAGAGCGCGAGAACTACATTGTGCGTGGCGTGGGCGACGGTCAGAGCGCGGTGGAAGAGTTCGAGAAGCACTCGTTTGACCTCGTGATCTTGGACCTCATGCTTCCCAAGCTCTCGGGCGAGCGCGTGTGCCGCACCATTCGCGAGACCTCCAACGTGCCCATCATCATGCTTACGGCAAAGGGCGAGGTCGAAGACCGCATCATCGGCCTGGAGCTGGGTGCGGACGACTACCTGATTAAGCCCTTCTCACCGCGCGAGCTCGTGGCACGCGTGCGTGCGCTGTTGCGTCGCGCCCACGCCGAGAGCGAACCTCAGCTCGAGGTCCTGGACTTTGGCGATCTGGTAATAGACATCTCGGGTCACAAGGTAACCATCTCCGACGAGGAGATTGACCTTACGGCATCCGAGTTCAAGCTGCTCACCACCCTCGCGCGCTTCCCGGGCCGCGTATACACGCGCATGGAGCTCGTGGAAAAGGTCCTGGGCTACGACTTCGAGGGCTACGAGCGCACCATCGACAGTCACGTAAAGAACCTACGCGCAAAGTTGGGTGACGACCCGCGCAATCCGCGTTGGCTCTATACGGTGCACGGCGTAGGCTATCGCTTTGAGTCTCCCGACAAGGGCGACAAGGCCAAGCGCGCACGCGCCAAGTAGGACGTGGCCTTTCACGTAAACCATGGCACGCGCGACGAGGCCGTGGATTCAAGCGTATCGTCGTACAACACCATAAAGCGCCAACCGCGCAATACGCTTAAGTACAGCACGCGCATGACGCTTTCGTTTGCGCTCACCGCCGTCATGACGGCGGTGGTGCTCTCCATCGTGCTCGCCTTTGTGTGGGAGCAGCAGTTTCAAACCTACACGCGCGACAACATGCAACGCATGGTCACGCAAATGGCCGAGACGCTTTCCCAGCAGTACGCCGAAGAGGACGCCTGGACCGACTCGATCTTGGACTACGTGGACACCGCGTCGGGCTCCATGGAGGAAGTGGGCATACGCCTGGTAGACAGCGAAGAGAACGTCCTCTACGACAACACCATGGGTGGCTTGATTGCGGGCCGTCAGGGTAGGCAGTCAAAAAAAGTAATCCTTCCCCCGCGCAAGGACTCCGTGGTAGTGGCCGACATCCAAGTTAACGAGGTGCTCGAGGATGGGTCGAGTGCTCCAAGGGTGGTAGGCAGTCTTACGTTTTGGGCAATGAACTCCGACGTCTTCCTCACGCAAAGCGACTCGCTGTTCCGCACGAGTTCCTATGGCGCCATCATTACCGCCGCAAGCATGGCGGTGATCTTTGCGTGCATTATTGGCGTGTTCGTGGCGCGCGCTCTGGCCAAGCCCATTAAAGCGATTACCACAACGGCCTCTCAGATCCGTAACGGCGACCTTACGGCTCGTACCGGAATATCCGGAACCGACGAGATTGGCCGCCTGGGCGAGACCATAGACGACATGGCAACCACGCTGGAGCGCGACATCAAGCTGGAGCACCGGCTTACCAGCGACGTGGCTCACGAGCTGCGCACGCCGCTCATGGCCATGCAGGCTACGGTGGAGGCCATGCAGGACGGTGTTCTGCCGGCCGACCAAACCAACCTGGCCACAGTAGGTGCCGAGGTACGCAGGCTCTCCAGGCTGGTTGATGCCATGCTGCGCCTCTCTCGCATGGAAAACGGAAAGACGCCGTTCCAGCTGGAGAAGTGCGATGTGGTGGAGCTCGCAGACGACTTGGTTATGGCTCACAGCCAGCTGTTCCAAGACAATGGCATCGACCTTACCTTGGAAAACGAAACCGGCCACGACTCCTTCTACGCGGAGATCGACCCCGACCTCATTCGCGAGGCCATGGTTAACCTGCTAAGCAACGCGATGCGCTATACCTCAGAAGGCGGCAGCGTAGTCGTGCGCGTCGCTCGCGACCGCCACAACGTGCTCTTGTCGGTGCAGGATACGGGCATGGGCATAGCGAAAGAGGACATACCGCGCGTGTTTAGCCGCTTCTGGCGCTCGGATGCCAGCCGCGAGCGTGTGGCCGGTGGTTTGGGCGTGGGTCTTTCACTTACCAAGGAAATCGTGGATCGACACAACGGAACCATTTCGGTGGACTCCGAGGAAGGTGTGGGCACCACGTTTACGCTGCACCTTCCCGTAACACATCGCAAGTCGCGGTAGAAGCGGCCCCCTTTGCCGTCGAAGGTAACTCAATGGTAAAAGGGGGCTTCTCATGTGCTGTTGTGGTTTCGCATCGCCCCGTTATCATCTACAATGTTTTGCGCACGTTTCACACAGGAAAGGGGTGGCAGATGTCCCGCATGGAGGCACGTCCCCACAGCAAAGGTAAGGTTCGCGATATTTACGACTGCGGCGACAGCCTGCTTTTGGTTGCCAGCGATCGCGTGAGTGCCTACGACTTTATACTTCCGGACGAGATTCCCTATAAGGGCGAAATCCTTACGCGCATCTCGGCGTTTTGGTTCCAGAAGTTTGCCGACCTTATGCCAAACCACATGATCACCATGGATCCGGCCGAATATCCAGACGAGTTTGCGCCTTATGCGGACTATCTGGCCGGTCGCTCCATGCTTGTGCGCAAGGCCCAAACGGTGCCCATAGAGGCAATCGTGCGCGGTTACCTTACGGGCTCGGGCAAGAAGACCTACGACCAGGACGGTACGGTGTGTGGCATCAAGCTGCCCGAAGGACTTGTGGAGGCAAGCAAGATCCCCCAGGCGATCTTTACGCCATCCACCAAGGCCGAGCTGGGCGAGCACGACGAGAACATCTCGTACGAGCGCTGCATGCAAATCGTCGGCGATAGTGTGGCGGCGCAGCTTCGAGACGCATCGCTGAGCATCTATAACGCAGCGGCCGAATACGCCGCAACGCGCGGCATCATAATTGCCGACACCAAGTTTGAGTTTGGCTTTATAGACGGCACGCTTACGCTCATCGACGAGTGCCTTACGCCGGACTCCAGCCGCTTTTGGCCTGCGCAGGACTACAAGGCGGGCGAGGTTCAGCCCAGCTACGACAAGCAGTTCGTACGCGATTGGCTGCGCGCCAATTGGGATATGGAAGGCGAGCCGCCCCACCTGCCCACAGATATCGTTGAGGGTACCTCCGAACGCTATAAGGAGGCCTACAGAATCATTACCGGCGAAGCGTTTGTACCAGCTAAGGAGCAGTAACGTCATGTCATTAATGGACACCATAAAGGGTGCGCGACAAGAGATAGACGAGAACGGCGCCCTCGATAACGGCATTGTTGGCCGCATGAAGCGTGATGAAGACAAAGACGCTGGCACGGCCAGCTCGTCTCAAAAGTTCACGCGTCGATCTGCATCCAAGGCCAGGCCCTCTCGCAAGCAGGCCGAGGGCGTACGTGTGGTCAATGCAAGCGGCAAGTCCAAGTCTAAGAAGCCCAAGACCAAAGAGGAGGCCAAGGCTGAGCGTCGGCACGATCGCGAGGTCGATGACCTGCGCTATAACGTGTCCCAAAAGATCTTGAAGGAGCGTGAGGACTACCAGAAGAGCCGGAAGATGTGGTGGAAGTTCCTCATCGTCGGCGTGGTCCTTATGGTGATTTCCATCGGCCTCTATATGTATGTAAGCAGAATGGGTTCGGCTGCGCCCGACTGGCTTGGCATCATTGGCCTCTTTGCCATGGCAGCCGCATATGTGGTGGTTATAGCAGGCATTATTTACGACTGGCGCGTTATTAGGCCCATGCGCAAGGACATTGACACCTACGTGCACTCCATGTCCGAAAAGCGCCTGATCAAAACCATGGGCAAGGATGCGCAAAAAAGCGACAATAAGAGCACAGTGGCAACGAAGGACGACAATACGGCCATGGGTAAAATCAAAGGGCTGTTCAGTCGCAAATAGCGCTTAAGCTTGGGGATCGTCCTCAATTTATTGCGTGGCACTTGGTGCTACAATAGCAATCGCGCCTCCGTAGCTCAGGGGATAGAGCACCGCTCTCCTAAAGCGGGTGTCGGCCGTTCGAATCGGCCCGGGGGCACCAGAGAATTCGCGGGCAGATGGCAAAAGCCACCTGCCCGCTTTCTTTTTGAGGGAAACGATTTTGGCTACAGCCCCAATAGTGTGGTTTTCCGCAGTAGTTAAAATAATTTCCTGGGGTTTTGCGTGCCCGATTTGCGGAAAAGCACACTGCATAAAATACGCAGTGTGCTTTTCCGCAAATTGGAAAATGGCCAACTGGGGTTTTACCCATCGCTTTTCCCCAAAAGCACACTAACTCTTTCCTTCGATTCAAACCGGGGGTCGAATAGAGGCTAAATCGCAGCAAAAGGCTGCTTCTTACTCGAAATTCAGCTCCTTAACGTGCATGCAGCGGCACGATCCGCTAGCTCTTCCCAAATTCAACAGCCAAAATGGTGACGTCGTCGGACTGCTCGGCGCCCTCGGCCCAGGCGGCCACGTCGGCGCGCAGCGCGTGCACCAGCTCCTCTGGGGCAAGGTCGTCGTGGGCCGCCAGGAATGCCTCCAGGCGGTCGTTGCCGTACTCCTTATCGTCCACGTTGAACGCCTCGTTGACGCCGTCGGTGTAGAGCAGC
>CADCPM010000084.1 GCA_902803315.1 uncultured Coriobacteriaceae bacterium
CCCGGCACCGCCTTTGGCACCAGCCGCACCGGCGCGCGCTTCCTCATTCGCGACCTCGTGCAGAACCGTGAGTTCTTTACCAAGAACCACGAGAAGTACGTCGTGCTCTCCACGGCCAACTTCATCTGCAGCGTGGACGTCAAGAAGCTCATCGCCGATCACGAGGCGTCCGGCGCAAACATCACCGTGCTTTGCAAGCGCGCCACCTGCGACGGCAACATCGACGTCGTGACCTTCGACGTCGAGGACGGCCGCGTAAAGAGCATGAACCAGGGCGTCAAGTTCGATCAGCTTGCCTTCCTGGACTACGCCGTCATCGAGCGCGAGCTGCTGCTCGAGCTTATCGACTCCTTTGCCGCCGTCGACCACCTCGATCTGTTTGAGGCGCTTAACAGCGAGTATGGCCGCTTCCGCGTGATGGTCGCCGAGTTCGACGGCTACATGAAGCCCATCTTCGACAAGGCCTCCTACTTCAAGGCCAACATGGACTTCCTGGACGAGGACGTCCTCATGGAGTTTGCCGAGGGCAGCCCCATCAAGACCAAGGCCCACGACAACCCGCCCACAAAGTACGAGCCCGGCGCCAAGGTGTCCAACTCGCTCGTGGCCTCCGGCGATCGCATTTACGGTTCCGTCCAGGGTTCGGTCCTTGGCCGCAACGTAGTGATCGAGCCCGGCGCGTCGGTGCGTAACTCCGTCCTCATGCAGGGCGTCATCGTAAAGACGGGCGCCAAGATCGAGAACGCCATTATCGACAAGAACAACGTCGTTCCCGCTGGCACCGAGCTGCGCGGCACCGATGGCGACATTCTTTACCTGAAAAAGCACTAGTAAATCATCAACCAAAGGCAGGGATTAACCATGGCAGATAGCGTAAGAAGAAAGCTCAAGATCCTCTTTGCAGCATCCGAGGTCGTGCCTTTCTCCAAGAGCGGCGGATTGGGCGACGTCGCGGGTTCGCTTCCGCGCGCGCTTAAGCACGCTGGCGCCAAGGTTGCCGTCATATCGCCCAAATACGGGACGATCCCGGCGGAGTACGTGGAGCAGATGAAGCACGTAGACGACTTCTATGTGCCACTGGCTTGGCGTAGCGTGTACTGCGGCATCGAGAAGCTCACCTACCAAGGCGTGGACTTCTACTTCGTAGACAACGAGGCATACTTCAAGCGCGATGGCCTGTATGGCTACTTCGACGACGGAGAGCGCTTTGCGTTCTTCTCGAAGGCCATATGCGAGGCCATCGCCAAGGTGCCCGAGCTGCAGTGCGACGTGCTTCACTGCAACGACTGGCAGACGGCAATGGCGCCGGTGTTCCTGCGTGAGTTCTACATGCAGATACCCGAGTGCGCAAGCGTCAAGACCGTATTTACGGTTCACAACGTGCTGTTCCAAGGCCAGTACTCCGACAAGGTGCTCAACGACGTGCTGGGCCTGGCCGACGTTCCGGCGGCGCGTGACCAGCTGTACTGCGCACCTCAGGCCATCAACTACATGAGGGCTGCCCTGCTGTATTCCGACATTATTACCACCGTAAGCCCCACTTACGCCAACGAGCTGCAGATGCCGTTCTACGGCGAGGGCATGGACGGCATCTTCCGCCGTCGCGCTGGTTCGCTGTATGGCATTCTTAACGGCATCGACACCACGGTGTGGGATCCCAAGACCGACAAGACCCTGCCCGCCAACTACGACGCCTCCGATCTTTCGGGCAAGGCCGAGTGCAAGCGCGCGCTGCAGGAGGAGTTCGGCCTGCGTCAGGATCCCGAGCGTCCGCTGGTGTGCATGGTTGGTCGCCTTACCAAGCAGAAGGGTCTCGACCTCGTGCGCTACAGCATGAACGCGCTTATGGCGCGCGGCGTACAGGTGGCCATCCTGGGTACCGGTGACAAGGACTACGAGGACTCCTTCAAGTACTTCGATTGGAAGTACGGCGACATGATGAGCGCGCGCATCGACTTTGACGGCGCGCTGGCGCATCGCATGTATGCGGGTGCGGACCTGTTCCTCATGCCGTCCGAGTTCGAGCCCTGCGGTCTGACGCAGATGATCTCCATGCGCTACGGCACGCTGCCCGTGGTGCGCGAGACCGGTGGTCTGCGTGACTCCGTACAGCCCTACAACCAGTTCACGGGCGAAGGTACGGGCTTTAGCTTCGCAAACATGAATGCCGACGAGATGGCCGGTTGTTTGCTCAATGCCTGCGAGGTCTTCTGGACCAATCCCGAGGCTTGGAAGAAGCTCCAGCTTCAGGCCATGGCCGAGGACTTTAGCTGGCGTCGTGCGGCAGACGATTACCTGGACATCTATCACAGCTTGCATCCCGAGGTCACGCGCTACAACAAGCGTCGCGACTAAGTGATCAAGGCCTCCCTGGAGGCAGGCAAGGCAACATGGCGCCCCTTCGCTTCACACGAGGCGAAGGGGCGCTTCTTGTGGCTGCGGGCCACTGCATACGAAGCGGTGTGAGTGCGAGCCCATGGTTGCTGCCCGTGTCCCGTGCCCCAGCCGGCTCGCGTGCAGCTCCGCGCTCGCTTCGCTTGCTCACTTCGTGAGTCGCCGCCGCGGGCCGGCTGGGGCACGGGACACGGGCAGCATTCGCTTGTGGGTCGGTGGAGGCGTGGGCGCGCGAACAGCCCACGTTCATCACAACACCGTCACAAAGCATCCATAGTGGCAAGAATCGTCCTTATCCGTTACCATAGCGTACCGTATGCACTTTTCAGCTATGGAAACGAGAGGCGTAAACCGTGAGAGCGCTACACAACACTTCCAATGCAACCTATCGCGCGCCGTTTGGAGCGTGCCCTCTAGGAGATGCCATAACGCTAACAATCGACGTGCGAGACGTCGAGAGCCCTCAGGGCAACGTTCGACTGTGGGTGGATGGCGAGGGAGAAACGCTTGTTCCCATGAAGCCGGAGATCCTGGAAGAGGGCGGCGAGCGCGTAGTGCGTCTTACCGGCACTTTTACACCCACAAAGACGGAAGTGATTTGGTACTACTTCAACATTACCGCCGACGATGGCGCGGTATGGCGCTACGGTGCGCGCAACGAGTGCGGCGTTGGCGAGGGAACCTTCTCCGACGGCGAGCCGCGATCATTCCAAATAACCGTGTACGAGCCGCGCGAGACGCGTCCGAGCTGGTACGAGCACGGTATCGTGTACCAGATCTTCCCCGACCGCTTCGATCGCGGGACCGACTGGCTGGAGTTGGTAAAGAGTAGCTTCAGCGACGGTCGCAACGGTCCTGCGCGCATGCTCGTGCACGACTGGTCCACGCAGCCAACCTATCAGAAGGACCAATACGGGCGCATATCCACCTGGGACTTCTATGGGGGCAACCTCGATGGCATTCGCGAGCGCCTGGGTTACCTCAAGGCTTTGGGAATCTCGGTCATCTACTTGAACCCCATCTTCGAGGCCGCGAGCAACCATCGCTACGACACCGCCGACTACATGCGCGTGGACCCCATGCTCGGTGACCGCGAGACCTTTATGCGCCTGTGCGCCGAAGCCAAGGAGATGGGCATATCCATTATCCTGGACGGCGTGTTCAATCATACGGGATGCGATTCCAGGTACTTCAACAAGTACGACAACTACCCCGACGAGGGCGCGTTCCAAAGCAAAGACAGTCCCTATGCCAGCTGGTTTAAGTTCGGCGGGGACGCCGACGGCGAATACCAGTGCTGGTGGGGCGTAGACGACCTGCCCGACGTGGACGAAAACGATCCGTCGTATCGCGAGTTCATCTGCGGCAAGGACGGCGTCGTGCGCACGTGGCTGCGTCTGGGCGCATCTGGCTGGCGCCTGGACGTGGCAGACGAGCTCCCCGACGACTTTATTGCCGACATCAAGGCCGCGGCGCTTGCCGAGAAGCCCGACGCGCTGGTAATAGGCGAAGTGTGGGAGGACGCCTCCAACAAGGTGAGCTACGGCGAGCTGCGCCGTTACCTCCAGGGCAGCGAGCTGGACGGTGTTATGAACTACCCGTTCCGCACGGCGCTCTTGGACTACCTCACCAACAAGACCACTGCCAGAAACATTGCCGATCGCATGCAGGAGCTGTGCGAGAACTATCCACGCGAGGCCTTCCTGTGCAACCTCAACCTGCTGGGCAGCCACGACCGCGAGCGTGTGCTCACCATGCTTGGCGACGCGCCCAACAAGGACGAGCTCACCGAGGAGCAGCGTCGCGACTTCCGCCTTAGCGAGGGTCAGCGCAACCTGGCTGTAAGCCGCCTGTGGGTGGCCGCCCTGCTGCAAATGACGCTGCCAGGCGTGCCGTGCGTGTACTACGGCGACGAAGCGGGACTCGAGGGCTATACCGATCCCTACAACCGCGCCACCTTCCCTTGGGGCAACGAGAACGAGAACTGCCGCACCATCTATCGCAATGCCATTGCGGTGCGCAAGTCTCTGTCCGAGGTGTTCGAGGAGGGCGACTTCAAGCCGTTCGCGATAAACGACGACGTGTTTGGCTTTACGCGCACGTTGGGCAAGACGACCGTATGCGTGTTGGCAAACGCAAGCCTCAACGACGCCCATACGGTGCAGGTGCCCATGCACGCCGACGACGTGGACGACATCGTACAGGGGGCAAAGCCGCAGATAAGCGAAGACGGCAGCACGTGCAGCGTCCATCTGTGGCCGCTGGGTACCTCGGTGCTGTACTTCCACGAGGGACAGCGACTCCAGGAGCCTATGGAGCGCGGCATGGGCGTTATCTGCCACATTACCAGCTTGCCCAACGACGGGGAGCCCGGTACCTTGGGCGAGCCCGCCAAGCGCTTTGTGGACCTGCTTGCCGAATCCGGCCAAACCTATTGGCAAGTGCTGCCCGTCAACCCCACAGACCAGTTCGGCTCCCCGTATGCGGGCCTCTCTGCCTTTGCCGGCAACCCGTATTTGATAGAGGGCTTCCAAAACGATATGGACGAGCTGGTGGAGAGCTTGGACAAAGACCCCGGCTACAAGGAGTTCTGCAAGAAGAACGCGGACTGGTTGGAGCCATACGTCGCATTCCGCGCCATTAAGGAAACCGTGGGCGACGACATTCCCTGGCCGCTTTGGCCCGAGAACCTGCGCGAGTATCGCCCGGGAATCGCCGACGAGGAAGAGAAGATCGCGGCGAATACCGAGACGCATCGTCGCGCGCAGTACGTGTTCGAGAAGCAATGGATGGAGCTTCGCACCTATGCCAACGAGCGCGGCATAAAGATCATCGGCGACATGCCCATGTATGTGAGTGCCGACTCCAGTGACGTGTGGGCCGAGCGCGACATATTCGATCTGGACAAGAAGGGCTTCCCCCGCGGCGTGGCCGGGTGTCCGCCCGACGACTTTGCCAAGGATGGTCAGATATGGGGCAACCCCACCTTCCGTTGGGACGTGCTGCGCGAGCGAAACTACGACTGGTGGATGCGGCGCCTGGAGCGCATGATGCACCTGTACGATTACGTGCGTCTCGACCATTTCCTGGGCTTCTCTTCGTACTATAACATTCCTGGCGGTCGCGGTGCCATGGAGGGTGCGTGGAACTTTGGTCCTGGCCTGGACCTGTTCCGCGTTGCGCACGAACGCTTTGGCAGCCTGCCCTTTATTGGAGAGGATCTGGGCACGATTACGCCAGCTGTGCGCTTTTTGGTGGCCACCACGGGATTCCCCGGCATGGATGTCATTCTGTTTGCCAACGAGGACGTGCGTCAGAGCTATACGCCCGCGAATGGCAAGATTTGCTATACCAGCACGCACGACACGTCGACGCTGGTGGGCTGGATCAAGAGCAAATGGCCCTACGACAACTTCGACGACGTGTATCGCGAGCTCATGTGGCGTTGCATGCACTCAAGCGCCGATGTGGTAATGACGCCGCTGCAGGACGTGCTCGTGTTGGACGATGGCGCGCGCATGAACGTCCCAGGCGTTGCCGAGAACAACTGGAGCTGGCGAGCCGATTGGGATAGCGTCGCAGCTTCGAAGCAGTACTTGTCGTCGCTGGCACGCGATTCCAATCGTTGGCGTAAGTAGTCGAGCAATCGGCACGTTCAAAGAGGATGAGTGGTAAGGATGCGTGAAAAAGGGGAGGGCGTTTCCATGATTGGTCGTAGGATTGCGGCTTCGTTGTTGAGCCTTCTATTGGTGATCGGCATGGTGCCGCAGGCGGCGCTTGCTGAGGGAGTTGAGGAAGTCCAGACCCTCAGGGCGGCTGTCGAGTATCGCGTTAACGCCAATGACGACGAGGCGCCGTGGGTGTCGTTTGCGTCGTGGCGCGAGGCGCTGGAGGCGGCGCGTTTGGCAGACGAACAGCGGGCGCAGCAGGAGGCAGCGTCCGAGGATGCGCCAGCTCAGGAGAGCCAAAATCCCGAGGGCGCTCCGGTGAGCACCGAGGAATCCACTAAGGCCGAGGGCACAGATAACAAGAAGGCCGAGGAGGTTGCACAGGACCAGGGAACCGCAAAGGATCAGGGCACCACGAATGGCGAGTCCAATGCGAATGCCGAGGACCAGGTGGCCAACGAAGACACCGCAAACAAGACCTCGGACGCCAATGCCAACCAGGGCAACGAGGGCCAGGTTCCCGTGCAGGGCAACGAGACACAGGACCCCGAACCCGCTTCGACACAGGGACAGGGCAACGAGACGCAGGTCCCCGAGCAGGGCAACGAGGCACAGACTCCCGAATCCGCTCCCACCGAGCAGACAAAAGATGCCACGCCGCTGGAAATACGCAAGCTCGAAGTGCGCGTTGCCAACGCACAGGGCAACGTGGAGCTCCGTACCCGCGCAGGCGAAGAGGAGTGGCCCGAGGAGTGGCCCGAGGCCCAAAAGTCGCAGGACGAATCGCAGGAGGGCGAGCAGAGCGAGCCCGCGCAGGCCAAGGAGGCCTTTGCGGACTTGCAGCTGCGCGTGAACGATGATCTTGCCAAGACCCACGACGTGTGGTATCGGGTCCATGTGGGCGACGCTTGGCTTGGCTGGGTAAAGAACGGCGAGGCCGCCGCTCCTAACAACAAGGAAGCGCTCGTCAACAACATGCAGGTACTGCTCCTCACCAAGGATGAGAGCAAGGAGTTCGTGGCAACCGAGTTTGGCACCAAGGAAGCTCCCGCTGACGACCAGAACCAAACCAACGAAACCCCTCAGGACGAAGTTGACGAAAAGCCCGTGCAGGTCATGTCGGCAAGTAGCGACGAACAGAAGACGACCGAAGACACCAAGGACAACAAAACAGCCAAGAAGGAAGCCGACGACAAGAGCGATCAGCTCAAAATAGAGTCGGTGTCCATTCCTCAGGTGAGCTATCGCGTGCACGCTCAGGACTACGGTTGGCTTAAGTGGGTGAGCAACGGCGAGCTGGGCGGCACCACGGGCAAGGGCAAGCGCCTGGAGGGCATAAACATAAAGCTGCCTGCGGGCACCAACGGAGGCATTGCGTATACGGTGCACGCCCAGGACTACGGTTGGATGCGCGAGGTGTCCAACGGCGCCGTGGGCGGCACCGTGGGCAAGGGCAAGCGCCTGGAGGGCATCAAGATTCGCCTTACGGGCGAGGTCGCGAAAAAGTTCGACGTGTGCTATCGCGTGCACGCCCAGGACTACGGCTGGCTCAAGTGGGTGCGCAACGGCCAGCTGGGCGGCACCACGGGCAAGGGCAAGCGCCTGGAAGCCATCCAAATCATCCTCGTACCCAAGGGCGGTGAGACGCCTACGTCCATTCAAGGCTCCGACCCCGCTGTTAAGACGGGCATAACCTACCGCGCAAGCGTGTATGGGCTTGGCTGGCTCGGCTGGATGGACAATGGCGACGTTGCGGGCATAACGGGTGTGTCTGCCGTCGCAAATGGCTTCTCTGCAAAGCTTGCGGGCCTTAGCAACAGCGAGCTGCACTACAGTGCGCACGTGCAAAACGTCGGCTGGCAAAACGAGGTGACAGGCGGCAACACCGTAGGCACGCCTAGCAAGAACAACCGCATAGAGGCGATTACCATGCGCCTCAGCGGCACGGCCCAGGCGAACTACGACATCTACTACCGCTGTCACGTGTCTGACTACGGTTGGCTCAACTGGGCAAAGAATGGTCAGAAGGCGGGAAGTAGCGGCTTTGGCAAGTCGGTGGAGGCCATTCAGGTGCGACTTGTGAAGAAGGGCGCTGCCGCACCCTCCGGCTCCTCGTATAAGTTCGCATATATAGACATCCCCGTTCTTAGATACCGCGGCCATGTGCAGAACATCGGCTGGCAGGGATGGGTCGGTAACGGAGGCACGGCCGGTACGAGCGGTCGCGGCCTGCGCGTCGAGGCTCTGCAGGCTACCGTGAGCTCCGACCATTCGGGTGGCATCCAGATAAAGACCCACGTGCAGAACATCGGTTGGCAAGGATGGGTCGGCAACGGAGCCACTGCCGGTACGAGCGGTCGCGGCTTGCGCGTCGAGGCGCTGTGCGTACGGCTTACGGGAGAATTGGCCAAGGACTACGACGTGTGGTATCGCGTGCATGCGCAGAACATCGGTTGGATGGGATGGACAAAGAATGGCGCCGAGTCCGGCACGGCGGGTATGGGCATGCGCCTAGAGGCCATTCAGCTCGCGGTTACCGCCAAGGGCGGCGCAGCGCCTGGGTCAACGAACCGACCGTTCATAAACGCTGCAAACGTGAGCAAGATGGGATATCAAAACCCGTCGGGCTATTATCAGGTGAGCAGCAAGAACGTTAAGATCACAAGTGCGGCTCGTGCGCCGTGGAACTATGTGACGAAGTCTCGCATTAGCATATGGGCATCACGCAACGACTGCGTAAACGCCTTCGTGTCGCGCGCGTACGAGTACATGGGATCGCCCTATATGTGGAACTACTCTTGCGCGCCTGGCGTAGGCGTGGACTGCATCGGCTTGGTGTATCAGTGCGCCTATGCGTGCGGCATAGACTTGGGTGGCGGCACGGACTACGACGACTTCAATCCGTGGGCGCACTACGTCACGGGCAATTCCGGTTGGCATAGCCACGATGCCGAGAACTTCTGGAACTATGGTCGGGCGCTGCACGTTCCGCTTGAGGCACGCCAGCGCGGCGACGTAATATCCTATCCAGGACATGCCGCGGTATACGTGGGTAACGACACCGTGGTGGAGGCCATCATGGGTGCGGGCGTGGTACAGCGCAACATGTACGCCAGCGGCTCTCCGCGTGGCGTGATCCGCCTGTTCCATTAGGCGCTGCATGGGATAGGCTAACTTAGACAGGCCCCAAGTTGCGATTCGAAAATTGGGGACGGGCCCCAAGTTGTGATCCGTTGGACCGCAACTTGGGGTCGTCCCCAATTTAGGGCGAAAGCCGCTCTTATCGGGTACAATTACCTCCTAAAACGAGGGAGAAACATGCTCATAGACCGTATATCCGGGCGTCTTCTTAGCGACCCCGAGCTTCGCCCTGCGCTCTCGAACATGCGCAAGGGCTCCGATACGACCATAGCCGTAGCACAGAGTGCACGCGCCCTGCTGGTGGCGGCGTTGTGGGCCCGCGAGCCGCGCCCCTGCTTGCTGGTGGTCCCTGGCGAAGAGGCTGCCGATCGCATGGCCCAGGCGCTTGGCGCTTGGCTGGATACCAACGTGGTGCTGCGCTATCCGCACCGAGAAGACCTTCCGTGGTCCGACAAGCCCTGTGACTTTGCGGCCGTGGGCGCGCGCTGTGCCGCGCTGGAGCGCCTTTCGGCGGCCGAGGCGTGCGTGGTGGTGGCCTCGGCGCACGCGCTTATGAGGCGCGTTCCCCCAACGGGAACGGGCTACTTTTGCAGCTCCACGTTTGCGGTGGGCGACGAGGTGCCGTTTGAGGACGTTCCACGCCTGTTGGTGGGCATGGGCTACGCCAACGCGGGAGGCGTGGACGTACCTGGCACCTTCCATGTGCACGGCGACTCCGTGGACGTGTTTCCTGCGCAGGAAAAGGCGCCTGTGCGCCTGGAGTTCTTTGGCGACGAGATCGATCGCATCCGTCGCATGGTGGCCGCCACGGGCCAAACCATAGGCGAGCTGGACGAAGTGCGCGTAGTTCCTTGTCGCGAGCTGGCCTTTACCGACCAAACCATTGCGCGCGCCACGCGGGTCTTGTCGCGTCCCGCAATGGAGGATACCCAGCTGGCAGCCGATCTGGAGCTCATCCAGCAGCGAGCGAATGCGCCGCAGTTGGACCGCTACCTTGCCGAGCTCTACGGCGGCAAGACGGCGTCGCCTATGGAGCACATGGCCAAAGAGACTCTGGTGATCCTCTCGGAGCCTCGGGCCATGCTGGATGACTGTGCCCATGCGGCCGACGACGTGCGCCATGCCGCAGGCGCGCTGCACATGGAAGACAAGGCCCTGGACCTGCTGTTTACGCCTCTCAAGAAGCTCGACTTTGGCGGTCAGCAGCGCATCTCCTTGTCGTCGATTATGCGCGCGGGAACCACGCGCTCCGGCCGTTCGGCTCGAGCCACCAGCTCGGTCCGTACCGCACGGACTGCACCGGCGTCTGCGGACGAGGCTCAGCTTCGCGTGCAGCAGCCAGGCATTGCGGGCAAAGACAGCAAGTTGCTCGGCCGCATGCGCCAATTCGTGCGCGACGGTTCGGTTATCGTGTTCGCCGTGCCCGACCCCAGCGCGCGCGACCACCTAAAGATGCGCTTCTTGGACGAGTCCATTCCCTTTGCGGAGTCGTTGCGTCAGCGGGACTACCGCGATGGATTTGATGCGGGCGTGGTTACCTTCGTGGACGCGCCCGTGCCGTCGGGCGTGGTGGTGCCGGGTGCGCACGTGGCGGTCTTTTCGGTTGGAGACCTTACGGCGCGCAATGCCAAGCGACGTCGGCCACGCAGGATCGACCCCACCACAACCACATTCCCGTTCAAGCCTGGTGACTACGTGGTGCATGCGCGCCATGGCATCGCGCTGTTTACCGGCATCGTTCGCCAAGAGGTGGACGACCGCGAGCGCGACTACTTCCTGTTGCAATACGCCAACGAAGACAAGCTCTACGTGCCCTTGGAGCGCGTGGACCGCATTACGCGCTACGTGGGTCCCGACGGCAGCAGCCCGCGCCTTACGCGCCTCAACACGGCCGACTGGAGCCGCGCCACGAACAAGGCGCGCAAGTCGGCCAAGAAGCTGGCGTTCGACCTGGTGGACCTCTATGCGCGACGCAGCGCGGTGAAGGGCCATGCCTTTGCGGCCGACACGCCGGCACAGGCCGACATGGAGGCCAACTTTACCTACGAACTCACGACCGACCAGGTGCGGGCTGTGGAGGACATTAAGGCCGACATGGAGTCGGCGCGTCCTATGGACCGACTCCTTTGCGGCGACGTGGGCTTTGGTAAGACGGAGGTGGCGTTGCGGGCAGCCTTCAAGTGCTGTATGGACGAGCGTCAGGTTATGGTACTTTGTCCCACCACCATCCTCGCGCAGCAGCACTACGACACGTTCTTTGATCGATTTTCTCCGTTTGGTCTGCGCGTGGAGGTGCTGAGTCGCTTCGTGACTCCGGCTCAGCAGCGCCGCGCTCTGGCGGATTTTGCTGCGGGTGAGGTAAACGTGCTGGTGGGTACCCACAGGCTCTTGTCGGCGGACGTCAATCCGGCTGCGTTGGGCCTCGTTATCGTGGACGAGGAGCAGCGCTTTGGCGTGCAGCACAAGGAGCAGCTCAAGAACATGCGCGAGCAGGTGGACGTGCTCACGCTCTCGGCCACGCCCATTCCGCGCACTATGCAGATGGCGCTTTCGGGCGTGCGCGAGATGAGTCTTATTCTTACGCCGCCTCCCGGGCGCCGGCCTGTGGAGGTGTATGTGGGTGAGTACGACCCCGACGTGGTGAGTGACGCGCTGCGCCTGGAGCTGGGGCGTGGCGGTCAGGTGTACTACGTTTCGAACCGCGTGCACACCATAGAGGATGCCGTGGAGCGTGTGCAGCTGGCGGCGCCCGAGGCGCGCGTTGCCGTGGCGCACGGACAAATGAGCCCGGCGCAGGTGGAGGACGTCATGCTGCAGTTCCAGATGCAGGAAGTGGACGTTCTTGTGGCCACCACCATCATCGAGAGCGGCATAGACAACCCCCACACCAACACGCTGATAATCGAGGATTCGCAGCGCCTGGGCTTGGCACAGCTGTATCAGCTCAAGGGACGCGTGGGTCGCGGGCGCACGCAGGCGTACGCGTACTTTATGTTCCCGGCCGAGGAGCCGCTTACGCCAGAGGCAACCGAGCGCCTTACGGCGCTGGCAGAGTTGCAGGATTTGGGCAGCGGTATGCGCATTGCCATGCGCGACCTGGAGATTCGCGGGGCGGGATCTCTTGTGGGCGCCGAGCAACACGGCAACCTGAACAGCGTGGGATTCGACCTGTTCACGCAGATGCTGGGTCAGGCCGTGGCCGAGGCGCGCGGCGAGGTGCCGGAAGGTGACGAGCCTAGTGAGGTTGTTATTAACCTGGCCGCGGACTTCTATTTGGCTGAGGAGTACTTGCCTGACGTAGACAAGCGCGTGATGGCATATAGGCGCCTTGCCGCGGCAAACGAGCTGGCTGACGTGGACCGGCTGCAAAAGGAGCTCGAGGCGCAGTACGGCGGGATGCCGTTGGCGGCGCTCAACATATTCGATCGCACGCGCATGCGCATACGCTGCGAGCGCCTGGGCGTCACCAATGTGGCGTACACCGGCGGGCGGCTGGTGTACACGGGCATCGAGGTGCCTGGCAGCGTGGCAACCAAACTGCGTGCGCAGCGCGGCGTGTACTTTCCCAAGAGCCACCAGCTCAAGTATCCGTTCCGCAAGGACGCGAGCGAGCTCGTACCCACGGCGCTGAGCGTGCTTGCCCTTGTCGGCGGTGACGACGAGAGCGAGTAGAACGGCGTTGCCCTTCGCGTGGCCCCTGGATCGGGGCCACGCCCCTCGCAAAGTCTGTACCCGCCCACGCAAAGTCTGTACCCCGGCTTGCAAAGTCTGTACCCCGGCTTGCAAAGTCTGTACCCCGGCTTGCAAAGTCTGTACCCCGGCTTGCA